>JAWXBA010000153.1:0-73529 GCA_034439775.1 Gemmatimonadota bacterium | reverse complement strand
CTAGTCCACAATTCCCTCATACGATCTATTGGGCACTCCGCGCTACTGCAGTAAGCTTGAGGTAGAATGACGCGATCTCCGCGTCATTGCCCTCATGACCCTGGGTGCCTTATGCCAAGACTGTGCCTCACGACCCTGGCGGCAATACTTGTGTTTTCGATGCCGCTCAGCCCCCATTTGGCTGCCCAAGGAGGCGCCTCTCCGCTCGCAACTGCCCAGCCGTTCGGGGTGCTTGGGGCTTCGACGGTGACCAACACGAATGCCACCACCATCACCGGTAATCTCGGACTCTATCCTGGGACATCGATTACCGGGATGGGGAGCATTACTCTGAACGGAACGGTCCACCAGACCGACGCGATCGCGATGCAGGCGCAAGCCGATGCCACCACCGCATTCAATGGTTTCGCCGCGTACACCTCCTTTACGGACCTGTCCGGGTTGGATCTGGGGGGGATGACGCTGCTGCCCGGGGTATACCGCTTCACGTCTTCGGCGCAGCTGACCGGAAGCCTCTTTCTCAATTTCCTTGGCAACCCCGGCGCTGTTTTTGTCTTCCAGATCTTCAGCACGCTGACGACCGCCAGCGGTTCGTCGGTGTCGGTCCTGAATGGCGCTCCCGGCGGTGGTGTGTACTGGCAAGTCGGCAGCTCCGCGACGCTGGGAACGAGCACCTCGTTTCTGGGAAACATCATTGCGAAGGGGAGCATCACGCTGACATCCAGCGCAAAGATTCTCTGTGGGAGGGCCATTGCCCTTACCGGCGCCGTGACGATGGACAACAACACAATCTTGAACGATTGCGGTGCGGGGGACTACTACAGCATGGGGTATAGTGGTTCCGTCGTCCCGGAGCCGGCCAGCATCGTGCTTTTGGCCACCGGGATGATCGGCTTGGCTGGAGTGCATGTCCGCCGCCGGAAGGCCCTGGCCTGAACCCCGTTCCCCCCTCCCTGGACTCTTGGCAGGATGGGCCGGTCAGGGGGGAGGGCGCTGGTCCTGTTGCTGAGCCTGGTGGGCGCCTGTCAGGCTCCCACGGCCCCGACACCACCCGACCTGATTGACCCGTGCCACTTGCAGCCGTGTGCGGGGAGCGGGTCAATTGACTGGCGCGGTGGGTCCTACTAAGTTGCCGAGTTGGGCCTACACCGGGATATCTGGCATGTACTCGTTTCTTGTCACGCTGCTCATCATCGACGCCGTTTTCCTCTCGGTCGTGGTCCTGCTTCAGGCCGGCCAGGGAGGCGGCCTCGCGTCGCTGGGTGGCGGCACCACCGACATGGTGATGGGAGGCCGGCAGGCGGTGACGCTGCTGACCACCCTGACCAAGTGGATGGGCGGCATCTTCATGTTCCTGGCGCTGGTGCTCTCCTTCGTCGCGTCCAACCGGACCGCCGGCATGACCGACGTCCAGCGCCAATTGCAGCAGCAACCGGCACCGGCGGCACAGCCCGGCACTTCGCCGTTGACGGTACCGGTCCCCCCCGCAGCCGTGCCGGACAGCAACTGATGACGGGCGCCTCCACTCGGCGGGACGATCGGGAAACCGGTCGTCCCGCCTTTGTGTTGCTGGAGGATGGGACCTGGTACCCAGGCACCACCCACCGCGCCATAGCGCCGTCGTTCGGGGAGGTGGTCTTTACCACCAACCTGGCCGGCTACCAGGAAACGTTCACCGACCCGAGCTACATGGGTCAGATCGTGGTGATGACCGCTCCGATGATCGGCAACTACGGCGTCAACGACGCCGACATGGAATCGCGCCGGCCGCAAGTCCGGGGGGTGGTGGTGCGCGAGCTCTGCTGGGAACCCTCCAACTGGCGCTCCACCGGCACGTTGCCAGCCTGGCTTGATGACGCCGGAATTCCCGCCCTGGAGGGGGTCGATACCCGCCGGTTGACTCGTCATCTCCGGGAGCGCGGCGCGATGCGGGGGGTCATTGCCGAGGGCAGCGCCCCCTCCGAGGCGCTGAAGGCTGAGTTGGCTGGTTCCCCGTCGATGGTGGGGCAGGATCTGGCCAGCCTTGCCACGGTGGCGGGCAGCTACACCGCCGGAGAATCGGGGCCCCACGTGGTGGCCTACGACTTCGGGATGAAGCGGAATATCGTCGCGATGCTGGTCGAGTCGGGGTGCCGGGTCACGGTGGTTCCGGCTGCCACCTCGGCGGCGGAAGTCCTGGCCCTCAAGCCAGATGGACTGTTCCTGTCCAATGGCCCCGGGGATCCGGAGGCGGTGAGCTACGCCCCGGCGACGATCCGCACCCTGGCGGAGTCGGGTCTGCCCACCTTCGGGATCTGCCTCGGGCATCAGTTGTTGGGGCTGGCCTTCGGGGGCCAGACGGTCAAGCTGCCGTATGGCCACCGCGGCGGCAATCATCCGGTTCAGGACGGGGTGACTGGCAAAGTCCTGATTACCTCGCAGAATCACGGTTTTGCGCTCCAGGGTGGCCCGGATGGGGTGCCCGGGGCGCCCGATCTCACGGTGACGCACCTGAATTTGAACGATGGAACGGTGGAAGGTATTCGCCACAAAGCACTTCCGGTTTTTGCAGTGCAATACCACCCGGAAGCCTCTCCCGGGCCGCACGATGCTTATCCACATTTTGGCGAGTTCATGGAGATGATCCAGGCCCGGGCCGCCTCGGGAGTCGCAACCTCTTGACAGGCAACGGTTAAGCTCCTACTATCGGCCTGTTGTCCGACGCGTCGCCGCCGGACCCAGGAACCCTTGCTGGGGGGAGCATGACCAAGGCCGACCTCGTTGAACAGGTAACGGAGGCGATGGCCCGCACTGCGGGCCCGTTGATCTCCAAGAAGGACTGCGCCCGGGTGGTGGACGCCTTCCTCGACGCCATCAAGGTGGCGTTGAAGGATCAACAGAACATTGAGGTCCGCGGCTTCGGGACTTTCAAGATCCGCAAGCGGAAGACCCGGATGGCTCGGAATCCGCGCACCGGGGAACCGGTAGAGGTTGCGGCGCGCCCGGTGCCGGTGTTCAAGCCCAGCAAGGAGTTGCGTTCGCTCGTGGCAGAGGCGGACGACGCGCCGGCCAAGCCGACGCCCCCTACGGCCCCGGCATTCTGACCGACGATCGATCGACCTGCCGTGGCGTGAATTCACCGGCCTCTGGAGCGGGACGGCCCAGCGCCGTCCCGTTTGCGTTTCCCCATGCCTGACACCCCCAGCCTGACGGTGCTGCTCTTTGCCCGCTATGCCGAACTGTTCGGCGCGGCCGAGCTGCGCCTGGCTCTTCCCCAGCCGGCCACCGTGGCCGGGGTGGTCGAGGCGCTGCGGATCCTGCCTGGTGGGGCCGCACTCCCGCTGAACCCCCTGGTGGCGGTGAACGCGCGACAGGCCCGGTCCGACCAGCCGGTGAGCGCTGGGGATGAGTTGGCGCTGCTGCCCCCGATGGCCGGGGGTTGAGCGTGGCATTCCTGACCGAACTTCCCCTCCAGCTCGACGCCCTTGTGGCGGAGGTGGCCGCCCCGGAGTGCGGGGGCATTGCCACCTTCCTGGGGCTGGTGCGCAACCATCAAGAAGGTCGGGCGGTGGAGCGACTGGAGTACTCCGCCTACCATCCGATGGCCGAGGGGGAATGCGCCACGATCGTGGCCGAAGCGATGGCGCAGTGGCCGGTCCGGGTGGCGGTGCGGCACCGGGTGGGGACGTTGCTGATCGGCGATGCCGCAGTGGCGGTGGCGGCGGCCTCGGCCCATCGTGCGGCGGCGTTCGAGGCGTGCCGCTACCTGATCGAGGAGTTGAAGCGACGGGTGCCGATCTGGAAGAAGGAGTTCTTCCTGGACGGCAGCGTGGACTGGGTGGAGCCGCGATGACCGGGCCGAAGGACCGGCTGGGCCGGCCGATGGGCAGCCTGCGGCTCTCGGTCACCGACCGGTGCAACCTCCGGTGCGAGTACTGCATGCCCGAGCAGGAGTATGTCTGGCTCCCCAAAGCCTCGATCCTGAGCTACGAGGAGTTTGACCGCCTGGCGGGCGTCTTCCAGGGGCTGGGTGCGGACCGGGTTCGGCTGACCGGGGGGGAGCCGTTGCTGCGGCACGACCTCGAGGCCCTGGTGGCGATGCTGGCGGCCCGGCCCGGACTTCGCGACCTGGCGATGACCACCAATGGGCTCCTGCTGGCACCGCGGGCGGCGGCACTGCGGCAGGCGGGGCTCCGGCGGGTCACCATCAGCCTCGACACGCTGCGGCCCGATCGGATGCTGGCCCATGCCCGTTCCCCACGGCATGCCGATGTCCTGGCGGGCATCGACGCCGCCCTCGCGGCGGGGTTCGCTGCGGTCAAGCTCAACTCCGTCGTGATCCATGGGTTCAATGCGGATGAGGTGACCGACCTCCTCGAGTACGGGCGGGAACGCGCCATCGAGGTCCGGTTCATCGAGTACATGGATGTCGGTGGCGCCACCCGGTGGTCGGGGAAGGCGGTGATGGGGCAGGAGGCGATCGTGGCGGCGATTGCGGCCCGGTATGGACAGGTGGAGCCACTGGTGGTGCGGGGGTCCGCACCGGCGGAGCGGTTCCGGTTGCCGGATGGCACCGTCTTCGGCGTGATCGCCTCCACCACCAAGCCGTTCTGCCGCACCTGTGACCGGAGCCGGGTCACCGCCGACGGGACCTGGTTCCTGTGCCTCTATGCGCGGGAAGGGATTGACCTGCGTGGGGCCCTCCGTTCGGGGGCCACCGATGCGGAACTCACGGCGCTGGTGGCCGATGCGTGGGGGGGCCGCAGCGATCGCGGGGCGGAGGAGCGGGCGGCGATGCCGGACCGTGGCACCCTGGTCACCCTGGAGGGACTGCGGGCCGATCCGAAACAGGAGATGCACACCCGGGGCGGTTGACCGGCCACCGACGGCAGGAACCCCCCGGAGAGCAGCCGCATGCATATCGCACTGATTGAACCCCGCATCCCTCCCAACACCGGCAACATTGCGCGGCTCTGCGCCGCCACCGATACGGCGCTCCACCTGATCGAGCCGCTCGGCTTCCGGATCGACGACGCCGAGCTGCGCCGGGCGGGGCTGGACTATTGGGATGCGGTGGATCTCTGGCTGCATCCTGGCTGGCGGGCGTTTCGCGAGGCGATGAGTCGGGACCGCTGCCTGTACTTCAGCGCCAAGGCGACCCGCCCGTTCTGGGAGGCGGAGTTCAAGCCCAACTCGTGCCTGTTGTTCGGCAATGAGGTGGACGGGATGCCGGAACGGATCCTGGGCAAGCATCCGGAGGAGTCGTTCCGGATCCCGATGACCGACGCGGTGCGGAGCCTCAACCTGGCCACCGCCGCCGGCATCGTGCTGTATGAAGGGTTGCGGCAGCTGCAGGGGGTTGGTCGGGCCCGACGCGGCAATTAGTTTTCCCAGTAATTCCACGGCTTGGCGGGTACTTCAGCGAGAGGTCCGGGTCTCCAGCATGCTCAACAAGATCACGGTGGTGGGCGCGGGAAATGTCGGCGCCACGGCGGCCCAGCGGCTGGCCGAGAAGCACCTGGCGCGCACGGTGGTGATGGTCGACGTGGTGGAGGGTATCCCGGAGGGGAAGGCGCTCGACCAGTGGCAGTCCGGCCCGGTGGAGGGATTTGACGCCCGGGTGATCGGCTCGACCAGCTACGACGCGGCGACGGGGTCGGAGATCTTCGTGGTGACCGCCGGCATTGCCCGGAAGCCCGGGATGAGCCGCGACGACCTGGTCAAGACCAACGCCGGGATCGTGCGCGCAGTGTCGAAGGAAATTGCCCGGGTGGCGCCGACCTCGATCATCATCGTAGTGTCGAACCCACTCGACGTGATGTGCTACGTGGCCAGGCAGGCGTCGGGGTTCCCGCGCGAGCGGGTCATCGGCATGGCCGGGGTTCTGGACACCGCCCGGTACCGGATGTTCCTCTCCGACGCGATCGGGGTATCGGTCGAGGACATCCAGGCGATGGTCCTCGGTGGCCACGGCGACACGATGGTGCCGCTGATCTCCTATACCACCGTCTCCGGCATTCCGGTCACCCAATTGCTGGCGCAGGACAAGCTCGACGCCATCGTGCAGCGGACCCGGAGCGGCGGTGCCGAGATCGTGGCCCACCTCAAGACCGGGTCGGCGTACTACGCCCCTAGCGCGGCGGCGGTGCAGATGGTCGAGGCGATTGCCCTCGACAAGAAGCGGATCCTGCCGTGCTCGGCGTGGCTCACCGGCGAGTACGACCTCGACGGCGTGTACTGCGGGGTGCCGTGCCTGCTGGGCGCCAAGGGTCTGGAGCGGATCGTCACGGTAACTCTCACCGAGGCCGAACGCGCCGCGCTCCACGCCTCGGCGGCCGGGGTGCGCGAGGTGCAGCAGCTGGTCGACGCGCTGTAGTGCGCAGCCACTGTCTGGGAGTGCGGTAACCCGATGGGCTGGATCGCCGACTTCTATCGCTCCCTGATCGGGAAAAAGGTCATGATGGCCGCGAGCGGGATCCTGCTGGTCGGGTTCCTGCTCAGCCACATGGCGTCCAACGTCCTGGTTTTCAAGGACCCCGAGTCACTGACCCACTACGGCGAGTGGCTGCGGAGTTTCGGGCCGCTGCTCTGGGTGGCCCGGATCGGGCTGCTCGGACTGGCAGTGCTGCATATCGTCGCTGCCATCCAGCTGACCCGCATCAACCAGCAGGCCCGCCCGGTGGGATACCAGCGCCTCCGCGCCGAGTCGAGCACCTGGGGTGCCCGGAGCATGCGGATCGGCGGGGTCATCCTGCTGGCGTTCATTGTCTTTCACCTGCTGCACTTCACCACCGGCACGATCTTTCCGGGCGCCGAGTTCGAGCCCGGCGAGGTGGGACGCAACGTCCTGGTAGGGTTCAGCGGGCAGCCGCTGGTGGTGGCGTTCTACGTCGTGGCGATGGTGGCGCTGGGCCTGCACCTTTCCCACGGCGTCTGGTCGTTCTTCCAGACCATGGGCCTCAATCATCCCCACTGGAACCGGGCCCGGCGGGTCATTGCCTGGGTGCTGACCATCGCCATTGCGGGAGGGCTGCTGGCCATCCCGATCGGCGTGGCGGCTGGACTGGCGGGACGATGACCCTGACGATTCCTGCTTTCGCCCCCGGGGGCGTGTGATGCATCTCGACTCCAAGATTCCTGGCGGACCGCTGGCCGAAATGTGGGACCGCCACAAGTTCGAGCTCAAGCTGGTCAATCCCGCCAACAAGCGGAAGTTCGAGATCATCGTCGTCGGCAGCGGCCTGGCCGGCGCCTCGGCCGCCGCCACGCTGGGCGAGCTGGGCTACCGGGTGAAGTGCTTCTGCTTCCAGGACTCGCCGCGACGGGCCCACAGCATCGCCGCGCAAGGTGGCATCAACGCCGCCAAGAATTACCAGAACGACGGCGACAGTGTGTTCCGGCTGTTCTACGACACGGTCAAGGGCGGCGACTTCCGCTCGCGCGAGGCCAACGTCTACCGGCTGGCGCAGGTGAGCGTGAACATCATTGACCAGTGCGTGGCCCAGGGGGTGCCGTTTGCCCGCGAGTACGGCGGGCTGCTGGCGAACCGCTCCTTTGGCGGAGCGCAGGTGTCGCGGACCTTCTATGCCCGCGGGCAGACCGGCCAGCAGCTGCTGCTCGGCGCCTATAGCGCGCTGGAGCGGCAGATTGCTGCCGGCACGGTGCAGATGTTCCCGCGCACCGAAATGCTGGACGTCGTGGTGGTGGATGGCCAGGCGCGGGGGATCGTGACCCGCGACCTGGTGACCGGGGAGATTGCCAGCCACGCCGGCCACTCGGTGATCCTGGCCACCGGAGGGTACGGCAACGTCTTCTACCTCTCGACCAATGCCAAGGGATGCAACGTCACCGCCACGTGGCGGGCCCACAAGAAGGGCGCGGCGTTCGGCAATCCCTGCTTCACCCAGATCCACCCGACCTGCATTCCGGTCAGCGGCGATTACCAGTCCAAGCTGACCCTGATGTCGGAGTCACTTCGGAATGACGGCCGGGTCTGGGTGCCGAAGCGCGAGGGTGACAAGCGCCCGCCGGGCCAGATTCCCGAAGCCGAGCGCGACTACTTCCTGGAGCGGAAGTACCCCAGCTTCGGGAACCTGGCGCCGCGCGACATTGCCAGCCGATCCGCCAAGGAGGTCTGCGACGAGGGGCGCGGGGTCGGGCCGGGTGGGCTCGGCGTGTACCTGGATTTTGCTGCGGCAATCCAGCGCCTGGGCAAGGATTTGATTGCGGAACGCTATGGCAACCTGTTCGAGATGTATGAGCGTATCACCGCTGAAAATCCCTACGAAGTGCCGATGCGGATCTACCCGGCGGTGCATTACACCATGGGCGGGCTCTGGGTGGACTACAACCTGATGAGCAGCGTCCCCGGACTGCATGTGCTGGGGGAGGCAAATTTCTCCGATCACGGCGCCAACCGGCTCGGCGCCAGCGCGCTGATGCAGGGTCTGGCCGACGGCTATTTCGTGATCCCGTACACCTTGGGCGACTACCTGGCCACCGCCAAGCCGGCACCGGTCAATGTGGACCGACCCGAGTTCACCGAGGCGGTGGCCGCGGCCCGGGCCCAGGTGCAGCGGCTGCTGGCGGTCAACGGCACCCGCACCGTGGATTCGTTTCACCGCGAGCTGGGCCGGATCATGTGGGACTACTGTGGCATGGCGCGGACCGCCGCCGGCCTGCGGACAGCGCTGGAAAAGATTCCGGTGCTGCGGGCCGAGTTCTGGCGCGATGTGAAGGTCGGCGGCAGCGGCGAGGAACTGAACCAATCACTGGAAAAGGCCGGGCGGGTGGCCGACTTCATGGAATTCGCCGAGCTGATGTGCCTCGACGCGCTGGCGCGCGAGGAAAGCTGCGGCGGTCACTTCCGCGAAGAGTACCAGGAGGATGGCGAAGCCAAGCGCAATGACGCCGAATTTGCGTACGTCGCCGCCTGGGAGTACACCGGTGACACCGCAGCGCCCCGGTTGCACAAGGAGATGCTGGCGTTCGAGAACGTCCACCTCGCCACGCGCAGTTACAAGTAGGGGCCGCGCGTGCGCGGCCCATGACCGAGGAGTCAGGGATGGCAGGTTCCAGCACCACCACGATGACCATTACGCTCAAGGCGTGGCGCCAGGCGCGCCCCGGCGCCGAGGGGCGAATGGAGCGGTACGCCGTGGCGGACGTCAGCCCCGACATGTCGTTCCTCGAAATGCTGGATGTACTGAATGAGCGGCTGATCGAGGAGGGGCGCGACCCGATCGCCTTTGACCACGATTGCCGCGAGGGGATCTGCGGCATGTGCAGCATGGTCATCAACGGCCGGCCCCACGGCCCCAATCCTGCCACCACCGCCTGCCAGCTGCATATGCGCAGCTTCCGCGACGGCGACACCATCACCGTCGAGCCGTGGCGGGCCAACGCCTTTCCGGTGGTCCGCGACCTGGTGGTGGACCGAAGCGCCCTCGACCGGATCATCCAGGCCGGGGGATTCATCGGAGCCGCCACCGGCAGCGCCCCGGATGCCAACGCGATTCAGATCCCCAAGGAGTCCTCGGATCGCGCCATGGACGCGGCCGAGTGCATCGGTTGCGGCGCCTGCGTGGCGGCCTGCCCCAACGCCTCGGCGATGCTCTTTACCGCCGCCAAGGCCACCCACCTGGGCCTGCTGCCGCAAGGGCAGCCGGAACGGTACCGGCGGGCGCTGGCGATGGTGGGGCAGATGGACATCGAGGGCTTCGGCGGTTGCACCAACTTCGGGGAATGCGAGGCCGCCTGCCCGAAGGAGATCAGCGTCGAGACGATTGCCCAGCTCAATCGCGACTTCCTCAAGGCCACGCTCTCGGCGCGGTAGCGCCCCCTACCGGACGTTGACCGCGCCCCTGGCCACCAAACGGCCGTTGACCCGACAGGCGATCCGGTAGGTGCCCTGCGACCAGCGACCCGGCTCCTGCCACCCGAAGCTCCCCGCAGTGTAGCTCCCCGTCCACCCCACTTCCGGATTGATCGGCAGCGTCATGGTGCCGAAGCTCGCCCCGTCCGCGGTGGTGATCACACAGATACTCTCGATCGAGAGTTTCCGTTCCACCGCGGCATAGTCCAGTTCCAGCTCGATGCCCAGATAGAGCAGGTCGCTGGCAGAGAACACACTGGCATAGCGGCGATCGGGGCGGGCGGTCAGTGGGCCGGCGAAATCGGGGAAGTACCGGATCGCGGCCACCCGCCCGTTCAGCTCAGGGATTCGGGAGTCGAGCCGCTCGGCGCCGGCGGGAACCGGCGGGGCTGGGGCCGCGCCACCGCCGACGACCTCGAAGTCGCCGGTGGCGATCGACTTGGCGCCATAGCTGCAGTCGGCATGATAGCGCCCCGATTGCCACGTTCCCCCGCCCTCGGTGCCCCACCCTGAAGCCCAGTTGCTGCCGGTCCATTCCGGCTGGATCCGACCGGTGGCCGTCATCGTGGTCAGCACCGCTCCTTCGGCATCGGTAATGGTGCAGGTGATCGGGACCCGGACCTCGCGCGGGGAGACGCCATGCTCGAGGTCGAGCTGGACATAGATGTAGCGCGAGGCCCCTGCGGCAAACCGGGTGGCGTGTTCGCGGGCACCGGTCGCGGGCATCTCCTTGCCCGCCTCGAAGAAACGCACCCCCGACACCCGCACCGGCAGGGTGACCGGTTCGCTCGGCACGCTGGCGTCGCGAATCTCGAACTGTCCCGTGCCCCTCCCCAGCGACATCAGGATGGCACCGACGGCCATCACGCCGGCGATGACCAGGCCAATCCTGGCGCCGGTGCGTCGCCACCGCCGCGGGGGCCCCGGCGGCGGCGGGTCCGGCTGTGCGGGAGGGGTGGTGCGGAGCCACGGCTGGCTGGGCGATTCCTTGCTGTCAGGCGCGTCCTTGAGCAGCCGGGACATCGTGTCCACCAGCCGACGAATGTGTCCCTCGAGCTCGGGGGTCAGGGCGTCGAGCCAGTGCCGGGTTCGCAGGTGATAGGCCAGGGCGCCTTCGGGGTCCACCGCCTCGATCCGAAACGGCACCACGATGCATCCCTGGCGCACCGCGGTATCGACCTCGGTCAGCACGTGGGCCGAGCGGTTGGCGTGGCTCGAAAAGACCACCACCAGCGCCCGGGCGTTCTCGATCGCCGTCATGATCGCCTGGGCCCAGATCTGGCCGCCCTCGATGTCGCGCGGGGCCACCCAGCAGCGGATGCCGCTCGATTCGAGGGCATTGACAATGGCCAGGGCGACCGGCGCGTCGCTGCTGGAGTGGCTGACAAAGATGTCGTGTGCGATGGGGTCCGGTCCTCTCCCACGAATTGGCTGCAAACTTGAGGTTAGCTCCGGTGGCCGCGCGTTGCAACGGCGCCCCTGCCGCTTGACGCGACGAATTGCGGCGGCATCTTCTCTGGATGCCCCCGTCCCCGGTATCGCACCCACCCCGTCCCCGCCTGGTCTTCCGGGTCGGGGTGGTGGGGCACCGCTGGAACCGACTGCCCCGCGAGGCCGCGCCAGCAGTCCAGGCCGCGATCGCCTCGGTGCTGCGGGGTGTCCGGGTGGCGGTGGAGAGTGCCCGTGGACCCTGGTACGCCGGGGATGCCGCAGCCATGCGGCTGGTGACCTCCCTGGCCGAAGGGGCCGACCGGCTGGCCGCCGCGGCGGCAATCGATGAGGCGACGACGCCGGGCGCGCCGCGCTTTGACCTGCACCTGATCCTGCCGTTTCCCGAGACCGCCTACCGCGCCACCTTTGACCACCCCGAGGAATTGCCGGAGTTTGACCGGCTGAGCGCCGCCGCCAGCCGCACCCTGGTGATGGACGGGCGCGCCGGCCGCTTCGACGGCTTCGTGGCCGGTGGCCGGGCTGTGGTGGATCACTGCGACCTGCTGCTCGTGGTCTGGGACCTGAAATCGGCGGATGGCGCAGGGGGGACGGCGAACCAAGTCGCCTACGCGCTGCGCGAGGAGGTACCGGTAGTCGTCGTGGACCCGGCCCGTCCCACCGACCCCTGGCTCCTCGATCCTGCAGGACCGGAGCAGGGTGCCGCAACCGGGCTTTCGGGGCTGTCCGGGGCGGTGCGTCGCCTGTTGCTACCCCCGGACACCCTGGACCTGCGAGAACAGTATTTTGCCGAGCGGCATCGGCGAGGCTACCTCGGCAAGGCGTTCCGGGCGGTGGTCGAGGCCAACCAGCGGGGAGCACTGCCTATCGTGGGCTGGCCGGGGAGTTTCCTGCGGCTGCTGCGGGGACTCTTCCGACCCGACTTCCCGCTTCCCTATCCCGAGTCGGCCCGGGCGGAGTGGCTGGCGCGCTGGGCCGATCCCGCCACGCTCTCGGCGGCCACTCAGGGCCATCTGGTAGCAGCGTTCGCGCCCCAGTACGGGTGGGCCGATCGCCTGGCCACCTACTACGCCAATCGCTACCGCAGTGCCTTTGCCACCGTCTTCAGCCTGTCATGGGTCACCGTGCTTCTGGCACTGACCGGGACCTATCTCCATGGTCCCGGGGTCTGGTCGGTGGCGCTGGCTGCGGTCGAGGTGGCGATGTTGCTGACCATCTGGCTGGTGGTGTCGCGGGGTCGGGCCGGACAGCACCACCGCCGCTGGCTGGACTATCGCGCCCTGGCGGAACGGATGCGTCACCTGACTTTTCTCTGGCCGATTGGCCGGACCGGCTACTTGGCGCGGCACTCACGGTTGGTGTGGGAAGGGGATCCGCGCAACGACTGGGGGGGGTGGCTGGTCCGGGCAGTGGTGCGGGAGGCGGGGATGCCCTCCGGCACGCTTGACGCTGGCACGCTCGAATCGTGTCGGCGGTTCCTGTGGCAGCACGAGTTGGCGGTGCAGGCGTCATACCACACCCGGATGGCGGCACAACTGGGTGCCGTGGAGCACCGGATGCACCCGCAGGTGGAGCTGGCCTTTGCCGGGGCGCTGCTGGCGGCTGTGGCCCACCTGATGCCACTGCTGCCGTGGTCGCTGGTGGGGGTGGCCGAGTGGCACTACCCGGGGATGGTCGGAGTGGTGCTGACCTTTGCCGCCATCGTCTTGCCCGCTTTCGGGGCGGCGCGGCACGGCTTCCTCGGGCAGGCAGACATGCTGGGATCGTCGCTGCGCTCGGTGGCGCTGGCCCACCGGCTGCGTGACCTGCAGGGCCGCCTGGAGCGCCTCGGTGTTCCAGGCGACCTGGAGAGCCTGCCGCTGGGCGACCTGGCGCTGGATGCGGCCCGGATCATGGAAGCCGACCTGGCCACCTGGCGGGTGGTGTACCAGGGCAAACCGCTGGCGCCGGCCTGACCAGGACACTCAGAGCCGGGGCAGGGTCACCCCGCGCTGGCCCTGGTACTTGCCGGCCTTGTCGGCATAGCTGATTTCGCAGACATCATCCGCATCGGCCTCAAAGAACAGCACCTGGCAGATCCCCTCATTGGCGTAAACCTTGGCCGGCAACGGGGTGGTGTTGCTGATCTCCAGGGTGACGTGACCTTCCCACTCCGGCTCGAACGGGGTGACGTTGGTGATGATGCCGCAGCGGGCGTAGGTGCTCTTGCCGACGCAGATCGTCAGGACGTTGCGGGGAATCCGGAAGTATTCCACCGACCGGGCCAGGGCAAAGCTGTTCGGCGGGACAATGCACACCTCCCCGGTGAATTCGACGAAGCTCCTGGGATCGAAATCCTTCGGGTCGACGATCGCGGAGAGCGCGTTGGTGAAGATCTTGAATTCGGGCGCCACCCGCATGTCATAGCCGTAGGAGGAGACGCCGTACGAAATGACCTTGCGTCCCCTGGCGTCGACCTCGCGCACCTGGCCGTCGGTGAAGGGGTCGATCATGCCGTACGTGGTGGCCATCTGGCGGATCCAGCGGTCGGACTTGATCGACATCGGGCCTCGCGTCGGTCGGGGGGAACCCGCCGGGGCGGGAAAGGGGAGTGGGTCGGCGGCAAATATAGCGCTGCCAGCCTTTTGCGGGCATCCGGGGCGGGTTGAAGAAGATATTGGGCGGCGTTACTTTCCGGCACTGTTCGAGGTTGTGAAGAATTTCACGAGGGCCGCCTACGCATGCTCCAGCCCTACGTTCCGATCCTCATCCTGCTGCTTTTCGTGGTCGCCAACGCGATCCTGATGCTCGGGATGTCGCACATCTTCAGCTCCTATCGGCGCACCCCGGTCAAGGTGGCGCCGTACGAATCGGGGATGCCCGTCATCGGTGATGCCCGGGAGCGCTTCTCGGTCAAGTTCTACCTGGTGGCGATGCTGTTCATCATCTTTGACATCGAGGTGGTGTTCATGATTCCCTGGGCGGTGGCCTTCCACCAGCTCGGCGCCATGGCGGGAGTGCTGATGCTCGAGATGTTCCTGTTCATGCTGATCCTCGGCGTGGGCTACCTCTATATCTGGAAGCGCGGAGCGCTGCAATGGGATTGACACCACCGGACTCCACCGGTGACCAGGCCACCGCACTCGACGCGGCATCGCCCAACTTCATCACCACCCGGCTCGATTTCCTCCAGAACTGGGCCCGGTCCAATTCTCTGTGGCCGATGCCGTTTGGCACCGCCTGTTGCGCCATCGAATTCATGGCCAGCGCTGCAGGCCGCTTTGACTTGGCGCGCTTTGGCATGGAACGGATGAGCTTTTCCCCGCGCCAGGCCGATGTCCTGATCTGCGCCGGACGGCTGCCGTTCAAGCTGGCACCGGTCATCCGCCGGGTCTGGGACCAGATGCCCCAGCCCAAGTGGGCCATCAGCATGGGGGCCTGCGCCTCCACCGGCGGCATCTTCGACACCTACGCCATGGTGCAGGGCATCGACACCATCATCCCGGTGGATGTGTATGTCCCGGGGTGCCCGCCGCGGCCCGAGGGGCTCATCTACGGGATCATGATGCTCCAGAAGAAGATCATGGGTGAGACCTTCACCGATCCCACCTTGCGGCAGGAACACCTCGTCAACAGCGACGGCCTCTTCCTGGCGCCGGAACGCATTGACGAGCTTTCCGAGCCCTTCGGGAACTCGGTGCACCAGACCCGCTCGGCATGACCGGCCCCTCGGCGTCGGTGGCGGCACTCCGTGCGGCCTTTGGGGCGGCAGTGGAGCGGGATGACCTGATCTGCGGCGACGCCATCGTCTGGGTTGCCGCGGCACGCGCACACGATATCCTGACCTGGCTCCGGGATACGCCGGGCCAGGAGTACAACTACCTCGTCGATGTCACCGCGGTGGATTACCGCGATCCCGAGCATCCGCTTGAGGTTGTCTACCAGCTGCGTGCCCTGGATCGGGCCGAGGATCTCCGGGTCAAGGTGTCACTGCAGCAGTCGGCGCCGCTCGTTGTGGACTCGGTCGTGGACCTCTGGCGCGGGGCCGACTGGCTCGAGCGCGAGGTCTTCGACATGTTCGGCGTCAGCTTCCATGGCCACCCCGACCTGCGGCGCATCCTGATGTGGGAGTCGTACAACGAGGGGCACCCCCTGCGGAAGAGCTTTCCGCTCCGTGGACACTATACCAGGGCAGAGCAGACCCGGCAGGCGCTGGGTATCACCCCCGAGGCCAATTACTCGATGGAAGAGCTCTCGATCGCCCAGGCGTACAATGACCTGCCGAAGGACATGCAGGAGCGGCTTGAGGCCAGTGGCCGGCTGGAGGGCGCATGAGCACCCGCACCGTGGAAATGGCGCTGGCGACCCCGTCGATCGATGCCAGCGGCCGTGCCACCCGCACCCCTCTCAGGGTGCCGATTCCGGGGCAGGACCTCCCGGCCGAGACGATGATGGTCAACATCGGTCCGCAGCACCCGGCCACCCACGGCGTGCTCCGCCTGGTGCTGGAGCTCGATGGCGAGACGGTGCTGCGCTGCATCCCCCACGTGGGGTACCTGCACTCCGGGTTCGAGAAGCTGGGCGAATACCGCCACTACAACCAGATTATCCCGCTCACCGACCGGACCGACTACCTCTCGCCGATGGCCAACAACGTGGCGCTGGCACTGGCCGCCGAGAAGCTGATGGGCATTGAGATCACCGAACGCTGCAAGGTGCTGCGGGTTATTGCGTGCGAGATGAGCCGGATCATCTCCCACCTGGTCTGGCTGGGCACCACCGGAATCGACCTGGGGGCCTTTACCCCGTTCCTCTGGTCGTTCCAGGAACGGGAGCGGATCTATAATCTCCAGGAGATGTGGACCGGGGCCCGGCTCACCACCAGTGTGTCCCGGGTGGGTGGCATGATGGCCGACATCCCCGAGGGCTTCGAGGCGGGTCTGCGAGACTTCTGCGCCACCTTCCCGGACACCCTGCGTGAGGTGGACACGATGTTCACCCGGAACGCCATCTGGATCGGGCGGACCCAGGGTGTCGGCGTCATGACCGCCGAGGAGGCGATCAACTACAGCCTCTCCGGGCCGATGCTCCGCGCCAGTGGTGTCGCCTGGGACATGCGCAAGGACAAGCCGTATCTCGACTACGAGAGCTATGACTTTGACGTCCCGGTGGGCGAGCACGGCGACATCTACGACCGCTACCTGGTACGGCTCGAGGAGATGCACCAGAGCACCCGGATCCTGTCGCAGGCGCTGGACCGGCTCAAGCCGGGTCCGATCAACGTTGCCGATCCCCGGGTCATCCTGCCGCCCAAGTCTCGGGCGATGAGCGACATGGAAGCGATGATCTTCCATTTCAAGCAGGTCATGGAAGGGATCGATGCGCCGCCCGGCGAGGCATATTTCGGGGTGGAGAATCCCAAGGGCGAGCTGGGCACCTACTTTGTGTCCGACGGCACCGCCAAGCCGGTGCGCTGGCGGATCCGGCCGCCGTCGTTCATCAACCTGGCCGCCCTGCCGAAGATGTGCACGGGCGCCCTGCTGTCCGACGTGATCGCGATCAACGCCAGCGTGGATATCGTGATGGGGGAGATTGACCGATGAGCGCAGCCGGACATGCCGGTGCCCATGCCGCCAGCGGCGTCCACGAACCGGTGTTCGTGGCAGCCGTTCTGGCCAAGCTCGAGGCACTGTTTCCCAAGTACCCCACCAAGCAGGCCTGCCTGCTGCCGGCCCTCTGGATGGTCCAGGAGGCCCGCGGCTGGATCTCGCCGCAGGCCATGGCGGAGGTCGGCGAGGTGCTGGGCCTGACCCCAGCCTACGTTCGCGGGGTGGTCTCGTTCTACACCATGTACTACCAGCACCCCATGGGACGCCATGTGGTCCAGGTGTGCACCACCTCGCCGTGCCACCTCTGCGGCTCGAGCGACGTGCTCAAGGCGCTGCTCGAGGCCACCCAGTGCGGCGAACTCGGTGCCACCAGCCCGGATGGCCGCTTCACGGTGATCGAAGTCGAGTGCCTCGGCGCCTGCGGCTTCGCCACCCCGGTGATGATCGGCAACGACTTCCACGATAGCGTCGCCCCCGACCGGGTCCCCGAACTGCTCAGGGGGTATGCCTGATGGGTTATCCGCATCCCAGTCACCCCCGCGAAACGGTGGTGCTCTCCAGGCACTTCGGCGATGCCCCGGCGCGGACCTATGCCGGCTGGATCGAACGCGGCGGTTACGTCGCGCTGCGCAAGGCACTCGGCATGACCCCCGACGCCATTATTGAGGAACTCAAGGCGTCCGGCTTGCGCGGTCGTGGCGGCGCCGGGTTCCCGACCGGGCTCAAGTGGAGCTTCATGCCGAAGAATGACGGCAAGCCCCACTACCTCGTGTGCAACGCCGACGAATCCGAACCGGGCACCTTCAAGGATCGCGAGATCATGCGCTGGACGCCCCACGCCCTCATCGAGGGGTGTGCCATCGGCGCCTATGCCATCGGGGCCGAGACCTGCTACATCTACATCCGGGGTGAGTTCACTGAGCCGCTGCGCATCATGACCGCCGCGGTCGAGGAGGCCTACGCCGCGGGGGCGCTGGGCGCCAACGCCTTCGGCTCGGGCAAGCGGATCGACATCATCCTGCATCGCGGCGCCGGCGCCTACATCTGCGGCGAGGAGACGGCGCTGATGAACTCGCTCGAGGGCAAGCGGGGCAACCCGCGGATCAAGCCCCCGTTCCCGGCCCAGGCCGGCCTGTTCGGCATGCCGACGACGATCAACAACGTGGAAACCCTGGCCGCGGTGCCGCACATCCTGAACCAGGGTTGCGAGTGGTACAAGGGACTCTGCCTCAGCAACCCGAAGAGCACCGGCACCAAGCTCTTCTCGGTCTGCGGGCAGATCCAGAAGCCGGGTAATTATGAAGTCACCATGGGCTTCCCGATGAAGGACCTGATCCACGACCTGGCCGGCGGCATGCGGCCGGGGCGGACCCTCAAGGCGGTCATTCCCGGCGGCTCCTCGGTGCCGATCATGACCAGGGACGAAGCGGAAGGTGCCCTCTGCGACTACGAGGGGATCATCGAGAAGGGCTCGATGCTCGGGTCGGCCGGATTCATCGTGCTCGACGACTCTGCCGATGTGGTGTACGAGGTGTACCGCCTGGCCAAGTTCTACGCCCACGAGAGCTGCGCCCAGTGCACCCAGTGCCGCGAGGGCACCGCCTGGACCACCAAAATCCTGGAGCGGATTCTCCGCGGGGAGGGGCAGACCGAGGACCTCGGCCTGCTCCTCGATCTCTCCGAGAACATGACCGGCAAGACCATCTGCGTCCTGAGCGACTCCTGCGCCGCGCCGATCGTCAGCGGCATTGCCAAGTTCCGCGGCGAGTTCGATGCCTATCTTTCCGGGGCGCGGCAGCCGACGCTGGTGGGGGCCTGAGTCGATGAGCGCTGAACTCGTATCGTTGACCATCGACGGACTGTCGGTCAGCGTGCCCAAGGGCACCTCGCTGATCGAGGCCGCCAAGCAGGCCGGCGTGCTGGTGCCGCACTACTGCTATCACCCCTCGCTCCCCTCGCCGGCGGTCTGCCGGATGTGCCTCGTCGAGGTGGAGAAGGCGCCCAAGCTCATGCCGGCGTGCGTCACGACGGTGGCCGAGGGCCAGGTCGTCCATACCGGCAGCGACCAGGCCCGGAAGGCCCGCGAGAGCGTGCTGGAGTTCCTGCTGATCAACCACCCGCTCGACTGCCCGATCTGCGACCAGGCCGGCGAGTGCGAGCTGCAGGACTATGTCTTCCAGGAGGGCCGGGCCGCCACCCGGTACTCCGACTACGCCAAGCGGTACAATCCGGTCGAGGATTTCGGCCCCGATATCCTCTACGTGGCCAACCGCTGCATCCTCTGCACCCGCTGCGTCCGCTTCATGGACGACGTGGCGGAGACCCCGGTGCTCAACGTGTCGGAACGGGGCGACCGCGCCTTCATCGGGATTGATCCCAGCCAGACGCTGGACCATCCCTGGGCCGGCAACGTGGTGGATCTCTGCCCGGTCGGGTCGCTCGTCAGCAAGGACTTCCTCCACAAGGCCCGCGCCTGGGACCTCGACAAAACCGCCAGCATCTGCCCCGGCTGTACCCAGGGCTGCAATATCATGATCGACACCCGGGATGACGTGGTGGTCCGGCTGCGGCCGCGGCCGAATCTGGACGTCAATCGCCATTTCATCTGCGATACGGGCCGCGCGGACTATCGTTGGATGAATCGCGGCGACCGGATCGAGGCCCCGCTGGTACGCGACGGCGATCGCCTCGTGGCGACCGACTGGCCGACCGCACTTGAACGGCTCGCCGCCATCCTCCGGCAGGCCTCGGGTCAGGTTGTGATCCTTGCCAGCGGACGTGCCTCCACCGAGTCACTCGGCCTGGTGCACCAGATGGCGCAGCGGGCAGGGCAGGTGACCGCCGCCATCAGGGTGCCCACTGGACCTGTGGCCCCGCTGGCCGGTATCCCAGGGCTTTCGCTCCGCAGTGAGCGGGTGCCCAACCTCGACGGCGCCCGATTGGCCGACTGCGCTGCTGACTGGCACGCGGCGCTGTCCGCAGTTCCCGGGGCCGACCTGGTAGTGGTGCTGGATGCTGAGCTTGATCCGAACGAGGCCGCGCTGCTCAGCCAGGCGTCGCGCGTGCTGGTACTCGGAACCGTCGACGAGGAGTGGATCGCCAGCGTGGCCGCTTTGGTGCTCCCGGTCACCACGATGGCCGAAGAGAACGGCACCTGGGTCAACTGCAACCAGCGGGTGCAGCGCTACACCCAGGCGCGCAGCAGTGCCGGGATGGCACGGCCGGCGTGGTGGGTGGCCAGCGAGGCGCTGGCCCTGCTTGAACCGTCGGGCACCTGGCCCGACACCTCCGCCGATGCGTTCGTGGCATTGGGTGCCTGGATCCCGGCGCTGGCCGGCCTGACCTACGCCGAACTGGGGCTGACCGGCCGCGAGTTGGCCGCGGCTGGCACGGGGGCACGGGAATGACGCCGGAATTCAAGGGCTTTCTGCTGCTCAGCGTCATCAAGATGCTGGTGGTCTTCACGGTGATCCTGGTCGGCGTGGCGATGCTGACCCTGATGGAGCGCAAGGTGTCGGCCTGGATGCAGAACCGCCGCGGGCCCAACCGGGTCGGCTGGGCAGGGTTGCTGCAGCCGGCCGCCGACGGGCTCAAGAACATCCTCAAGGAAGAGACCTTCCCCGCCCAGGCCAACCTCGGCCTCTTCCTGATGGCCCCGATGATCGCGTTCATCCCGGCGCTGATGCTCTCTGCCGTGATTCCGGTGGCCTCGCCGCTGCCGGTCAACTTCGAGTTCACCCTGCCGTTGCTCGGCACCTTCCGGCACAGCGGGGCAATGCCGATGGTGGTGGCCGACCTGCCGATCGGCTTCCTGTTCGTGCTCGCCATCAGTTCTCTCGGCATCTACGGCATCGCCTTGGCGGGGTGGTCGTCCAACAGCAAATACGCCCTGCTCGGCGGGCTCCGGGCCAGCGCGCAGATGGTGTCCTACGAGGTGGCGCTGGGCCTGAGCCTGATCCCGCTGCTGCTGCTGACTGGCAACGTCAGGTTCTCCGCGATCATTGCCGCCCAGCAGGATGGACTCTGGTTCGTGCTGCCGCTGTTCATCAGCTTCTTCCTCTTCCTGGTGTCGGGGTTCGCCGAACTCAATCGGCTACCGTTCGACATGCCCGAGGCGGAATCCGAGCTCACGGCGGGGTACCACACCGAGTACAGCGCCATGAAGTTCTCAATGTTCTTCATTGCCGAGTACGCCAACATCGTCACCATCTCGGCGATGACGGCCACCCTCTTCTTCGGGGGCTGGGACCTGCCGTTCACCAGCTGGGATGAGACGCCCGGCGTGGCGCAGACCCTGGTGACCGGACTGATGTTCTTCCTCAAGACGTTCTTCTTCATCTTCTTCGTGATGTGGATCCGCTGGACCTTGCCCCGGTTCCGGTATGACCAGCTGATGTCGCTCGGGTGGAAGTTCATGATCCCGGTGGCGCTGGGGTACCTGGTGATCACGACCGCGGCCATCTGGGGCATTGATCACGGCATCGGCATCACCAGCGTGCGGCTCAAGATGGGTATCCTGTTCGGCCTCAATGTCGCCCTTGCATGGCTGCTCTTCTGGGTGGTCGACAGCGGGCGGATCGTCAGCGGCTCGTACCGGAAGACTGCAGTGTCGGCCTCCGTGGCCGGAGGGGAGGGCTGATGGCCGTCGGCGTGAAGGTGATGAAGCGCCCGGAGGAGCAGGTCAGCTACATCCGGGCCACCCTCAAGGGGATGGTGCTGACCTTCAAGCACATGTTCGAGCCCAAGGTCACCATGCAGTACCCGGAACAGCGCAGCGCCGACGACTGGACCATCTCGTCCCGGTGGCGGGGCACCCACCGGATGATGGCCGACGAGCAGGGACGCTCCAAGTGTGTCGCCTGCGGACTGTGCCCGCAGATCTGCCCGGCCAACTGCATCAAGCTGGTGCCTGGCGAGGACGAGGTCGGCAATCGGTATCCGCTGATCTATGAGATCGATGAGTTTCGGTGCGTCTTCTGCGGCTACTGCCAGGAAGTCTGTCCCGAAGAGGCGATCCATGTCGGGGTGCACTACGAGAACGCCGAGTACAGCCGGGACCGTTTCGTCTACGACCTCGAGCGCCTGACGGCCCAGACCCATCCCGTCAGCACGCTCTGGGACCCCACCGACCCGCGGGGCGAGTGATGGCCGAGACGGTCTTCTACATCCTGGCCGCCTGCACGGTGGTCTCGGCGCTGGGCTGCATCAGCGCCCGGAACCCGGTGGCGAGCGTCATGTGGCTGGTGTCCGCGATGTTCGGCCTGGCGGGGATCTACCTGCTGCACGGCGCCGAATTCATTGCGGTGATCCAGGTGCTGGTGTACGCCGGCGCCATCATGGTGCTGTTCCTGTTCGTGATCATGCTCCTCAATATCGGCGACGGGCCCGCCGACCTCCGCGCGCCGCCGATGCGGGTGGTGGGTCTGGCGGTTGGCGCGGTCCTGCTGCTGGAACTCGTCGCGCTGGGCCGGTACTCGGCAGGCCGGATCGCGGTTGAAGCCGACCCCCTGGGCTCCACCGCCCTCAGCAGCCCCACGGCAGCATTCCCCGGTGCCGCGCAGGCGCTGGCTGGCACCGCCGAGCGCGGGGTGGTGGGTGGAATCGCCGAGTCCCTTTTTACGACGTACCTGGTGCCGTTCGAGATCACCTCGGTGCTCCTGCTGGCCGCGGCGGTCGGCGCGGTCGTTCTCGCCAAGCGGAAGATCTGATGCCCCTCGGTCCCTCGCTCGTCCTGTCTGCGGTGCTGTTCTCCATCGGGGTGGTGGGGGTGCTGGTGCGCCGCAACGTGATCGTGCTGTTCATGTGCGTCGAGCTGATGCTCAACGCCGTGAACCTTTCCTTCGTGGCCCTGAGCCAGGTGCACGGATTTGGCGGCCAGGTCATGGTCTTCTTTGTCATGGCGGTCGCGGCGGCAGAGGCGGCAGTCGGCCTGGCGATCATTCTGGCCATCTTCCGGCACACCCGCTCGGTCGACCTCAAGTCCATCAACTTGCTCCACGGCTGATGACATTCTCCGTCCTGGCGGGCCTTGCCCCGCTCCTGGCCCAGGCCACCGGAGGCGCCGAGGCTGCTGCCCCGGCTTCATCGGGGGGCGTCGTGTCCGCCATCGGCATGGCGGTGTTGCTGCCGTTTCTGGGGTTCCTGGTCAACGGCGCGCTGGCGCTCTGGCGGCCGGACGCCAAGCGGATCGTGTCGATGGTCGGACCGGCGGTCCTGGTCGGCAGCTTCGTGATCGCGATCCTCGTCTTTCTCGAAGTCCGGTCCGCGCCCCACGCCGGCCCGATCCTGGTGCATTACTGGGACTGGATGACGGTGGGCACCCTCGAGCTGGCGCTGCAGTTCCAGGTCGACCAGCTCTCGGTGGTCATGATGCTGGTCATTACCGGCATCGGCAGCCTGATCCATATCTTTTCCGTCGGCTATATGCGCGCCGACCCGGGGTACGCCCGCTACTTCAGCTACCTGAACCTGTTCGTCGCGTTCATGCTGATCCTGGTGCTCGGCTCGAACCTGCCGGTGCTGTTCATCGGCTGGGAAGGGGTCGGCCTCTGCTCCTACCTGCTGATCGGCTTCTGGTACCAGGACAAGGCCAACGCCGATGCGGGCAAGAAGGCGTTCATCGTCAACCGGATCGGCGACTTCGGGGTCCTGGTCGCGATGTTCACCCTCTGGTGGTCGCTGGGGACACTCGAATTCAGCGAGATCGCCGAACTGGCGCCAACCGGCCTCGTGGTGGGCGGCGGGATCGTTACCCTGATCACCATGGCGCTGTTTGTCGGCTGCACCGGCAAGTCGGCCCAGATCCCGCTCTACACCTGGCTCCCCGACGCCATGGCCGGTCCCACCCCGGTGTCGGCGCTGATCCATGCCGCCACCATGGTCACCGCCGGCGTGTACCTGGTGGCGCGGACCAGCGTGCTCTTTGCCATGGCGCCGACCACCAGCATGGTGGTGGCGGGTATCGGTGCCCTGACGGCGGTCTTTGCCGCCACCATCGGCCTCCGGCAATACGACATCAAGAAGGTGCTGGCGTACTCCACCGTCTCCCAGCTCGGCTACATGTTTCTGGCCGTGGGGACCGGGGCGTACGTGGCCGGCGTCTTCCACCTGGTCACCCACGCCTTCTTCAAGGCGTTGCTCTTCCTCGGTTCCGGCAGCGTGATCCACGCCATGCACCACGCCCTCCATGCCACCCACTCGCCTGCCGATCCACAGGACATGCGCAACATGGGCGGCCTCAAGCGGTACCTGCCGTGGACCTACGGGCTGATGATGATCGCCACTCTGGCCATTGCCGGGATCCCGATCTTCTCCGGCTTCTTCTCCAAGGATGAGATCCTGGCCTTTGCCTTCTCGCGGGCAGCGGAGGCGCCGATCTGGTACCTGTTCTGGGGAATGGGACTCGCGGCGGCGCTGATGACGGCATTCTACATGGCGCGGCTCATGAGCATGACCTTCCTGGGCCAGAACCGGACCGGGCAGGCGGAGCAGGAACACCTGCACGAGGCGCCGTGGATCATGACCGGCCCGCTGCTGGTCCTCGGAGTGTTGAGCCTGGCCGGCGGCCTGCTCAACCTGCCCGGATTCATCCCGGGGTTGCCCCATCACCTGCTGGACACCTGGCTGGAGCCGGTGCTGGAGCCGGCACTCCGATTCGCGGCCCTCGACCTGCCGCATGGCGCCACCGAGGCGATGCTGATTGCCGGTGCGGTGTTCATCGCTGTGGCCGGCCTGGCCTGGGGCTTCCGCAGCACCGGTCGGGCGGCACTGGTGGCCGCCGGAGAGGCCCCGGACGAGCGGGGCCTCTGGCGGGTCATCTACCACAAGTACTACATCGATGAGCTCTACCACGCGGTGGTGGTCCGGCCGCTGGTCGGGCTGTCGCGCATCGTCCTCTGGAAGGGCGTGGACAAGGGGCTGATCGACGGGCTCATGGTCCACGGTTCGGCCGCCACGGCGCGCGGACTGGGCTGGCTGGGCAGCCGCCTCCAGACCGGTCAGGTCGGTGTCTACGTGCTCACATTCCTGCTCGGCGCGGTGTGGCTCCTCCGCGCCATGACCCGGTAACCGATGATGACGGCCTTCCTTGATTCCATCGGCTACGGGCAGTGGATCCTCCATGCCCTGATCGTGATCCCCCTGGCGGGAATGATTGCCATCGCCCTCGGCTCGGCCGCCGCGGCCAAGCGCACGGCGCTGGTCGTCACCACCATCGAATTCATCTTGTCGATCGGACTCTGGTGGGCGGTGGATACCGCGCCCGGCACCCTGCAGCTGGTCAGTTCCACCCCGTGGATCCCGGGGTGGGGCATTCACTACCGGCTGGGGATCGACGGCATCTCCCTCTTCATGGTCCTGCTGACCACGATGCTGCTGCCGTTGTGCGTCCTCAGCAGCTGGACCTACATCGCCAAGCAGGAGAAGGGGTACTACGCCCTCCTGCTGGCGCTGACGACCGGGGTGATCGGCGTCTTCCTGGCGCTCGACCTGTTCGTGTTCTACGTCTTCTGGGAACTGATGCTGATCCCGATGTACTTCCTGATCGGGATCTGGGGTGGTGGCAACCGCCACTACGCCGCCTTCAAGTTTTTCCTGTACACCATGGCGGGCTCGCTGCTGATGCTGGTGGCGATCATCTACACCGCCTGGTGGGTACGGGTCCAGACCGGGGTCTGGTCGTTTGCCTACGAGCACCTCCAGGGGCAGTCGCTGGCCATCTCCACCGTGGCGGTGCTGCCGTTCATGGCCTTCGCGCTGGCGTTTGCCATCAAGGTGCCGATCTTTCCATTCCACACCTGGTTGCCGGATGCCCACGTCGAGGCACCGACCGCCGGATCGGTGCTGCTGGCCGCGGTCCTGCTCAAGATGGGCACCTACGGTTTTCTCCGGTTTGCCAACCCGATCTTCCCGTACGCCGCCATGAGCTGGGGTGTGTCCTATACGATGATCGGCCTTGGTGTCATCGGGGTGGTCTATGGCGCCCTGGTGGCCATGGTCCAACCAGACGTCAAGAAGCTCGTGGCATACTCCTCGGTGAGTCACCTCGGATTCGTGATCCTCGGTCTCTGGGCCGGCACCGTGCAAGGGGTGCAGGGCGCCTTGATGGTCATGATTGGCCACGGACTCTCCACCGGGGCGCTGTTCTTCCTGATCGGCATGTTGTACGAGCGCCGGCACACCCGGGAAATCTCCGCCTTCGGCGGGATCGCCCGGGTCATGCCGCTGTTCAGCGCCGCCTTCGTCATCACCGCGCTGGCCTCGATCGGCCTGCCCGGCCTGAGCGGGTTTGTGGGCGAGTTCCTGGTGCTGATCGGCACCTTTGCCCGGTATCCCTGGGCCACCGCCGTCGCCACCACGGGGGTGATCTTTGCCGCCGCGTACCTGCTCTGGGCGCTCCAGCGGATGCTGTTCGAAAAGCTCGACAAGCCCGAGAACGAAAAGCTGCTGGATCTCAACCTTCGGGAAGTGGTGGTGCTGCTGCCGCTCCTGCTGGGGATGATCTGGCTGGGCCTCTATCCCAAGCCGGTGCTCGACAAGATGGAACCGGCCTCCCGGAAGTACATCGAACACCTGCGGATCGCGGAGCCGGTGGCCGGCAACACCGCGATCCGTGCCACGGCGGGAGGCCCGCAGTGACCCCCATCGATATGGCGCGCCCCGCGGGAATGGCGCTGGCCCTGCTCCCCGAGCTGATCCTCACCGCCGCCTCCCTGGTGGCGCTGCTGGTCACCGCCTGGCGGCACCAGACGGCGGCCGACAGCCGCCTGGTCGGCTGGGTCAGCCTGGCCGGAGTGGCGGCCGCAGGCGCGGGGTTGCTGCTCCTCTGCTGGATCGGGGCCACCCCGCTCGAGGGAGCCCCCATGGTGGCGCTGGACTCGTTCCGGTTTGCCTCCGTGGGGCTGATCCTCCTGGCCACCGCCGGGGTGATCATGCTGTCGCTGAGCTACATGGAGCGGGAGAATCTCCTGGCCCCCGAGTACTACCCGCTGGTGCTGTTCACCGCCATCGGGATGATGTTCCTGGCCGGGGCCTCCGACCTCATCGTCCTCTTCCTGGGACTCGAAGTGATGTCGGTGGCGCTCTATGTCCTGGCCGGATTTGACCGGCGCAGCCAGTTCGCCTGCGAAGCGGCCATCAAGTATTTCCTGATCGGTGCCTTCGCCTCGGCATTCCTGCTCTATGGCATTGCCCTCGTCTATGGCGCGGCCGGCACCACCGATCTCGCGGCCATCGGCCGCCAGCTCGGTGGCGCGCCGCTTTCGGTCATGGCCATGGCCGGTCTGGCGCTGCTGATCATCGGCCTCGGCTTCAAGGTGGCCGCCGCACCGTTCCACATGTGGGCCCCCGACGTCTACGATGGCGCACCGACCCCGGTCACCACCTTGATGGCCACCGGCGTCAAGGCCGCCGGCTTCCTGGCGCTGGCCCGGGTCCTCTACGAGGCCTTCCCCGGCCACCTCTCGGTATGGTCCGAGCCGGTCGCGTTCCTGGCGGTCCTGACGATGCTCATCGGGAACCTGGTCGCCCTGGCGCAGCGCTCCATCAAGCGGATGCTGGCGTACAGCTCAGTGGCCCACGCGGGCTACCTGCTGGCGGCGGTCTGGGCTGGCCCCGAGCGCGGCCCCGCACCAGTGCTCATCTACCTTGGCGCGTATGTCCTGACCACCATCGTCACCTTCGGCATCCTCGGAGTCATCGGTCGCGACGGCGAGCGGGACGTGACCGTGGAGTCGCTCGCCGGCATGGGGCGCAGCCACCCTGGCCTGGCGGTGGCACTCACCATTGGCATGCTCTCGCTGCTTGGTTTTCCGGGCACCTTCGGGTTCATCGGCAAGTGGTCGATTCTGGCCGCCCTGGTGGACCGCAGCGGGTCGACGCTGGCCGTCATCCTGGTGCTCACCAGCCTGGTCTCCGCGGGCTACTACCTCCCGGTGGTTGCCTCCCTCTGGATGAAGCCGGGACCCGAGAATGCGCCGGCATCCATGGGGTCCCTGGCGCGGCCGGCGGGCTGGGTGATCGGGGTTGCCACCGTGCTGGTCATACTCCTCGGCATCTGGCCCGCCCCGATCCTGGAATGGGCCGCCACCACGGCACAAACCGTCGGATCGGCCACCGCGTCCCTGGCGGGAGTCGCGGCCCCCTGAACAGTTCCTGCCGGGAGGGTTTGTGAAGGTCCCCAAGTCCATCTTTCGACAGTATGACGTGCGCGGCATCGTGGGGCGCGAGCTCACCCCCGAGTTTGCCCGCGCCCTCGGTCGCGCCTATGCCACCCTGGCCTGGGAACGCCTGGGCCGTACCCCAACACTCGCGGTGGGTCGAGACAACCGCCCCTCCGGCCCGGAGCTGGCCAATGCGGTCCGGGCCGGCATTGCCGACTCCGGTGGTATTGCCGTGGATGTCGGGGAGCTGCCCACGCCGGCCCTCTATTTCGCGATCCACCATCTGGCCACCGACGGCGGGATGCAGGTCACCGGGTCACACAACCCGCCCGAGTTCAACGGTTTCAAGATGGTCCTCGCGGGGGATTCGGTACACGGCGACACCATCCTCGACCTCTGGGGAACGATCACCACCGAACAGTGGCGGTCGGGACATGGCAGCCAGACCGCCGACAGCTCGGTGCTCCAGGCCTACAAGGAAGCGATCGTCGGCCGGCACACGCTGGCGCGGCCTGTCCGGGTGGTCGTCGACTGCGGCAACGGAGTGGCCAGCCTGATCGCCGTCAGCACCCTCGAGGCGCTCGGCGCCGAGGTGGTGCCGATCTTCTGCGACTCCGACGGCACCTTTCCCAACCATCACCCCGATCCAACCGTTTTGGAAAACCTGGTGGACCTGCAGCGCGAGGTGCGCCGGACCGGGGCTGAGCTTGGCATTGCCTTCGACGGCGACGGCGACCGGATTGGCGCCGTCGACGAGAACTCGCGCGCCATCTTCGGCGACCAGCTCCTGGTCATCTTCGGCCGCGATGCGGTGCGCCGGTTCGGCAAGGGCACCCCGGTCATTTTTGACGTCAAATGCTCGGAGCTGCTTCCCAAGGCGCTCACCGCTGCAGGTGCCATCCCCGAGATGTGGAAGACCGGGCACTCCCTGATCAAGGCACGGATGAAGGAACTCGGCGCCCCGCTCGCCGGCGAGATGAGCGGGCACATATTCTTTGGCGGTGACTGGTACGGGTTTGACGACGCGATCTTTGCCGCTGCCCGGCTGCTCGAGATCGTGGCCGCCGGCCCGCACGGCATGGCGCGGCTGCTGGCCGACCTGCCCGAGACCTTTGCCACCCCGGAGCTGCGGGTCGATTGCCCGGATGACGTCAAGTTTGGAATCGTGGACCGCGCCGTCGAATACTTCACCGGACGCTACGAGGTCAACACCATCGACGGGGTGCGGATCGCGTTTCCCGATGGCTGGGGACTCCTGCGGGCCTCGAACACCCAACCGGTGCTGGTCCTCCGCTTCGAGGCCACCAGCCAGGAGGCCCTGGAGCGGTATCGGGCCGAGGTGTTTGCATGGCTGGCCGGCCAGGGCGTCACCCCCTGAAGCGATGACCACCCGTGGTCGTCGGGCCCTGGTCGTCTTCGCCGGCCTGGCCGGCGTCCTCTTCGCGGGGCGATCGGTGGCCGGTTTTCTCGCCGAGAGTTGGTGGGCAGCAGGTGCCAGCCCCGCCGGTACCCTGTTCGCGGTTCGCTGGTCGCTGCTCCGGGCCATGCTGGACGTTGGCGCCGTACTCCTCAGCATTGCGTGGTTTGCCGCTGGCCTCCTCACCGCCGCCCGACTCGGCAGCCGCGCAGCGGCACTCAACCCCCCAGACTCCGGCGTCGTAGCGCCGGTATTTCTCCGCTGGTGGTCCAGCGGGATCGCCATCCTGCTCGGCGTCCTCTGTGGGGCCGGCAGCAGCGCCTGGGCTCCTCAGGTGGCTCTGGCCATCGAGAATCCCAGTTTCGGGTTGCTCGACGCCCACCTGGGCTGGGATATCGGTTTCTTCCTCGGCACCCTGCCGGCGCTGCTGATCCTGCAGCAGTTCCTCCTGGCACTGGCGCTCCTCGGGTTCGTCGCCACCACGATGCTGTACATCGTGGCGGGCGCCCTTCGCGTCGCCGCCAGGGAGTTCACCCTCGCCCCCGCCATCCGGTTGCACCTCGGACTGCTGGGGGCGCTCCTGGCGCTGCTGCTCGGCGCCGGCTATTTCCTCGAGCCGCTCCAGTTGGCGGGCGGGCTGCGTCCCTCCATGAGTGCCGCGCACCTCTCACTCCTCAGTACCCTCGCCCGCGGCATGGTGGGCTTTTCACTTGCCGTCGCGGTGCTGACCCTGGTCTGGGGAATCCGGGGTCGAATGATGCTGCCGATCGGCGGCTGGGCCTCGTTTGCGCTCTGCGCCATCGCCATCCGCCTGCTTGCGCCGGCCGCGGGCACCAGCGGCGATTCCTTGCAGACCAGCCAGGTGGTGCGAGAACTTGAGCGCGAGGCATTCCACCTTCCCGAACTCATTGAGCGACGAGGGGGTGCTGCTTCCGATGGCGACCTGGGGTCCCTTGAGTTGAGGCTCTGGGACGAGGCGCTGGCGCTGCCCCCGAGCGGCGCCTGGATCGGCGCCGACCGCGTCGCCGCCGTGGGAGGGGGTGCCGGGGTCGGATTGCTGCTGGTGGGCGTCGATCCGGAGGGCCACGGGATCCAGGGGTATCAGATGGCGGATGCCCTGGTCACCTCGGCGGGGGGGCCGTTGAGTTACCGTGCCAATGCCACGGAACCGTTGCCCGGCCTGATTCCGATCGCCGAGTGGCCCGATGCACGGTCCTGGCCCGGGCTTGACACAGTTCGGGTGTTTTCCCACGACGGGGGAGTGGCGGCCGGAGGAACGCTGCGGCGACTCGTACTGACCTGGGCGTTGCAGGAAAACATGCTGGCCGTCGACCCCTCGGCGCACCTCGACTGGAGGCTTGATCCGGGAGAGCGACTGCATGTCATTGCCCCGTTTGCGGAGTGGAGCGCACCCCGCCCGCGAATTGTCGAGGGGAGGCTCCTCTGGGTGGCCGATGGTTACCTCCACGGCGCCTCGTTTCCGGGGGTGGCACCGACTCCGTGGCGGGGGCGTTCGGTCTCCTACCTGCGGGCTGCGTTCGTCGGAGTGGTCGGAGCAGCGGACGGGAAGGTCCGGATCTTTGAACGGGGCAGGGCGGACCCCGTGGCCGCAGCATGGACGGCGATCGCCGGGGGTCTGGTGGAATCCGCCGGGGCGCTGCCGCCCGGTCTGGCCGACCAGTTGCACTACCCGGGCGAACTCTTTGCCGTGCAGGCCAGGGTCCTGCAGCGCCCGCACTGGGGAATCGGCACTCTCGGGGGCGCTGGCCGACTCGATTCCCTGGCGGGGCCGGTGCGGGAAATGGCGTACCTGCCGACCGATGGCCAGCAGGTCGTGGCGCTGCTTGAAGCGGAACATCGTTCCGGCGCAGACCAGCTGCGGCTGATTCGGTACCATCCCGACACGACCCTGGACCGGCCCGGCCTGCTGGCAGAGCGGTGGCAGCGACTGCCGTACGTGGTGCAGATGACCGACTCGGTCCGTGCCAGCGGTGCGCGCCTGATCCTCGGCCAGGTCCATCTGGTCGCGACCGCAGCGGGCCTCGTCGGTTACCAGACCGGGCATGCCGTGGACAGCGCCGGCCGGGCCACGCTCGCTGTGGTAAACCTGGCCCTGGGAGCCCGGTTCGGCACCGGCCCCCGCGCCGATGCCTCCTGGCGCAACCTTCGCGGGGAAGTGGCGGCACTGCCGGTAAGCGTCGGGGCCGCAGGGCAACTGCGAGAGGCCAGGGAATGGCTGCTCAAGGCCGATTCGGCGTTTCGGCGGGGCGACCTGGCCGCTTTTGGCCGGGCGTTCGAGGCACTTCGTGCCATCCTCGACTATCCGCCGGGCCCGGCTAAGTGATGGAATTGTTACCGGTTAGCTGACTGACTATCTTTCGGGGCTTGGCGGGCATCTTGATCCTGTCCGGTGTTCCGGCCCCACACCCCGCACGAGGTGGATGTGAATCTTCATGAGTACCAGGCGCGCGGCCTCCTGAAGGCGGCAGGTGTCCCCCAATTCGATGGCGATGTTGCCACCACCCCCGACGAGGCTGAGGCGATTGCCCGGCGTCTGGGTGCCAAGGTGGTGGTCAAGGCTCAGGTCCACGCCGGTGGCCGCGGCAAGGCTGGAGGCGTCAAGGTGGTGAACACTCCTGCTGAGGCGCGCGAGGCCGCCGCCAAGATCCTGGGCATGCAGATCAAGGGGCTCACCGTCCACAAGGTCCTGGTCGTCCCGGCGGCAGAGATTGTCGCCGAGGCGTACGTGGGAATCATCCTGGACCGGGAGACCCAGCGACCAGTGTTCATGGTCAGCCCGGCGGGCGGGATCGACATCGAAGAAGTGGCGGCCAAGACCCCGGAAAAGATCCAGCGGCTGGCGGTCGATCCACGCTACGGGTTGCTGCCCCACCAGGCCCTGACGCTCGGGCTGTTCCTGTATCCCGACATCAAGCTGGCCCGTGCCGCGGCCGACATCATGATGCGCCTCTATCAGGTTGCCATGGACAACGACGCCACCCTGGCGGAGATCAACCCGCTGGTGACCACGCCGGATGGCCGGGTCCTGGCGCTCGATGCCAAGGTCTCGCTCGACGACAACGCCCTCTACCGCCATCCCGATCTGGCCGCGATGCGCGACGAGAGCGCCGAGGAGCCCAGCGAGGTGGCGGCCCGCAAGGCCGACCTGACCTTCATCAAGCTGGACGGCAACGTCGGCTGCGTCGTCAACGGGGCGGGGCTGGCCATGGCCACCATGGACCTGGTCAAGTACTACGGGGGCGAACCGGCCAACTTCCTGGACATCGGCGGCAGCTCCAACCCCGACAAGGTGGTCAACGCCCTGCGGATCATCACCGCCGACCCGAGCGTCAAGGCGATCCTGTTCAATATCTTCGGCGGGATCACCCGGACCGACGACGTGGCCAACGGCATCAAGACGGCACTGGCCCAGTTCCCGGTCACGGTGCCGATCGTGGTGCGCCTGACCGGTACCAACGAGACCGAGGCGATCGCCATCCTCGAGGGTATCGGGATGACCGCCCTCAACGACATGGACACCGCCGTATCCCGGGTGGTGGAGCTGGCCAAGGAGGCGGCGTGAGCATCTTCATTGGCCCGGACACCAGGCTGGTGGTCCAGGGGATCACCGGCCGTGACGGATCGTTCCACAGCCGGCAGATGATCGAGTATGGCACCCAGGTGGTTGCCGGGGTCACCCCGGGCAAGGGCGGCCAGCAGTTCGAGGGTTCCGTGCCGGTCTTCAACACGGTGGCCGAGGCCGTGGCCCAGACGGCTGCCAACACCTCGGTCATCTATGTGCCGCCGGCCGGCGCCGCTGGCGCCATCTATGAGGCGGTCGACGCCGGCATCGCCCTGGTGGTCTGCATCACCGAGGGTGTGCCCGTGATGGACATGACCCGCGTCATGCCGTTTGTCCGGGAGCGCGGGGCCCGCCTGATCGGGCCCAACTGCCCGGGCGCCATCTCGCCGGGGTCGGCCAAGGTCGGGATCATTCCGGGGTCGATCTGTGCCCCGGGCCGCGTGGGGCTGGTCTCCCGGTCGGGCACCCTGACCTACGAGGTGGTCAACCACCTCACCCGAAACGGGATCGGCCAGTCCACCTGCGTCGGGATCGGCGGCGATCCGGTCATCGGCACCAACTTCGTCGACTGCCTCCGGGTGTTCCAGGACGATCCCGACACCGATGCCATCGTGATGATGGGCGAAATCGGTGGCACCGACGAGCAGAAGGCCGCGGCCTTCGTGCAGGAGTACGTCCGCAAGCCGGTGGTGGGCTTCATTGCGGGACAGACCGCCCCGCCGGGACGACGGATGGGGCATGCCGGGGCCATCATCTCCGGGTCGAGTGGCACGGCCGAAGAGAAGATCGCCGCCTTCCGCGCCGCCGGTATTGCTGTCATGGAGCGGCCGGTGGATGTGGTCGAGCTGGTCAAGCACGCCTTGGCCTGACCCGAATCGAGAACTTCTTACCCAGTCAGGGAGCACGACGCATGGCAGGCAATCAGACCCTCGGGATCGTCAAGCCGGATGGGGTGGCAGGTGGCAACCTGGGCAAGATCGTGGCCCATATCGAAGCGGCTGGATTCGTGGTCCGGGCCACCCGGCTGGTGCGGCTCACCGGCGCCCAGGCGGAAGCGTTTTACGCGGTGCACCGGGAGCGCCCCTTCTACGGGGAACTGGTGGAATTCATGATCAGCGGCCCCTGCCTGCCGATGGCGCTGGAGCAGGCCAATGCCGTGGCGGCGTTCCGGACCCTGATTGGGAGCACCGATCCGGCCGAGGCGGCGGATGGGACGATCCGCAAGCTCTTCGCTGAGTCCAAGGGCCGCAACGCGGTGCATGGATCCGACAGCGATGACAATGCAGCCCGGGAAATCGGCTTCTTCTTTCCCGAGGCGGAGCGGGCCCAACTGCTGGCTTGAGTCGCTTGACGTAAGTTACTCGTACTGGTAGGTTTAAGGGCTATGCTGCAAGTGGATATCCGGGAACTCCGCCGGGGGCCCGTGGCAACGGATGGTGTGTTGCCAGTCGAAGCCCCGGCCCTGCAGGGGCTGGGAATCGAGCTGGCGGGTGCCGTCTTGGTCTCCGGGACCCTGCACGGGGCCCCGGAACGGATGACCTTCCACTGGAGTGGCCGGATCCAGACCCAGGTCCGCGGGCTGTGCCGGCGCTGTCTGGCTGAGGTGGTGTCGGACCTTGATAGTTCGGTGGCGGCGGTGTTTACTCCCGACCCCGATCTCGCCGATGATCCCGGCGCGTACCTGTTGACGGATCCGGTGACCGTGGTCGAGGTCACCCCGGCCGTGCGCGAGGAATTGCTCCTTGCCGCTCCGGCTTTTGCGCTGTGCCGCGAGGATTGCGCCGGGCTTTGCCCCCGCTGCGGTGCGGACTTGAATGCGGGGCCGTGCGGCTGTGCCGCATCCCCAGAACCGAGCTGAGGAACCCATGGCAGTCCCCAAGCGACGCACCTCCAAATCCCGCAAGCGGCTTCGCCGCGGCCACCACTCCGGCGCCGGCATGGCCCCGCAGGCTTGCCCGCGCTGCAGCTCCCCCCGCCTTCCGCACCGGGTCTGTGACTCGTGCGGATATTATGGCGGGAAGAAGCGCCTCGAGGTTGAGGACAGCTGAAGGTGATCCGCGTCGGCCTCGACGCGATGGGGGGCGATCATGCCCCCTCCCCCGAGATCCAGGGGGCACTTGATGCCCTCCGCGAGCTGCCACCCGGTTTCGTGGTCCAGCTGGTGGGGATCCCGGACGCCATCGAGTCGGAGCTGGCCCGGCACCCGGACGCCGACCGGAGCCGTCTGGAAGTGGTACCCGCTGCCGAGGTAATCGGGCCCAGCGAGAAGCCGCTCCAGGCCATCCGGCAGAAGCGCAACAGCAGCATCGTCGTGGGCCTCGGCCGGCTGGCCAAGGGCGCCTCCGACGCGTTCGTCTCCGCTGGCAACACCGGTGCCATGCTGGCCGGTTCGACCGTCCTCCTCGGGCTCCACGAGGGCGTCGATCGCGCCACCGTTGGCGCCCTGCTTCCCACCTCTGCGGGCCCCGTCCTGCTCCTTGATGCTGGTGCAAATGTCGACTGCTCTCCCAGGGAACTGGAGGGGTTTGCCGTACTCGGGACCGTCTATATGCGCGATGTCCTCCGCCGTGACAATCCGACCGTGGGCCTCCTCAACGTCGGCGAAGAGGATGAGAAGGGTGGGGCCACGGTTCGGGCGGCCCACGAGCGCCTCAAGGCCAATGCCCACGAGCTCAACTATGTCGGCAACGTCGAGGGTCGGGACATCCTGGCCGGGCACAGCCGGTTCGGGCGAGTCGACGTCATTGTCTGCGATGGGTTTGTCGGCAACGTGGTCCTCAAGTTCTACGAGTCGGTGCTGCACCTGGTGATGCACCTCGCCGAGGACGGCGCGCCCGACATGTGGGCACGTCCGGAAGTCCGGGCGGCGTTCCGGATGCTGGATTACTCCCAGTACGGCGGCTCGCCGCTGCTCGGCGTCAAGGGCGTCAGCATCATCTGCCACGGCGCCTCCAACACCAATGCCATCAAGAACGCCATCCGTGTGGCCGTCCAGTCGGTAGAGTGCCAGTTGAGCCAGCACATTGCCGCGGAGTTTGCCGCCCACCCGTCCTCGGATTCGGCATGAACCGATCCCCGACCGCCCGGATCAGTGGGCTGGGTATTGCGGTACCCGATCGGGTGGTGACCAACGCCGAATTCGAGCAGACCCTCGACACCACCGACGAGTGGATCGTCGAACGAACTGGCATCCGTGAACGCCGGATCGCCGGTCCCGAGACCTCCCTGGCGTCGCTCTGTGAAACCGCCTCCCGCAACGCCCTCCGGATGGCCGGGGTCGAGCCGGGCTCGGTCGATGCCATCATCCTCGGGACGGTCAGCCCCGATCGTCGGCTGCCCTCCACCGCCTGTGACCTGCAGGCCCGGCTCGGTGCGGCCAACGCGCTGGCCTTCGACATCGTGGCGGCGTGTCCTGGATTTGTCTACGCCCTGACCATTGCGGAGTCGCTGGTAACCAGCGGCCAGGCCAGGACGGTGCTGGCACTGGGTGCCGAAAAACTCTCCACGATCACCGATACCACCGATCGCTCCACCGCGATCCTGTTCGGCGACGGGGCCGGAGCCGCCGTCGTCCAGGCCGCCGCAGGCGACGGGCGCGGGATCCTCTCCAGCGTGCTCGGTTCGGACGGGACCCTGGCCGACTTGCTCTACATCCCCGGCGGGGGCGCCAACGACCCGGTCAGCCAGAAAGTGGTCGATGAGCGCAGCCACTTCATCCGGATGGCGGGGCGCGAGGTGTTCAAGTCGGCGGTGCTGGCCATGGCCCGCGCCTGCGACCAGGCCCTCGCCAAGGCGGGCGTCACGGCCGAAGATCTCGACCTGCTGGTGCCACACCAGGCCAACATCCGGATCATCGAGGCCACCGCCAAGCACGCCGGGGTGCCGATGTCCAAGGTCATGGTCAATGTCGATCGTTACGGCAACACCTCGGCGGCGTCGATTCCCCTGGCCCTGGCCCAGGCGCTGGACGAGGGGCGGCTGAAGCCCGGGATGCTCATCATGCTGGTGACGTTTGGCGCGGGGTTCACTTGGGGTGCCACGGTGGTGCGGTGGTGAAGGTGCTGCTGTTTCCGGGACAGGGGGCCCAGCGCGTCGGCATGGGGAAGGACCTCGCGGAGCGGTTTCCGGAGGCTCGCGACGCCTTCCTGGCCATCGACGAGGCGTTGGGTGTCCCGCTCTCCCGCCTGATGTGGGAAGGGCCCGAGGAGCAACTCAACCAGACTCACAACACCCAGCCCGCCATCCTGGCGCATTCGGCCGCGGTGCTCGCGGTGGTGGGTTCGCGGTTGTCGGAGGTAGCGGCGGCGGCCGGGCACAGCCTCGGGGAATACAGCGCCTGGGTGGCCGCCGGATCGCTCTCCGCCACCCAGGCGGCGCAGTTGGTGCGACGGCGCGGGGAGTTGATGCATGAGGCCGGCTCGGCGCGGCCCGGAGCAATGGCCGCGGTACTCGGTCTGGGCACCGCCGAGGTGGCCGCCGCCTGCACCGCCGCTTCGGCCAGTGGCGGCCAGGTGGTGGCCGCCAACATCAACGCCCCCGACCAGACCGTGATCTCGGGCGATGCGGTCGCGGTGGAGCGGGCGGGTGTGTTCTGCAAGGCCGCCGGGGCCAAGCGGGTGTTGCCCCTCAAGGTCAGCGGTGCCTTCCATTCCCCGCTGATGGCGCCTGCCGAAGCCGGCCTGCGCGAGGCGCTGGCAGAAGCCACCATGCTGCCGCCGGTGTTTCCGGTCATCGCCAACGCCAGCGCGGCCCCAGTCACCCGGCCCGGCGACGCGATCCGGCTCCTGGCCGAGCAACTGACGGCGCCGGTGCGCTGGGTGGAATCGATGCTTGTGGCGGACAATATGGCCCCCGATGCCACCTGGATCGAGATCGGTCCCGGCAGCGTCCTGAGCGGCCTCCTCAAGCGGATCCTGCCCGGCCCGAGGTCGGCGACCCTGGGCACCGCGGTCGAGGTGGAGGCCTTCCTCCGATGATCGGGGTGGACCTGACGGGCCAGTCGGCTTTCGTCACCGGGAGCACCCGGGGGATCGGGCTCTCGATCGCGCGGATCCTCCACGCGGCCGGGGCGAGCGTCGCCATTGTCGGGCGAAGTGCCGCCACGGCGGCCGACGTGGCGGCTGGCTTCGGCGAGCGGGCCATCGGGGTCGGCTGCGACGTGGCCGACTCCGGCCAGGTCGAGTCGGCGCTGGCGGCAGCCGAGACCGCCCATGGGCCGGTGAGCATCCTCGTCAACAACGCCGGGATCACCCGCGACAACCTGCTCCTGCGGATGTCCGAAGAGGACTGGAACACCGTCCTGCAGGCCAACCTTTCCGCGGCGTTCCTGACCACACGGCTGGTCCTCAAGGGGATGATGAAGCGGCGTGGCGGGCGGATCATCAACATCACCAGCGTGGTGGGGTTGACCGGCAACAAGGGGCAGGCCAACTACGCGGCCAGCAAGGCCGGCCTCATCGGCTTCACCAAGTCGGTGGCCAAGGAGTACGCCAGCCGCGGGATCCTGGCCAACTGTGTCGCCCCCGGGTTCATCGAGACCGACATGACCAGCGCCTTGCCGTCGGAGGCGAGCGCCGCATTATTTGGGCAGATTCCGCTGGGCCGGTTCGGGCAGCCCGACGATGTTGCCCACGCCGTGCTTTATCTCGCGTCCGACTGGGCGCGGTACGTCACCGGGCAGGTGCTGGTCGTCGATGGCGGCATGACATCCTGACGGCCGCCCTCCCATTTCCCTGAGGACTGTATGAGCGATATCGAGGAAAAGGTCAAGGACATCATCGTGGAAGAGCTCGGCGTCGAGCGCGAGAAGCTGACCGAGACCGCGAGTTTCATGGAGGACCTCGGTGCGGACAGCCTCGACACCGTCGAACTGGTGATGGCGTTCGAGAAGGAGTTCGACATCGACATCCCCGACGAAGAAGCCGAAAAACTTCGGACGGTCGGTGATGCGCTCAAGTACCTGCATGACAAGATCGGGAAGTAGTCTGGGACGCCGAGTGGTGGTGACGGGCGTCGGCATGGTGACGCCCGTCGGCTTGACCGCGCCCGAGTCCTGGGATGCGCTCCGGGCCGGCATCTCCGGGGCCGGCCCGATCACCAAGTTCGACACCACCCGGCAACAGGTTCGGATTGCCTGCGAGGTCAAGGGCTTTGATCCGGCCAGCTACATCGACCGGAAGGAGGCTCGGCGGTACGACCTCTTTGCCCAGTACGCCATTGCCGCCGCGCACCAGGCGGTGGTCCAGGCCCGACTGGATGTGGACGTGCCCGACCGCAACCGGGTGGGCGTCGTGATCGGCAGCGGGATCGGTGGCATGCAGACCTTCGAGGACAACTGCCGCGCCTTCCTCGAGAAGGGCCCCGACCGGGTCTCGCCGTTTTTCGTGCCGATGTTCATCCCCAACATGGCCGCCGGCCTGGTGTCGATCCGCTACGGCTTCCGGGGTCCCAATTTCGCCCCGGTATCCGCCTGCGCCTCCTCGGCCCACGCCATCGGTGAGAGCTACCGAATGATCCGGGACGGCGATGCCGACGCCATGGTCACCGGGGGCGCTGAGGCGGCGATCACCGGCTTGACGGTGGCCGCCTTTGCCAACATGAAGGCGATGTCCACCCGCAACGACGACCCGGGCGCCGCCAGCCGCCCCTTCGACAAGGAGCGGGACGGTTTCGTGCTCGGCGATGGCGCAGCGGCGGTGACCCTCGAGAGCCTGGAGCACGCCGAGAGGCGTGGCGCCACCATTCTTGGCGAGGTGCTCGGATATGGTCTCTCCGGCGACGCCTACCACATGAGTGCGCCCGCCCCCGATGGCGAAGGCGCCCAGCGCGCCATGCGGCTCTGCCTGGAAGACGGCAACATCGACCCGGCGCGGGTCGGCTACATCAACGCCCATGGCACCTCCACCCCCCTTGGCGATATTGCCGAGACACAGGCAGTGAAGGCGGTGTTCGGTGGGCAGGCTCGCCAGCTCGTCTTCGGCTCCACCAAATCGATGACCGGCCACCTGCTCGGGGCGGCCGGGGCACTCGAGTTCATCGTGGCGCTGCAGGTGGCCTCCACGGGGCAGATCCCCCCCACCATCAACCAGGTCACCCCCGATCCGGATTGCGACCTGGACTGCGCGCCGAATATCGCGATCCAGCGCTCGATCGATGTGGCACTCTCCAACGCATTCGGGTTTGGTGGCCACAACGCCACGCTTGCGGTGACCCGATTCACCTCATGAGCGGCTGAGCGTGCCCGCCCCTGGCAGGGCGCCGCCCCGACCGGCCCAGCCTCCCTCCTCGGCAGGCTGGGCCTATTTCGTCGGGGGCGCCCGACCGGCGCTGCTGGCCCTGTGCGTGGGACTCCTGCTGGCAGTCCCGCTCGAGCGCCTCTATCGCGGCGAGCTGGAAGAGGACCTGCGCACCGAAGTGCTCGCATCCGGCACCGCGCTTGGCAATGCGCTCTCCGGCGCCCTCAACCTCCGGATGGCCCTGGTCAACGGCCTGCGCGCCTTCGTGGAGATCAACTATGGCCGCCCGGAATTCCGGGCCGATTTCCTGGCCTATGCCAGCCGACTGCACGGCAGCATCTCAGGGATCCGAACGGTGCAGTGGGTCCAGGATGGTGTCATCCAGCAAAGCTTTCCCGTGGAGGGGAACGAGGCATCGATCGGCTACGGTCTGCTGACCGACCCGCGGAGTTTCATCCGGGAGGATTACCAGCGGACCGAGGGGGCCACCCATGTGGTGATCTCCGGTCCCACCGAACTGCTCCAGGGTGGAGTCGGCCTGATTGCCCGCATGGCCGCGCGCGACCCGGACGGGCGCCTTTTGGCCGTGGTGGCCGTGGTGCTGGATCTCCCGCCGCTCCTCAGCGAGGCGGGGGTCGAGGGAATGACCACCCTGCGGCTGGGCATCCGCTCCGCCGAGGCTGGAATCTTTGTGGGCGATGCGGCGGTGTTCGATGCCGAACCCGTGCTGACCACGGTCCCCCTCGCTGAGGGGGAATGGGAGCTGGCGGTGATTCCTGCAGCTGGTTGGGCGGGAACGGTGCGGGCCGAGGTGATCATCGCCCGCCTGATGCTCGGCCTCCTGGTCCTGCTGAGCTCCCTCACCGCCTGGCTGGCCGCCAGCCGGCTGGGTGCCCGCTCCCGGGAGGATGAGGAGCGGCAGCGGCGCCGAGGTGAGGAAAAGTTCGAGCGGCTCTTTGCCATGAGTCCCGACGCGGCGTTCCTGGCCCGGATTGCCGACGGAATCGTCCTCGAGGCCAACGACGGCGTGGCGGCCGCGCTCGGAACCTCCCGCGACAGCGTGGTGGGGAGGACCATCTCGGCGCTCATGGACACGGTTACTTCGGGCGACTGGACCGACGCCATCCACGCCGTCCGGGACCACGGCATGGTGCGCAGCTTCCCGATTCAGTTCCGCGCCCCCGGGGGCCAGATTCGCCACGGTCTGTACTCAGGCCGGGCGATCGACGTCGATGGCGAACCCTGCGTGCTCTCCCTCATCCAGGATGTCACCGACCAGCGCCGACTGGAGGAACAACTGGCCCATGCCCAGAAGCTGGAGGCCGTGGGCCGGCTGGCCGGGGGGGTTGCCCACGATTTCAACAACGTCATCACCGCCATTTCCGGGTACGCCCAGCTGTTGAGCGGCAGCCTCGCGCCCGAGGACCCCCGCCGGGCGGATGCTGACGAGATCCACAAAGCCGCCACCCGGGCGGCGCGCCTGACCCAGCAGCTGCTGGCCTTTGCCCGGCGCCAGATCGTCCAACCGCGGGTCTCCGACCTGAACCGGTTGATCCATGAGGTGACGCGCCTGCTGCGGCGACTCCTCGGCGGCCAGGTGGAGCTGATCCTGGACCTCACCACCGACCCAGTCGCCGTCAGCCTGGACCCTGGGCAGTTCGAGCAGGTGCTGGTCAACCTCACGTTGAACGCCCGGGATGCCATGCCAGCCGGTGGACAGATCGTGATCAGGACCCTCCTGCAGGGGGACGTGGTGACCTTGTCGGTGTCCGATCAGGGCGAGGGGATGAGCGAGGATGTGCGAGCCATGATCTTCGAGCCGTTCTTCACCACCAAGGCGCACGGCCGGGGCACCGGCCTGGGCCTCGCGACGGTCTACGGCATCGTCGAGCAGTCGGGCGGAGGCATCGAGGTGACGAGCCGGGTGGGGGAAGGGAGCACCTTCACAATCCGTTTGCCACGATCCACCGCGGCCCTGGACGACGAGCCACCGGCCCCGGGCCTGGCCGGCAGCAGGGGAGGCTCGGAACGCATTCTGCTGGCGGAGGATGAGCCACAGGTTCGCCGTCTGGCTGAGCGCTCCTTGTCCGCCGTGGGATACCAGGTTGTCCCCGCCGCCGATGGCGCCGAGGCGTTGCGCCTGATGCAGGCAGCCGTCCCGCCTTTCGACATGCTGGTGACCGACCTCCTGATGCCTGGCCTCGGCGGCCACGACCTGGCGCTTCGATTCCGGGAGGGCAATCCCACCGGTGCGGTGCTGTTCATCTCCGGCTACACCGATGATGATGCGACCCGAAAGGGACTGTTGGACATCGGCCAGAGTTTTCTCCCCAAGCCGTTCACCCCACACGAGTTGGCCAATCGGGTCCGGGAGGTCCTTGAGGTGGAGCCGATGCCGGGGCCTGACTGGCCCCTGGCACGGCCAACGGGCTAGATTGGGGGGTTGCGACTGCCCCGATGCCTGATGGAGATGTCCACGTGTCCGAATTGACGCCCGCCACCCTTCGCGATCCCGCCCTCCGGCCCGTGGCAGCCAAGGTGCTGGAGGGGGTCCGCCTTGATCGGGATGACGCGCTGGCCCTGTATGGTAGTGCCGACCTGCTCGGTATCGGTCGGATGGCGGAATTTGCCAATCAGCGCCGCAATGGCCATCGCGTCTTCTTCTCCGCCAACCAGCACCTCAACCCCACCAACGTCTGCATCCTGCGGAACACCTGCACCTTCTGCTCATTCGCGCGGATGCCAAAGGAGGAGGGCGCCTACACCCGCTCCCTGGAGGAGGTGTTCCATGAGGCTGAGCAGGCCCGGGGGATGCCGACCAGTGAGTTCCACATTGTGGGCGGGCTGCACCCCAAGCTGCGGTTGAGCTACTACACCGACATGATCCGTGGACTCAAGGAACGCCACCCGAACGTCCACATCAAGGCGCTCACCGCGGTTGAGATTGCCAACTTGGCCCGGATCGAGAAGTGCTCGGTGCGCGAGGTGCTGGTGGCCTTGCTGGAGGCGGGGCTCACCAGCCTCCCCGGTGGCGGGGCGGAGGTATTCAGCACCGCCGTGCGCGCCACGATTGCGGAGCGCAAGCTGACCGGCGAGGAATGGCTCGGGGTCCACCGAGTGGCCCACGAACTCGGCATCCCCACCAACTGCACCATGCTCTACGGTCATGTGGAATCGGCCGCCGACCGGATTGAGCACCTTGAAGCACTACGCGCGCTCCAGGATGACACCGGGGGGTTCCTGACCTACATCCCGCTGGCATACCATCCGGAGAACAACGAGCTCGGCGAGGAGCTGGGCCGAGTCGGCTCGGCCACGACGGGCTACGAGGACCTCAAGAACATCGCCGTGGGCAGGCTTTTCCTCGACAACATCCCGCACGTCAAGACCCACTGGCCGATGGTCACCCCGTTCATGTCGCAGGTGGCGTTGAACTTTGGCTGTGACGATGTCGAGGGCACGGTGGTGTACGAGCGGATCTACCACCAGGCCGGCGCGACCACGGCGATGCACATGCCCTACCTCGGGCTGGTGGGACTGATCCGCGGGGCAGGGAAGCAACCGGTGGAGCGCAACAGCCTGTACCAGGTGGTCCGCGACCAGTTCGACGACCTCGACCCTGCTGCCCCCGGTGTCGGGGCCGCCGTACCCGCGGTGCACGCGGCATGAGGCTCGGCCGGATCCCATACGTCAACTGCCTCCCGGTGTATGGCGCGATCGACCGCGGGATCGAGAGCGTTCCGGCGGAGCTGATCACGGGGACCGCCGCCGAGCTCAACGACCTGCTCGCCGCGGGGGAACTCCAAGTCAGCGTGGTGTCCGCAGTGGAGTACGCCCGGAACGCCGCGGCGTACCACCTGCTCCCCGACCTGGCCATCAGTTGCGACGGGCCGGTGCATTCAGTCATGCTGTTCAGCTGCCGCCCGGTGGAGAAGCTGGACGCCGCCGCCGTGCTGCTCACCGCCTCGAGCCGGACCTCGGTTCTGCTGCTCGAGTTGCTCTGCCGACATCGTTGGATGGTATCCCCGCGGTTTGCCACCGTGCGCGCCGAAGCCGCCGACCTCCGGGCGCTGGAGGGGTTCCCGCACGAGGCGGTTCTGGTCATCGGTGACGCCGCTCTCCATCTGGCCGCCAGCGGGCGGTACCCCCATGTGGTGGACCTGGGCGCTGCTTGGAAGGAATGGACCGGGCTGCCGTTCGTGTTTGCGGTCTGGGCGGCGCGCCGGGATGCCAACCAGGCGACGGTTCGGTTGGTGCACCAGGCCCTGGTGCGGTCGCGCGACTGGGGCCTGGCGCATCTTGAGCTTCTTGCGGCTGGAGCGGCGGAGCAGACCGGGATTCTGCCGGCCACCTGCCAGGCGTATCTGGCCGACCTGGACTACGCCCTTTCCTACCGCCACCTGGCCGGACTGACGGATTTCTTCCGGCGGCTGGCCCAGGACGGGCTGGTGCCGGATGGCTCCCTCTCCTTTCTCAGCGCAGCGTGACAATGCCATCCCTGGTCGACCGCACCAGTCCCGAGTTTCGCCGGTACCTTGAGCTCTACCAGCACGCCAGCCTGCTTGAGCTGGGGGAACTGGCCGACGCTGCCCGGTGGAGGCAGCACCCGGAACCGGTGGTGACCTACATCATCGACCGGAACATCAACTACACCAATGTCTGCGTGGCCGACTGCAAGTTCTGCGCATTCTATCGCCGCCCCAAGCACCTGGAAGGGTATGTCCTGAGCTACGAGGAGATCGGCGCCAAGATCGACGAGTGCAAGGCGCTCGGCGGCGTGCAGATCCTGCTTCAGGGCGGCCACAATCCGTATATCCCGTTCGAGTGGTACCTCGACCTGATGCGGTACATCAAGGAACATCACCCGATCCACATCCACGGGTTCTCACCCTCCGAGGTGGTGTTCTTCAGCGAGCGGTTCGGCCGGTCGGTGGAGCAGGTGGTGCGCGAACTGCGCGCGGCGGGACTGGACAGCATCCCCGGTGGCGGCGGCGAGATCCTGGTCGACGCGATCCGGCAACGCGTCGCCAAGAAGAAGGCCCAGACCGACGAATGGCTCGGCGTTCAGGAGGAGGCCCACCGGCAGGGGATGAAGACTTCGGTGACAATGATGTACGGATTGGGCGAATCCGATGCCGACCGGATCGAGCACCTGATCCGGATCCGCGATCTGCAGGCCCGGACCGGGGGCTTCACCGCCTTCATCTGCTGGCCGCTGCAGCCGGAGGGCACTGAGATGGCGGCGCAGGAGAAGACCGATGCCGTCACCTATCTTCGCACTCTGGCGATGGGCCGGATCATCTGCGACAACATCCCGAACCTCCAGTCCTCATGGGTTACCATGGGGCTCAAGGTGGGGCAGGTGGCGCTGCGGTTCGGGGCCAACGATTTTGGCAGCCTGATGATGGAGGAGAATGTCGTCTCCGCTGCCGGCACCACCCACCGGGCCACCATCGGGGAGATGGAACGCGCCATTACCGACGCCGGGTTCACCCCGCGACGGCGGCGGCAGGACTACTCCCTGATCGAGCTGGACGAGCCGGTCGCCGCATGATCCGGGTCGGTATCGGCTACGACTCGCACCGCCTGGTCTCTGGCCGACCGCTGATCCTCGGTGGGGTTCGGATTCCGCACGACAAGGGATTGGCCGGCCACTCCGATGCCGATGCCGTCTGCCACGCCCTGACCGATGCGCTGCTCGGGGCGGCGGGGCTGGGGGACATCGGCCGCCATTTTCCCGACACCGACTCACGCTGGCTGGATGCCGATTCGATCGACCTCCTGCGGCGGGCCTGTGTCCTCCTGCAGGAGGGTGGGTTCACCCCGTTGCAGGCCGACCTGACCATCGTGGCCCAGGAACCGAAACTGGCGCCCTACCATGGCGCGATGTCGGCGCAGTTGGAGGCGGCCCTCGGGGTGGCGGCGGGCAGGGTAAGCTTGAAAGCCAAGACCAACGAGGGGATGGGTTTCATCGGCCGTGGTGAAGGCATTGCGGTCATGGCGGTCGCCACGGTGGAGGCCCGCTGATCGAGGCGCTGCTCCAGGGTGTCGCGAGCTGGCCGGTCGAGGGGATCTACCTGCTGCTCGGGCTGGGTGGATTCCTGGAAAACATCGTGCCGCCGGTTCCGTCAGACATGTTCGCCGCCCTCGGTGGATTCCTCTCCCATCGCACCGCGGTGCGCCCGGTAACGGTCTGGCTGCTGATCTGGAGCACCAACGCCGGCGGGGCCATCCTCCTCTATTACGTGACCCGCCGGTGGGGCGGGGCCTTCGTGCGCACCCGCCTGGGCAAGCGCCTCCTTCCGCCCAGCGCCATCGCGGCCATGGAACAGGAATACCTCCGGTTCGGGGTGATCGGGATCTTCCTTTCCCGGCTCCTGCCGGGCTTTCGTTCGTTCGTGGCTCCCTTTGCCGGCCTGGTCAAACTACCGGCCTTGAAGGCGGTCGTCCCGATCATCCTCGCCGCGGGGCTTTGGTACGGGGGGCTGGTCTGGATCGGGGTGCGGCTGGGCGGCGAGTGGGAAACGATCCAGCGTCTCCTTGGCCGGATCAACGGGACCCTCGGCATCCTGGCCGCCGCCGCAATCGCGGCCATCATCATTACGTTGATCCGGCGCCGCCGCCGCCGCCGGGACGACCGGCTCTGGGGTGCCATCGAGGAAGCGCTCGGCCACGACTCCGCGGCGACGGTCCGGGCCCGGACTGATCCACGCGTGGCGGCAGTGGCCAGCCTGCTGGTGGAAGTGGCCCGGGCAGACCACGCCCTTGGACTCGAGGAGCGGATGCAGATCGAGGAGGCGATCCATGAGCAGTGGGGTCTTCCGGTCGGGCCGGCGGGCGGCGGCCCAAGCCGGGACACCGCGGAGTACGCCAGCAAGGTGTCCGCCGCCTGGGAGCGGCCGGCACGGCTCCGGCTGATCCAGCGCCTCCGGGAAGTGGCCTACGCCGATCGACGCTTGGTTCGCCACGAGGAACGACTGATCGCACGGGCGGCCGAGTTGTTGGGGCTCAGCCCCGACGACCTCGCGGATGTACCGCCCCCTCCCGCGACATGACCGACACCCTGGCGCGGGCGTTCCACCTCGAGCCGTTCGCCGACTTCCTGAGCCTCGAGGCGGGCCACTCCCCCAATACCGTGGCGAGCTACCGGCGGGACCTCGAGCGGCTCTGCCGCTACGCCCAGCTCCGCACCGTCGCCGGCCCCCAGGAGCTCAAGCCGACCTTCCTCCGGGAGTTCATCTATTCCCTCAAGGACACCGGTCTTTCGGGTGCCACCATCCGGCGGCAGATCTCCGCCATCAAGACCTGGTGCCGGTTCCTGATCGGCGAGGGCATCCTGACCCGGGATCCGAGTGACCGCCTCGAGACGCCGAAGAAGTGGCGCACCCTTCCCGAGGTGCTGACCGTGGCAGAGATCGAGGCGATGCTCCAGGTTCCCGCACTCGACCAACCGATGGCCTGGCGCGACCGGGCACTCCTTGAGCTCGGGTACGGCGCCGGACTCCGGGTGTCGGAGCTCTGCGGGTTGCGCCTGTCCGACCTGATCCTGGGCGATGGCCTGATTCGCGTCATGGGCAAGGGTGGCAAGGAGCGGCTGGTTCCGGTCGGACGGAAGGTGGTGGGGACGCTGGGGATCTACCTCAACGGACTGCGGACCGAGCTGGACCGGGGCCAGACCGCAGGGTGCGTACTGCTCAACGCTCGCGGCCGGCCGCTGAGTCGAGTGGGGGCATGGGGAATCGTCAAGCAGTGTGCCGCCGCGGCAAGAATCGAACGGCCGGTCTCCCCGCACACCCTCCGTCACTCCTTCGCCACTCATCTGCTCGAGGGTGGGGCCGATCTCCGGGCCGTGCAGGAAATGCTCGGCCACGCCGACCTGTCCACGACCCAGATCTACACCCACGTCGACCGCGACTACCTCCGCAGCGTGCATCGCCAGTTCCATCCCCGGGCCTGACGCACCAGCAGCATCCGGGCGGGGGTTTCTTTGCTCCCCAGGGTGAATCGCGCTGGGCCTCCACCGATGAGCCTCGTCAGGGGTTGCCGCGGGTCGAGAAATAGTCGTAGAGGAGGCGTCCCGCCTGGGCGAAGGCATTCCGAGCGGCGGTTGGCCGGAATCCAGTCGGTGCTGTCAGCAGGCTGAGGGGCTGTGAAACTTGGGGTGCGGTCGTTACGTTACATCCTGTAACGCCATGTGGTTGGGGCGGCTCTGTCCTGCTCTGTGAGGTGGATTCATGCGCGGATACTGGCTCAAGATCATGCTTGGTGCCGGGGTGATTGCCCTGGTCGGTACCATAATCGTCCGCCTGGCCAAGGCCGGGATGGAAAACGGGCCCCAGGTCGTCGAAACCGCCGATCCCATCGTCATTCCCTTGGCATTCTTGCCCTTCAACCTGGACGGGCATCGGGTTGGTGCCTTGAAGCAGCTCAGGATCAACCGGAGTGCACCAGAGTCGGTGGAAAGTTTCCGGATTCGGGTGGAAGTGGCAGACTTGGCAACCTTTGAGTCGCTTTCGACCGGGTGCGTCCTCAGCGTGGAGAATCCCAGCCACCTTTCGACCTCCACCTCCTTTTCCTGTGGGGCTCCCGACTCATCCATGCTGGAGTTCGGCACCGTGGAAATAGCCCTCGCTGAGGGTTCCACCAACCGGCTGGTCGTGACACTGTACCTCCCCGCCCGGGTGGTGGCCGAGTTTCGGGGCACACCGGCGGATTCGGGCCAGGCGGCTGTCCCCAGCGTCTACGCGGACTCCCTGGCCCAGTCGATGCGCCAGATGGCCGAGACGATCAGTCGCCAAACCCGGGAACTCGCCGACTCACTCCGCCGGCAAGCGGCGTCACGCGTCCCGCCGCAATAGCGTAACCTACCCGCATTCAATAACTTAGGTGGTCGCACCACGACCACATTCTACGCGGCACGACTTTTGACAGAGGCGTGCCGCGTTGTTAGCTTGGATGATGCCTGTACTCGGCGTCGTCCCGGCGCGCTTGGCTTCCACCCGACTCCATCGGAAACCGCTGCAACCACTGGCCGGCGTGCCCCTCGTCGTCCGTGTTGCCGCCCGGGTCCGCGAGTTCGGCCTGCTGGACGAACTGGTGGTGGCCACCGAGGCGGAGGAGGTGGCGGAGGTGGTGCGCGCGGCGGGGTTCCGGGTCGAGCTGACCGCCGCCCACCACCTGACCGGCACTGATCGGGTGGCCGAGGTGGCCCGGCGGCCCCCCTATGCCCGGTTCGATACGGTGGTCAACATCCAGGGGGACGAGCCGTTCCTGCCGGCCCCTGCCTTGGCAGGGGCGTTGGAGCGACTCGGTCAGGGCGATGACATCGGGACTGCCGCCTCACCGCTCGCGGCGGCGCACGCGCACGACCCGTCCCGGGTCAAGGTGGTGACCGACCTGCGGGGCAGGGCGCTGTACTTCTCCCGGGCGGTGATTCCGCACGACCGGGATGGAGACGGTAGTCCGCCGACCGTCTACTGGCAGCACCTGGGGATTTACGCCTGCCGCCGGGAGGCGCTGGAGCGATGGGTGTCTGCGGCCCCGACCGATTTGGAGATGATCGAGCGCCTGGAACAGCTGCGGGCGCTCCAGCATGGCTTGACCATTGGAGTGGCCCGGCTGGGTGCGGCCACGCTTCCCGGCGTAGATACGCCGGACGACTTGATGCGCGCCGAGGCCCATTGGCACGCGACCCGGGAGGAACCTGCATGACCGCCGCCAATCGGACCACCAAGTTCATCTTTGTCACCGGCGGCGTGGTGTCGTCGCTCGGCAAGGGCATAGCCGCCGCCTCGCTGGGCCGCCTGCTGGTGCAGCGGGGCCTCAGCGTCACGATGCAGAAGTTCGACCCGTACATCAACGTGGACCCCGGCACGATGTCGCCGTTCCAGCACGGCGAGGTGTTCGTGACCGACGACGGCGCCGAGACCGACCTCGACCTCGGGCACTACGAGCGGTTCATCGACCGCTCCCTGTCGCAGCAGAATAACATCACCACCGGCCGGATCTACCAGACGGTGATCAACAAAGAGCGCCGCGGCGAATATCTCGGCTCCACGGTCCAGGTCATCCCCCACATCACCGATGAGATCAAGCAGGCGATCCGACGCACCGCGCCATCGCATGACGTGGTGATCACCGAGATCGGCGGTACGGTCGGCGACATCGAGTCGCTGCCGTTCCTGGAGGCGATTCGGCAGTTCCGCCAGGAGGTGGGCAAGGAAAACACCCTCTTCATCCACCTGACGCTGGTCCCGTGGATCGCGGCTGCCGGAGAACTGAAGACCAAGCCGACCCAGCACTCGGTCCGCGAGCTGATGCAGATCGGGATCCAGCCCGATATCCTGGTCTGCCGCAGCGAGAAGCCGCTGGCCTCGGATATCAAGCGCAAGATTGCCTTGTTCTGCAACGTCGACTTTGGTTGTGTCATCGAGAGCCCCGACGTGCGTTCGATCTATGAAATCCCGCTCCATTTTCACGAGCAGGGCATCGACCGCGAGGTCTGCCGCCGGCTCCACCTGGAGACGCCGGAACCCGATCTGACCGACTGGACCGCCATGACCCGGAAGATCCTCCAGCCGAGCGAACGGGTGCGGATTGCGGTGGTGGGGAAGTACACCGACTTGCACGACGCCTACAAGTCGGTCCAGGAAGCGCTGCTGCACGGCGGGATCCCGAACGATGTCGGAGTGGACATCGAGTGGATATCAAGTGACCGGTTTACCGACCGGGCGGCGGCGGCGGAACATCTGTCACACGTCGATGGACTCCTCGTGCCGGGCGGGTTCGGGGTTCGGGGCATCGATGGCATGATCGAGGCGGTGCGCTGGGCGCGCGAGCACCAGTTGCCATTCTTCGGAATCTGCCTGGGGCTCCAGATGGCGGTGATCGAGTTTGCCCGCAACGTCTGCCGGATGCCCGACACCAACAGCACCGAGTTCGAGCCGGATTGTGAACGCCCCGTGATCGCCCTGATGCAGTCCCAGCGCGAGGTTACCGATTTGGGTGGCACGATGCGACTGGGCGCGTATGCCGCCCGGCTCCGGGAGGGATCCCTCGTGGCGCAGTGCTATGGGTCCACCGAGATCAGCGAACGCCATCGGCATCGCTGGGAGGTGAGCAACGTCTATCGCGATGTCCTCGAGGAGCACGGGCTGCGGCTGTCCGCCCACTCTCCCGACGGCAGCCTCGTCGAAGTGGTCGAACTCCCCGGGCACCCCTGGTTCCTGGGATGTCAGTTCCACCCCGAATTGAAGTCTCGCCCGACTCGACCCCATCCGCTCTTTGCCGGATTCATCGGTGCTGCCCGGCAGCAGGCCCGCAAACGGCTCGAGTCCGGAGCCCCGGCTGAAGGCAGTCGTGTGGCAGGGGCCACCCGATGACCAGCTGGAGCTTCCAGCACACCGGCCCATTCCTGGTGGCCGGCCCTTGCGTGGTCGAGCCGGGGGACCTGCTGGCGCGGGTGGCCGGTGCGTTGGCCGAGCTTTCCCAGCGCCTGGAACTGCCGGTGTGCTTCAAGGCCAGCTTTGACAAAGCCAATCGTGCCCGCGTCGACGGGGCCCGCGGCCCGGGGATCGCGGAGGGGCTCCGCCTGCTGGAAGACGCCCGCAAGGCCAGCGGACTTCCCATCCTGACCGATGTCCACGAGAGCAGTCAGGTTGCCGCCGTGGCACAGGTCGTGGACGCGCTCCAGATCCCCGCCTTCCTCTGCCGGCAAACCGACCTGCTCCTGGCTGCTGCCGCCACCGGCCGGCCGATCAACATCAAGAAAGGCCAGTGGCTCGCAGCCGAGGGGATGGCCGGCGCGGTGGAGAAGGCCAGGTCCGGCGGGGCCGCCGACCTGGCGGTGACCGAGCGGGGCAGTTTCTTCGGCTACGGCGACCTGGTCGTCGACTACCGGAACCTGGCGCGGATGCGCCAGGCCACCGGCGTCCCGGTCATCTTCGACGCCACCCACTCGGTCCAGCAGCCCGGGCAGGGCGGCGGCGGGACCAGCGGGGGACTTCGGGAACATATTCCCGCCCTCCTGCGGGCTGCGGCTGTGGCTGGGGCCGACGGGTTCTTTCTGGAAACCCACCCCGATCCCTCCAGCGCCACCAGCGATGCCGCCACCCAGTGGCCGCTGGATGACCTCGAGGCACTGCTCCGCCCTGCGGTGGACCTGTGGCACGCTGCCAGGACGCTTGCCCATGCCTGAGCTCGATCGCGCGGCACGGGTCCGGCTTCTGGTCCTTGATGTCGATGGGGTCCTGACCGATAACGGGATATACCTCGGGGTGATCGACGAGCGACGGGTGGAGTTCAAGCGGTTCGATATCCAGGACGGCCTTGGGCTCGCCCTGCTGCGCGGCACCGGCGTGGAGGTGGCCTGGTTGAGCGCCCGACCATCGGAGGCCACGCGGCTGCGTGCGGAGGAACTGCGGATCACCACCTGCATTCAGGATCCCCACGGGCGCAAGCTCGCTGTCTTGACCGACCTGGTGGCGCAACGCGGCCTGGACTGGGATGAGGTCGGTTTCGTGGGCGATGACCTGGCAGACCTGGCGGTACTGCAGCGGGTGGGATGGGCTGTGGCCGTGGCCAATGCCGTCACCGAAGTGAAGGACGTGGCGCATTGGATTACCCGCAACCCGGGTGGTCATGGCGCAGTGCGCGAAGTGGTCGAGCGGCTGCTGCGTGCCCGCGGCGAATACGAGCCGGCGCTGAGTCGGTACCTCGCGGACCGCGGGGATGCGGCATGAGCGCCGCCACGCTGGTGGAATCGGGCCGGCGGATCATGGCCCTCGAGGCCGAGGCGGTGGCCCGCGCCGGTCAGGGGCTTGGGCCGGCGTTTGCAGAAGCCGTCCTCCTCCTGACCGCCTGCCGAGGCCGGGTCATCGTTTCGGGGCTGGGCAAATCCGGACTGATTGCCCGAAAGATTGCGGCAACACTTACCAGCACCGGCACGCCGGCCAGCTATCTCCACCCGGTGGACAGCCAGCATGGCGACCTCGGCATTGTCGGCCGCAACGACGTGGCCATTGTCATCAGCAAGAGCGGCGAGACGGAGGAACTGGTGGGCCTCGTGGCCGAACTGCAGCGGCTTGAGGTGCCGATGATCGCGCTGACCGGCGCGCTGGAGTCCACTTTGGCCCGGAGCGCCAGGGTGGTGCTCGACGCCGGCGTGGCGGAGGAGGCCTGCCCTCATGACCTGGCCCCGACCACCAGCACCACCGTGGCCCTGGCGCTTGGCGATGCCCTGGCCGTCACCGTGCTCCAGGAAAAGGGGTTCCAGCCGGAAGACTTTGCGGCCCTCCATCCCGGCGGGCGGCTCGGTCGGCGGCTGTTGCTTCGGATCCGGGATGTCATGGTTCCGGCACACGGGGTGCTCCGTCCCGACGCGCGGATGCGCGACGCGGTCGTCGCACTGGCCCAGCAGCGCGGCCTGGCGATCATTGCAGAGGATGGCCTGGTGTGCGGGGTGCTCACCGCGGGCGACTTGAGCCGCGTGGCAGAGCGGGAGCCCGAATTCCTCCCGCTGGCGGTGGAAGAGCTGATGACCCGGGAGCCGCGCGTTGCCAGCGCGACCGAGCTGGCCAGCGCGGTGGTGGGGCGGATGGAACGCGAGGGGATCATGGCGATGCCGGTCCTCGATGATTCGTCGCGGATTGTGGGCGTGGTGCACCTGCACGACCTGCTCCGGGCGGGCGCGGTATGACGCGGCCGCGGAATCCCTCCGCGTTGCGGATCGCGGCCGTGGCCGTGCTGGCATGGAGTGCGGCCGCCTGCGCCGACAAGGGAGTGACTCCGCTGGGCACTGCGGCGCTGGCCGACAGCGCCGATATGATGATGCTCGGCATGGAGAAGGGCATTTTCGAGAACGGGGTCCGTCGTGCGGTGATCATGGCGGACACCGCATGGACCTACCAGGACGCCCAGCGCATGGAGCTGGGAAACTTGCGGGTCACCTTTTTCGACCAGGGCGGCGTACAGACGTCCGTCCTGACGGCGGCCCAGGGCACCTACCAGATCCAGACCGAGTCGCTTGATGCCCGGGGCAGGGTGCTGCTCGTGGGCGCTGGGGGCGAACGCCTGGCCTCGCCCCGGCTCTCCTATGACAAGGTCGCCAACCTCGTCAGCTCTGACACGACCTTCACCTACGAGTCGCCAAATCAATATCTCCAGGGCAACAGCTTTGTGTCCGATCCGGAATTCAAGGCGCCCCGGGTGGACCAGCCGCGCGGTCGCCAGCGGACCGGTGGTATCCTCCTGCCGGGGCAGACTCCCCCGTGAGGTGCCCGCTCCTGGTCCTGATTGGAATGGTGCTCCTCCCGAGTTCGGGGGCGGCCCAGCGCGATGGACGCTGCCTCTTGCAGGTCCTGAATGTTGACCGCCAGGGCGTCGGCTTTCAGCCCAGTCCCGGGGTGCAGAACTACTATGCGGGGGGCAACGTCCGGATGCGCTGCGTGGGGCAGGAGGTCCGGATGTGGAGCGACAGCGTGGCCTCCTATCAGGGACAGGTCATCCAGTTCATCGGCAAGGTCAGATACCGGGACTCCACGGTGGAGATGACCGCCGATTTCGGGACCTATTTCCGCGACACCGATCGCTGGGAAGCCCGTGGCAGTGTGATCCTGACCAACCGCGCCAATGGTTCGGTGTTGCGCGGCCCGACCCTCGACTACCTCCGCCCGGCCGCCGGCGTTCGGGACACCAGTGAAATGTTTGCCGACTTGAGGCCCACCATCACGCTGCCGGCACGCGACTCCCTTCAGCAGGCGGGCGAGCCCTATGTCATCGTCGGAGATCGCATCCGGGTCCGCGGCGATACCCGCATCTATGCCGGTGGACGGGTCACCATCGACCGGACCGACCTTGAGGCCCGAGGCGACACCCTCTTTCTCGACACCGGAGCAGGAAGCCGGGGCACCCTGATGGGCACTGCCTCCGTGCGGCGCACCGCGGCCGACAGTTTTGATCTCAAGGGGCGCCAGATTGACCTGACCCTGGAAGGTCGTGAGGTGACCTATGTCCTCGCCCGGGGGGAGAGCCACCTCCGCGCCACCGAACTGGACCTCCTGGCCGACACGATCGGGGTGGACGTGAATGCCCGCAAAGTGGAGCAGATCGTCGCGTGGGGAGACAGCCTGCGGCCGGCGGCCCAATCCTCGGAGGGGTTTGAGGTCCGGGGAGACTCGGTGGCATTCGACACCCCCGGACAGCGGCTCACGGAAGCGCGCGCCTTCGGCAATGGCTGGATGGGAGCCAAGCCGGATTCAATCGGCGGGGAGCGGGACTTCGTGGCGGGTGACACGGTCACCGTGAGCTTCCGCGCCGATGCCGATTCCACCGGTGCGCCCCGAACGCTGCTCGACAGCCTCCAGGCTCGCGGCAACGCCCTGGCACTCTATCGGTTGCTGCAACCTCCCCCCAACGATGGCGGGCGTCTGGCCATCGTATACACCCGGGCGGCCAGTATCCTGATCACGATGAAGATCGGCACTGACGGTCAGAGCACGGTGGACCAGGTCCGGTCGATCGGTGACGTTGACGGCATCCACCTGCAGCCCACCGCGATCGTCGCCGACACCAGCGCGACGGTCCGCCCCCGGCGCCCACCCGGGCCGCCACGATGACCGAGCCGATGCCCGCCTCCCCGAGCGGGAGCGTCCTTGAGGCCACCGGACTGGTCAAGACCTTCGGTCGCCGGGCCGTGGTGGACGACGTCAGCCTGGAGCTCCGGCAGGGCGAGATCGTCGGGCTGCTCGGCCCCAACGGGGCGGGGAAGACCACCACGTTCTATCTCATCACCGGCATGGTCAATCCCGACCAGGGCCAGATCACGCTCGATGGCCGTGAGATCACCCGGGCGCCGATGTTTCGGAGGGCCCGTGCCGGGATCGGGTATCTGGCCCAGGAGCCGTCGGTCTTCCGCCGCCTCACCGTCGAGCAGAATGTGCTCGCCGTGCTCGAGACCCTGGGGCTGCCCCGGGCTGAGCGCGGAGCCCGCCTCGAGGAACTGCTGAACGAACTGGGGATCGAACACCTGCGGAAGCACAAGGCCTACTCTCTGAGCGGGGGCGAACGGCGCCGGCTCGAGATTACCCGGGCACTGGTAACCGGGCCACGGTTCATGCTCTTGGATGAGCCGTTCGCCGGGGTGGACCCGATCGCCGTCCACGACATCCAGACCATCGTGGCCAGCCTGCGGGACCGCGGCATCGGGGTACTGATCACCGATCACAACGTCGAACAGACGCTCGAGATCGTCGACCGGGCATACATCATGTACGAGGGCAGCGTGCAGGCGTCGGGCACGGTGCGGGAATTGGTGTTCAACGAGCGGGTTGCCGAGCTGTACCTGGGCCCCACGCTCACCGCGCGACTGCGCTCTCGGATGGAGGTGGGGCGGTGAGGACCGGACTTTCGCAGCAGGCAGGCCTCCGGCAGGAACTGCGGATCAATCCACGGCTCTACCAGGCCATGGACATGCTGTACATGCCGATGATGGACCTGCAGCAGCATCTCAAACAGGAATTGCTCCTCAACCCGTTCCTGGAGCTGGTGGAGCCGGAGGAGGAGGAAGAGCCGATTCAGGAAGTGACTCAGGAGCAGGAGAAAGAGAAGGCCGAGAAGGAGGACGAGATCGATTGGGAGGAGATCCTCCTCAACGGCTTTGACGTCGGCGGCACCAAGCAGCAGTTCGAGGAGCAGGAATACCTCGAGCCGGTCTGCGTCGAGACCAAGGATCTCGGCGACCATCTCCGGGAGCAGCTCTCCTTCCTGACCCTGACCCCGCGTCAGCACCTGCTGGCCGAGGAGATGCTCGGGCACTTCACCGAGGAGGGGTACCTGGGCAGCCCGATCGCCGATGTGGTCGAGTCGGTCAACCAGTTGCTGGCGTCGCGGGCCCCGGGAAGTCGGGAAGAGGAGGAGGAAGAGGACGATCCCTTCGACTTGCCACCGACCATGATCGGTGACTTCAAGCCCGGCACCGTGATGATTGGAGGCCCTGCCGTGCCGGTCATCAGCGACATCGCCGAACCGCCGGCCAGTCCGGCGCTCCCCGAGGGATTGCCGTACTTCACCACCGCAGAGGCGGAAGAGATCCTCCGGATCATCCAGGGTCTCGATCCGGCCGGGATCGGAGCGCGCGACCTTCCCGAATGCCTGCTGCTGCAGATGCGGGCCGCCGGGGACGAGGGCACTCTGGCATGGCGAATGGTAAACGAGGCGTTTGCCGACCTCGTGGCCCATCGCTGGAATGACCTGGGCCGCCGCTTCGGAGTGGAACCGTCTGCCGCGCAGGGCGCTGCCGACACCCTGGCACGATTTGACCCGAAGCCGGGGCTGACCCACTCGACCCGGAGTGACGGATATGTCATTCCCGACCTCATCGTGGACAAGGTGGACGGGCTCTACCATGTCTTCCTGAACGACACCGGGGTGCCGCGGCTGCGACTCAGCCGTTCGTACCAGGCCGTGGCCCGCGACCGCAAGAACCTGACGACGGAACACCGCGAGTTCATCGCCACCAAGATGAACAGCGCCAACTGGATGATCCAGGCGATCGAGCAGCGGCGCCAGACCATGCTCAAGGTGATGAACTTTATCGTGGACCGTCAGCGGGCCTTCTTCGAGAAGGGAATCGAGCATCTCAAACCCCTCACCCTGCGCGAGGTGGCGGAGGTGATCAGCATGCATGAGTCCACCGTCAGCCGGGTCACCAACGAGAAATATGTCCAGACACCGCGGGGTGTGCTGCCGCTCAAGTTCTTCTTCAGCAGCGCCCTGAGCACCGCCTCGGGCGAGGAGGCCAGCGCCCGGTCGATTCGCGCCAAGCTCCAGAAGATGGTGGCCGAGGAAGACTCGTCGAAGCCGCTCACCGACCAGCAGATCGTGCACCTGTTCCAGGAGCAGGGGATCCAGATCGCACGGCGTACCGTGGCCAAGTATCGCGACCAGCTGGGCATCCTGCCGGCCCGGATGCGCAAACGGGTATGAACCCGCTGCCGCGCGACCCGGTGCGACTCAGCGTCCTGGTGCCGGCCAAGGACGAGGCCCCCAACCTGCCGGAGCTCCTGGCCCAGTGCGAACGCGCCCTGGAGCCAACCGGCGTTCTGTTCGAGGTGGTCATCGTCAACGATGGCTCCACCGATGACAGCGCCGAGGTCCTGGCCGGGTTGGGCGGCCGCTACCCGTTTCTCAGGGTCGTGACCCATCGGCGGCAGCGCGGCATCGCCGACGCGCTGCGCAGCGCCACCGATGTGGCTCGCGGCGAAATCTGCGTGTTCTACCCGGCCGACCTCCAGTACCGCCCGGAGGATATCCCAAGGCTGATCCAGCCAATTCTTGACGGTCACGCGGACCTCGTCACCGGCAGCAAGCAGGGCAAGTACGACAAGGCGTTCGTGTCCGGGATCTACAACCGTCTCAGTCGCTGGTTGTTCGGAGTCCGGGTAGAGGACCTCAATTCGGTCAAAGCATGGCGGCGCGAGGTGCTGGACGGGATGCGCCTGCGCCCCGACTGGCATCGATACATGGTGGTCATCGCGGCCACCGACGGGTTCCGGCTGGCCTCGGTCCCGGTCCCGCTCTACCCGCGGGTGGCGGGGACCTCCAAGTTCAATTGGCGGCGGATCCCGGTCGGCGCGCTGGACCTGTTGTCGGTCTGGTTCCTGCTCCGGTTTGGCAGGAAGCCGATGCTCTTTTTCGGGCTCTCTGGCGCGATCCTCTTTGCCATCGGGTTGCTGGCGGGGATCGCGGCCCTCGTCATCCGGTTTGGGTTTGGCGTCGGGTTCCGGCCCCTCCTGAACCTGATCGAGACCATGGTCATCACCGGCACCCTGCTCTTCGGCTTTGGCTTTGTTGGTGAAATGATTGCCGGCCTCCGGGAGGAACAACGCGAGCTCGATCGCCAGGTCCAGCGCCTCACCCCGCCCGGCCAGGACTGACCCGGTGCGGGTCATCTTCCTGACCCACAACTATCCCCGCCATCCCGGCGACCTGCCGGGAGGGTTTCTGCATCCGCTCGTCCTGGAGCTCCAGGCGGCAGGCGCCGATGTCCGCGTCGTGGCCCCCTCCGATGCGGGGCAGGGTGGGCGAACGATGCTGGACGGGATCGCGGTGCGGCGGGTTCGGTACGCTCCTGCCGCGTGGGAGTTCCTGGCCTACACCGGACGGATGACCAGCGCCCTCCGCGACCCCCGCGGGTTCCTTGCCCTCGGCGGCATGATCGCTGCCCTCAGACGAGGCGCCCGGGCCGAGGTGGCTGATGCCACCGGGCCAGTCGTGGTGCATGCCCACTGGTGGTTCCCGGCGGGGCTCGCCGCGCCACCGGAACTGCCGCTGGTGGTCACGCTGCACGGCACCGACGGCCAGTTGCTCGATCGCTCGGGGCCGGCGCGGTATCTCGGCAGGCGGGTGCTGGCGCGGGCCGGGGTGGTCACGGCGGTCTCCGGGGCCTTGGCGGCCACCGTCCGCCGTACCACCGGGATCGCGATTGCGCCCGAGGATGTGCAGGGCCTCCCGTTCGATGCCGCTGGGCTCGCGCCTACCTCCGGGGGCAGGGGAATCGTATCCGTGGCGCGGTTGACGGCCCAGAAGCGCCTCCACCTGCTGGTCGAGGCGGTCGCCCTTCTGGCGCGTCAGGGACGAGCGATGCCACTTACGATCGTCGGTGGCGGCGAGCAGCTCGGGCCGCTCCGCGACCTGGCGGCCCGACTCGGAATTGCCGACCAGACCCGGTTCACCGGGCCACTCCCGCCGGCCCAGGTCGCCTCCGTGCTGGAGTCCGCCGACCTGTTCGTGCTGCCGGCTCTGGCCGAAGGGTATGGCTTGGCGGCCGCTGAAGCCCTGATCGCGGGGGTCCCAGTGGTCGTGTGCCAGGATGGCGGGGGGTTGCTGGAGGTCGTCGGCTCGGGAGCTCAGGCCCGGGTGGCCGATCCGACCGCTGCGAGCTTGGCGCAGGCAATGGCCGAGGTGCTCGATGATCCTGGCGCACGCCCCGCGGCGCTGGACGCTGGCAATCTCCTTCGCACCCGCCTCCTACCGGCCGCCGCCGCCCGGCAAGCCCTCGGCTGGTACCAGCGGGCCCTGGAACGGCGAACCTGAATTCCTTGCCATCCCGCCCTCGATCGGCGATTTTTCAGGCTTGTCGTCGTACCGACCCGCCGCCGTTCGGAGCCATGAGCACACGAATCACCCCAGGGACCGACACCCTCACCGACTACTACCGCGAACGCGCCCGCTGGCGCGACTCCGGCGAGGAGCGGATGCGTTTCCGGGCCGCCAGCCGGATGGCCCGGGTGGGGGAGGCGTGTGCCGTGCTCGATATCGGCGCCCGCGACGGCGGGCTCGCGAAATGGCTGCCCGACTCCACTCGGTACCAGGGCCTCGATATCGCGCCGGAGTTTGCCTCGGAGCGGGTCCTCATCCGGGATGTGTCGCTTGGGCTCCCGTTTCCCGATGGCAGTTTCGATTTCGTGTTCTGTATCGAGGTGCTGGAGCACGTTCCCAATCCGTTTGCGGCCCTGACCGAGATCCGCAGGGTCCTCCGCAGCGAGGGGGTGCTCGTCCTGTCGGTGCCCAATCCGTACCATGTCAAGGAACTGATCTGGAACCTGTTCCGAGTCCCCGACCGGCAGGGCCACATCTACAGCTGGACCCGCCAGGCCATGACGGCGCTGGGAGGGATGAACGGCTTCCGGCTGGAGGCCACCGCCGGCACCTACCTGCACCCGCCGATTCCGATGGTGTCCCTGCTGGCTCGCTCCATCGTCTACCGCTTTGTGCGCACGTGAAGTGGGCCCGCTGGATCGGGCAGGGGTTGCTGGTGGTGGGGTTGGGATGGTTCGTCGGCGGGGCACTGCGGCACCAGTGGGCGTCATTCCAGTCGGCCGATTTGGAGGTGGTGATTGCACCCGGCTGGCTGCTCGTTTCGGGCGGCCTCGCCGTCCTGACGTTCGGGGTGTTGATCCAGTCGTGGCGGGTAACATTGCTCGGCTGGAACGAACGGCTGCGCGGAAGGGAACTGGCCGAGGTGTGGTTCCTGGCCAATCTGGGAAGGTATCTGCCCGGAAAGGTCTGGAGTATCGCCGGGATGATCGTGCTGGCCACTCGCAAGGGCGTTGCCGCCTGGGCCGCGTCGGCCGCGGCGGTGGTCATCCAGGCGCTGGGACTGGCCACCGCCATCGCTGTGGCAGCGGCCACACTGCCACGAGCGGCCTCAGGATGGAGCCTGGTCGGGGCAGCGCTGCTGGCGGGAGCCGGGGCCATGGTGTTCACTTCGGCCCGCCTGATCGACTGGATCGCCCGCAAGCTGCCCCGCCTTGCAGGGCTTCGCCCGCTGCCGCTCCGGGCATTGGCGGGGGCCGTTGGATTCTCCGTCCTGGGTTGGATCGGCTACGGTGCCTCGCTCTGGGCCCTGAGCTTCGGGTTGGGCATTCCGGGCCCGCTGGCGTTCGGGGTGGCTACCGGTGGGTTCGCGCTGGCCTACACCGCCGGCCTCCTGGCCCTCTTTGCCCCGGGCGGGATCGTGGTGCGTGAGGGAGTCCTGGTGGCGGTCCTGGCACCGCACCTCGGGGCCGGGCCGGCGCTGGCCCTGAGCCTCGGATCCCGAGTCGTCTTGACCGTAGCGGAGCTGCTGGCCGCCACCCCGTTCGTCTATTCCTGGATCCGGAGCGAGTCCCGTGCCGCAGGCTGATTCCCCGACGTCACCGCCCCCCTGGATGCCCCGGCATGGCAACCTCCTGGCGTGGGCAGTGTTCATTGCCGCCGCGCTGACGATCTGCTGGCCGATGCTCACGGGGCAGTTCCTGATCGGGGATGACCAGTTTATCGCCGGCTACGGTTTCCGGTTGTTCGGGGCAGAGGAATTCAAACGCACCGGCGCGGTGCCGCAGTGGAACCCGTTCCTCTTCGGGGGCCTCCCCTTCGTGGCCGCCGGACACGGCGAGATCTTCTATCCGACAGCAATGCTGCGCTGGTTCATGCCGGTCCAGACGGCCATGAACTTCCAGATCTTCGTCCACCTGGTCCTGGCCGGGTGGTTCATGCACCGTTTCATCCTGGCGCTGGGCGGCGTGTGGGGTGCCGCCCTCGGGGCGGGGGTGGCCTACGAACTGACCGGCATCATGGCTTCGATGGTCAGCCCGGGACATGATGGCAAGATGATGGTGACGGCGTTAGCCCCGCTGATCTTCCTGGGGCTTCTTCGGGCTATCCGGGACAACCGCGCCAGCGGCTACGGCATCGTGGCGTTGGTGTCCGGGCTCGGGCTGATTTCGCCGCACTTCCAGATGATGTATTACCTCTTCGTGGCGGCCGGGCTCTGGACACTGTATCTCCTCTTCCTCCACCCGGAACGCCACCCGGCGGTGCGGTGGCCGGTTGCCCTGGCAGCGGCGAGTGCGGCGGTGATCCTGGGTCTGTTCATATCGGGCGTCCAGGTGTTCCCATTCTATGAATACATCCCATGGTCGCCCCGGGCCCTCGCGGGCCCGAGCCGCGGCTGGGAATACGCCACTTCGTGGTCGATGCCACCGCTGGAGCTCTTTACCACGGTGCTGCCAGAGTTCAACGGGGTGCTGCAAGGCTATTGGGGCCAGAACTCATTCAAGATGCACACGGAGTACCTCGGGGCCACCGCGGTTATCCTCGCCATCCTGGCCTGGGGACCCGCCGAGCGGCGCCGTCTGCTCGGCGCACTCGGCGTGATCGGCGGACTGTTCCTGCTGGTGGCGTTCGCGGCATACACCCCGTTCTACCGGGTGTGGTACGAGGTGATGCCGTTCATGAAGAGCGTGCGGGCCGCCGGGATGGCGTTCTACCTGCCGGCGTTCGTGGTCTGCACGATGGCGGGACTGGGACTGGATCGGGTGCTCCGCGGTGAGGTCAGCAGCCGGCGGATCCTGACCGCCGCAGGTGCCCTCGCGGCCCTGGGACTGCTCGGGGTCGTGGGGGTGCTCCAGGCAGTCGCGGAGTCGCTGGCCAGCCCAGAACGGCTGCCGGCGGCCATGGCCAACGCCGACGCGCTCCGCGCCGGCGCCCTGCGCCTCCTTGTGGTGAGTGCGGCTGCTGGAGCGGTGTTCTGGGCCGCCCAGTCCAGGCGCCTGGTGGGCGCCGTCGCGGCGGGGGTTGCCGCAGTCCTGTTGACCGCCGACGCCTGGAGCATTGACCGCCTCTTCGTATCGTACAAGCCGCCTGCCGAAATCAGTTTCCGCGGCGATGCGCTGACCCGCCGAATGCAAGAGACCCCGCTGCCGTACCGCGTCTGGCAACCGGCGGGTGTCTACAGTGGACTTGGCGTCTACCCGCCAAGCTGGCTGATGGCCTACCGCATCCCGACGCTGCTGGGCTACCATGGCAATGAGCTGCGGACCTTCGACGATCTCCTCGGCGGCAAGAACGAATGGAACAACCAGGTCAATCCAGGACTCTGGGACCTGTTCGGGGTGCGCTACCTGGTGCTGAACCAACCCCAGGAGATTCCCGGGTTTACCAGGATCCTTGGACCCGAACCCACGATGCTTGGCGGCGAAGGGTACCTCTACGAGGCCGACGCGCCGCCGCCCTACGTGCGAGTCATGGCCGGGGCGCTCAAGCTGCCCGAGGCCGATCTGGCTGCCACCGCCGCCGATCCCCGGTTTCCGGTGACCGATGTGGTGCTCCTGTCTGATACCACGACCGCCACTGTGGCACCGATCGGTGATACGATTCCCGCGCCTTCCGCAGCGGCGGCCCGGATGCTCGAATGGGAACCGGGCCGGATTCGCGTGGCGCTAGACGGCAGCGACTCGCGCCAGACCTATCTGGTCGCCGCCGAGAACTGGTATCCCGACTGGACCGCCAGCGTCGACGGGAACCCGGTGCCGGTGCTGCGCGCCCAGAACAGTGTCCTGAGCATCCAGTTGCCACCGGGTGCCCGCGAGGCCGAATTCCGCTACGTCTCCCGGCACCACAGCCGGTTCAAATGGGTCAGTATCTTGGCTACCATCGCGGCGTGCCTGCTCCTGATTGTGCCCGGGATCCGCGAACGGCGTAGGGAGCATGTCGGTGGCTGAGAGGTTTCTGGTCGTCCTGCCGACTTATAACGAAAGCCGCAACTTGCCGGAGATCGTCCCACAGATACTCGAGCAGGATCCGCGCCTGGCGGTGCTCGTGGTGGACGACAACTCACCAGATGGCACCGGCAGGATCGCCGATGCACTCGCCCTGGAACATCCGGGCCGGGTCCATGTCCTCCATCGCCCCGAGAAGCAGGGGCTCGGCCGGGCGTATGTGGCCGGTTTCCGCTGGGCACTGGAATGGGACTATTCGCGGATCTTCGAAATGGATGCCGACCGCTCCCACGACCCCAAGTATCTCCTCGACCTGATCCGGGCCACCGAGACCAGCGACGTCGCGCTGGGGTCCCGGTACAAGACGGGGGTGAACGTCATTAACTGGCCGATGTCCCGACTCTTGCTCTCCTACGGGGCCAATACCTACGTCCGGTGGATCACCGGGCTGCCCCTGACCGACGCGACCGGCGGGTTCAAATGCTTTCATCGACGGGTGCTGGAACGCATCCCGCTGGATCGGGTCAAGTCCGACGGCTACGTGTTCCAGATCGAGATGAGCTTCCGGGCCTACAAGCTCGGCTTCTCCCTCGCGGAGGTGCCGATCGTCTTTACCGACCGGGTGGCAGGGCAGAGCAAGATGACCAAGAAGATCGTCCGTGAGGCGGTCTGGCGGGTCTGGTGGCTCCGGATTCGCCAGCTCCTGGGAAGGCTGTGATGGCCACCGAGTTTTTCAAGATGACCGGATCGGGAAACGACTTTGTCTTCGTCGACGGCCGGGTCACTCCTGCCGCGGACTGGTCGGCGGAGCGGATAGCCGCGGCCTGTCACCGACGCTTCGGGGTGGGGGCCGATGGCTTCATCATCCTGGAACCGGCCGAGGCTGGAACGGTGGTGATGCACTACTTCAACGCCGACGGGGGTCGGGCTGCCCTCTGCGGGAATGGTTCGCTCTGTGCCACCAGGCTCGCGGCCAGGCTCGGGATGGCCGAGGCGGGCGGCATGGTGCTTCGGACCGACGCCGGCGACCTCCAGACCCGCTGCGTTGGTGAGGGGAGCATGGCCGAGCTCAAGTTCCCGGCCTTTCCTGTCCCACCGCCGGTCACCCTGGATTTTGCCCCGGGGGAAGCCGGACAGGCGTGGATCGGGGACATCGGGGTGCCGCACCTGACCGTCCTGGTCCGGGACCTCGCCGCGGTGGATGTGGACGCCAGGGGACGTCAGCTCCGATTCGACCCGAGATTTACCCCGGCCGGGACCAACGTCAACTTCGTTGGGCGGATCGAAGGCCCGGACGGGGTAGCCTGGGGTATCCGGACTTACGAGCGCGGCGTGGAGGGCGAGACCTGGGCCTGCGGTACGGGAACAATTTGCTCGTCTTTTGCCATCGCTTCGTCTGGACTGGCCGAGCTGCCGCTCCAGGTGCAAACCAGCAGTGGATCGCTGCTCTCCGTGGCCGGGCGGATCGAGGGGGTCCAGTGCCAGGAGGTCTGGCTCTGCGGAGAGGGCCGATTGGTGTATTCAGGAACTCTCCTCTGAGCAGCAAGGGGTGGGGAGGCAAAGAAATCAGCTGGCGCGAGGCCGTTTGGTGCCTCGCGCCTTTGAGTTTCCCACCGGGAAGGCGGGTTTCCCACACTTATCCACCTAACAACTTAACATAATACATCTTATACGTACTAAGACTGTGACCCAGAAAAAACAGTCCGGGGAGATCTCCACCCTTCGAGATCCCCCTCCATCGCGCCTCCAGGTACCGGACAACGCGTTCCGTATGGTGCGCTTCTGGCCCCTCAAGTCGTTTCGAGGGGGATCCTCCGCTACCTCATGGGACATCTCACCTACCTTCCGAGCGGATCCCCCAGGTACCGCCACTGGGCCTGGTAGTCCCGGGTCAGCGGCGTGCCCAGCAGCATCGCCCGGACCATCTCGACCGGCATCCCCCCACCCTTCAGAATCTGGTCGTGGAATGCTTGATCGGTCATCCGTCCCGAATCCACCAGTTCCTCGTGCAAGGCCCGGAACTGCAGCCCGCCCATCATGTAGGCCACCTGGTACAGGGGCGAATAGGTCCCCAGGAAGCTCCGGCGCACCTCGGCGGTCGCGTTGGCCCGTTCGTGCCCCACCCGGTCCACCAGGAAGTCGATCGACTGCTGGGGGGTCCACTCCCCCAGATGGAACTTGAGCGAAAAGATGATCCTGGCCGCTCGGTGCATTCGCCAGAACAGCATCCCGATCCGGTCCTCCGGCCCTCGCGGGAACCCCTGGTCCCAGAGCAGCATCTCCCACCAGAGCGCCCATCCCTCGGTCCAGAACGGGGTGCTGAACGCGCGCCGATGGGGGTTGTACCGGGCGGTCATGTATCCCTGGAGGTGGTGGCCCGGGATCAACTCGTGGTGCACCGTGGCGCGGCTGAAATGGATGTTGTTGCCCCGCATGCTCATCAGCTTGTCTTCGTGGGCCATGCTGTCGGTCGGGAACGCCACCTGGATGATGTCCCCCCCCAGGAAGAACGGCGACAGTTTCTGGGCCTCCGGCGATAGCATCTCGATCCGCCAGTCGTCCCGGGCCAGCGGTGGGATGGTGACGAGGTTCCTGCTTTCGATGAAGTCGATGGCCTCAAAGGCCAGCGCACGCACGACTTCGGTCTGTTCACCTGGCGCGACGTGCAAGGTCTTGACCTGCTCCAGCGCGGCCTTCCAGTCGTCGCCGAAGCCGAGCTCGCGGGAGGCCTTGAGCATCTCCGCCTCGAGGACGGCAAACTCCCGCTCCCCGATGGCGATCAACTCCTCCGGGGTGTAGGGGATCATCTCCGACCGGAGGTCCTCCAGCAGCGCGGCCCGGCCGATCGGGTTCCCGATGATCGGCTCCTCCTCATTGGGCTTGATGCCGGCCAGTTTTTCGCGGACCACCTTGTGGTAGGCCGTCAGGGCGGCATCGACCCGCTGGTAGGGTTGGGAGGCCCACCAGGTAAGGAGCGGATCGTAGCCGGCATAGTACCGATACCACTGCCCCAGGGTCGCTTGAAGGCTCTTGAGTGCCGTCGCCGCCCGATAGGCGGTGATCGCCTTGGTGTCGGTGAGGGAGTCGGCGCGTTTCCGGGCCGAATCGACCGTCATGGCAAGTGCCGTCAAGGCCTTGGCCACCCCGGCCGGGTCCACCCGCTCCATTCTCCGCCGCGCCTCCATCAGGCCGATGATCGTGGCGGCAAACGGCACCAGCGGATCAACCTCGGTCCACTCCCGTTCCTCACGGCTCAGCAGCTGTCGTTCATATTCGAGGACGGTCCGCAGCAGGACGTAGTCGATCCTTCCCTGCTGGCCCAGCGTCGAAAACTCCACCCTCGCCAGTTGCTGCTGCCACCCGCCCAGAAACTCCGCCAGGCGCTGCCGCCGCTGGGGCGAATACTCCACGTGCCAGCGCCGCTGCAGGGTCTGTCGATCGGTGCCGTAGCGCTCCACCAGCTCCCGCAGCTCGCTGGTGGTCGCACCAATGACTTCCGAGGGGGCCAGGACGTAACCTCCCGCCGGGATCCCCTCCTGCAGGGTGCGAGTAGTCGGTACGCCCGCCTGTCCCGCTGCGGAAGCGTTGGACCCAAGGGCGATGAGAAGGAACGCGGCGATGCGGTTGGTGATCCGGGCCATTGGGAATCCTGGCTGTCGAGAAATGGGGGAGAGGGTGACCCCAAAGAAAGAAGGGCCCCCGGATCACCGGAAGCCCTTGCCTGCTGCTGCATCCTTCGCCTGGCTGTTACATCCCGCCCCGCGTCAGCTCCGCCAGCCGTACCTTGGCCTCGCCAGCCACCGCAGACTCACTGTGGTTGGCCAGGATAATGCGCAGCACCCGCAGCGCCTCCTCGGGCTTGCCGGCGTTCCGATGGGCCCGCGCCGCGCCCAGCATCGCCTCGGCCTTGAGCGGGCCCAAGGTGGCCAAGGCAGCGGCCTGCTCGTAGGACGCCGCCGCCTCCGCGGCCATCCCCAGGTTCTCCTGCGCCACGCCAAGGAGCCGATTGGCCGCGGAGCCGTGCTCGGCTGCTGGGCTCGTGGCGAGAAACGCGGTCAGGGCATCGGCGGCTATCTGGGACTGCCCGCTCTCGATCCGGACCTGGTTCAGGGCCAGCACCGCCTGGTTGGCGGCGTCAGTTCCGCTGAACCCATCGACGACTTTCTGGAACTCGGCGGATGCCTGGGGGAGGTCGCCCTGATCCTGCAGGCCCCACGCCCCCTCGAGGATGCCGCTGGCGGCCGCCTCGCGGCGTCGCCCGCTTTCCACCATGAACCAGCCGACGAGAAGGATCAGGGCCACGGCAATGCCGGCCCCGGTCAGCACCTTGCGGTGGGCCTGGAGGCGCGCGAGGAGGTTGTTGCCCCCCTCGGGCATGGCTTCGGTGGTGGGGCTGCTGTCCGGCGAGGATGCCATCAGTTTAACCAATCACGGGTCAATGGGGACGGGATTGCCAAAGCCTTGAATAATAACCGTTTGACACATTCTAGGGAATGTCGATCGTGCCGGACAGCGTCTCAGCGCCGTTGGCGGTGCGGAACCGGAGTCGGAACTGCCCCGCCCCCCCGGAGGTCTGGATCTTGAGGTCGGTCCAGGTGGCCACTCCCCCGCCGGCGGTTGTCATGCCCGTCGTGCCAACCAGGGTCCCCGCCCCACTCACCACGACCAGGTCCACCGTCACCTGAACACCTGCCATCGGACTGGCACCGGCATCCTCCACCCGGATCGCCGGTTGGGTCGAAAAGACGACGTCGTGCACCGCAACCGGAGGGGGCTGGACGGTCACGACGATGGTGTCCGGCACCACCAGCGTGATGGCGGTCGACTGGACCCCAGTCAGGCTGGTACCGGTGAATGCGAGGATGTAACTCGCCGACGTCCCTCCCAGGCTCAGCCCTGCGAAGACGGCTGTGCCGGTGCCGTCGGTCGGCTGTGAGGTGATGCCGGCAAGGGAAGCCCCGGCTGGCGTCGGAGCCACGGCAATGCTGACGCCGGCCGAGTCGACATCATTGCCACTGATGTCCAGCAACTTGATGCTCGGCGATGTGGTCAGCGGTTCCGCATCCACCGTGGAGGCCTGTGGCTGGGTGACCACGGCCAGCGCGGTGGCCATGCCGGGACCGACAGCGATGCTGGCCGAGGAAACACTGGTGAGGCCAGGCGCGGAGAAGCCGAGGTCCCAGGTGCCCACCGTTCCCAGGATGCCAAGATTCGTGAAGGTGGCCAGGCCGTTCACATCGGTGGTGGCCGTCAGCGTGCCGAGCAGGCTCCCGGTTCCGGCGCCCTTGGTCACGGTAACCACCACCCCGGCCTGGGACACCAGGGCGTTCGCCGCATCGCGAAGCTGGATCGCCGGCTGCTGGGCAAACACCTCGTTGTTCCGGACCGCAAGCGACGGCTGCGTCGTGACAGAAAGCTGGGTGGCGGCGCTCATAGCAATGACGGTAGAGGTGTCCGACTTGAGCGGCCCGCTTCCGAATACCAGTTGGTAGTTGCCCCCCGGCCCGGTGATCGAGAGCCCGGCAAAGGTGGCAATGCCAGACGCGTCGGTGGGTTGGATCAGGGTGCCGTTGAGGATCGCTCCGCCGCCGGCCGGCAACAGGGACACCGTGACGTTGGTTCCCGCCGCGAGCACGGTGTTGCCGCTGCTGTCCACCAATCGGACGCTGGGGCTCCCGCTGAACGCGACGGTGCTGGTGGCGGTGGCCGGCGGTTGGGTCAGCATGACCAGGGCATCGACCGGCCCTGGTGCCACCGTGATGCTGGCCGAGACCAGGGTGGACAGACCGGCGCTGCTGAATGCGAGGGTGTGGATCCCGGCTGGTCCGGTAATCGTGAGCCCGGCGAAGCTGGCACGGCCATCGACCAGCGTGCTGACCACCAGCTGGGTACCGGTAAGGGCGCCAGGCCCGGTGCCAATGCCCACGGTGATGGGGGTGCTGGCAACGAGCACCGGGTTATCCGCCGCATCGCGCAGTTCCACGACGGGCTGCTGCGCCAGCACGGCTCCATTCGTGGAGCTGGTGGACGGGGTCGTGATGAAGGCCAGCTTGCTGGCCGACCCAGCTGCGATGGCGATCGGGGCAGACAGCAACCCGGTCAGCGAGCCCGAGGTGAAGCCGAGGGTGTGGTTCCCCACTGGACCGGATATGGCAAGGGTCGCAAAGGTGGCCCGCCCGCTTGCATCGGTCACAACCGATCCCCCACTCAGGCTGCCGCCACCCGAGTTGGGGCTTGCCACCACCGTGGTACCGGACTGGGGCACCGGGTTGCTGCTCACATCCTGGAGCTCGACCACGGTGGCCGGGATGAGCGCCACTCCGCTGGAACCGCTGGCCGGAGGCGGGGTGATGAACACCAGCTTGGTGGCGGCCCCCGCCTGCAGCGTCAGGGTATTGGACGTCGCCTTGGTCAGGCCCGGCGCAGTGAAATCCAGGGAGTAGTTCCCGGCGGTGCCGGTCAGGGTCAGATTGTTGAACGTCGCCAGGCCGCTCGACGTCGGCTGCGAAGTGGATCCTCCAAGGCTGGCGCCCGGTCCGCTGACAATCGTGGCGGCAATCGACACGCCGTTGGTCGGCACCACGTTCCCGGTCACATCGGCGAGGGCCACGACGGTGCTGCTGCCGAAAAGCTGGCCGTTGATGGTGGTACTTGGAGGCGCCGTCTGGAAGACCAGTTTCGTGGCCGGGCCGATCGCCAGAGTGATCGATCCGGAGTCCAGGTGTGGCAGTGCGCCGCTCGTAAACCGGATCACGTAGGAGCCGGGATTCCCCTGCAGTTCGAGGTCGGTGAAGGTGGCCCGGCCATTGCCAGCGGTCTGAACCGTTGCCGTCCCGGCCAGAACTCCACTCCCGCTGAAGACCGAGGCGGTAACACTGGTACCTGCCACGAGGACCGGGTTGCCAGTGCCGTCGCGGAGTTCCACCACTGGCTGCGGCGCGAACACCTCCCCGTTGACGGCGGCCCCGGAAGGTGCAGTGATGAAGGCCATCTGGGTGGCGGACCCGGCGGCAATCGCAACGGCACCGCTCGAGAGCGTGGGGTAGGATGTGGCATTGAAGTCGAGGATGTAGTTGCCCGCCGCGCCGGTGATCGACAACCCGGCAAAGGCAGCCAGTCCGCCGGCGCTCGTGGTCGCGGTGGCATTCGCCACGCTGCCACCGGCCGTCGTGGCGGTCAGCAGGAGTCCGCCCACGCCGACAGGATTGCCACTCTGGTCGCGCACCTGGACCTGGGGCTGTGGAGTGAGGGCCACGCCGCTGGTGGCGCTTCCCGGGGGCACCACTGCAAAGCCGAGCGCCGCCGCCGGGCCGGCGGTCAGGGCGACTGGTGAGGGTGCGGTGACCGTTGCGACGCCGGGACTGGTGAACTGGAGGGTGTAATTCCCCACCGGACCGGTAATGACCAGGTCGTTGAAGGAGGCGTCTGCCCCCACGGTGCTCCGGAGCAGGGTGCCGCTCAGCACCCCGCCTGCCCCGGAGCTGATCGATCCGGTGATCGGGACGCCCCCGGTCGCGACGGGATTATTGCTCGCGTCCCGCACCTGCACCACGATCGGCGGGGCAAGGGTGACGGCGTTGGCAGCAGTGGCCGGCGGTCCGGTGACGAAGGCAAGCTGCGACGCGGCGCCCGCCGTGAGCACCAGGGCCGCGCTGGTGGCCGGTGTCAACGCCCCCTCCGTGAACGTGAGGGTAAAGCTTCCCGCGGTCCCGGTCAGGACCAGGTCATTGAAGGTGGCGGCGCCCGTGCCGTCGGTGGTCCGGCTGAGGGTTCCCGTCAGGGCCCCGCCGCTCCCGCTGGCAATCGCGGCCGTCACGGAGATCCCCGCCGTCGTCACCGCGTTGCCGGTGGCGTCGGCCCGCCGGACGACAATCGGCGGTGACAGGGTGGCGCCACTGGCTGTGCTGCCAGGAGGCGCCACGGCAAACAGCAGTTGGGTGGCGGACCCGGCCGATACGGCGATGGTGCCGGAAGTGGTCGAGGCCAGGCCGCCGGCGCTGAATACCAGGGTGTACCCACCGGCCGAACCCGAGATGACCAAGTCAGTAAACACCGCCTGCCCGTTGGCCACAGTCGATACGCCGGTGGTGCCACCGAGTGCCGCGGCGCCGGGCGTGGTGGCAAATGCCGCGGTGATCAGGACACCAGCCTGGCTGACATTGTTGTCGCTCTGGTCGCGGAGCTGGACGACTGGCTGGGGCGCAAGCAGCGCGGTACTCGTCGCCGCGCCGCCCGGTGCGGTGAAGATGAACAACTTCGTCGCGGACCCCGCCACCACGCTGACGGTCGTGCTGGTGATGGCAGCCAGCCCCGTGCTGCTGAACTGGAGCACCTTGGAACCGGCCGGACCGGTGACGCGCAGGTTGGCAAAGCTGGCGCTGCCACCGGCCCCGGTCGCGAGGGTGAGGGTCCCGCTGAGCACCCCACTGCCACTGGACAGCGAAGCGGTCACCGAAACGCCTGCGGTGGATACCGCATTGCCACTGATGTCCCGGAGCTGCACCACGGTGGGGCTGGCAAAGTCCACCCCGTTGGTGGCACTGGGGGGAGGTTGGGTCGTAATCCCAAGCTGAGTGGCGACGCCGGCCGAGACAGTGATCGGCGCGGTGGTCACCGAGGTGATGCCGGAGACGGCAAAGCGGATGGTGTAGCTCCCGACTGTTCCCGTCAGCACAAGGTTGGTAAACGAAGCCACCCCGGCCCCGTCAGTAACAACCGAGGTCGTCCCGCCGATCGCCCCTGCGCCGCTGGCCAGCACCGCGGTTACCGACACTCCGCCCTGCGCCACGGCATTCGAGGAACCATCGATCAGGCGTACGGCCACCGCCGGCGTGATGGCCGCGGCATTGACGGCGGTGGTGGCGGGGGTGCCGACGAACTGGAGCGCCGCTGCGGTGCCGGCCCCGACGCCAATCGTCCCCGAGACCACCGCGGTCAGCCCGGTTGCCGCGAACTGGATCGCATAGGTCCCGGCCGTTCCCGTCACCGAGAGACTCGTAAACGTCGCGACACCGTTGGAGGTTGCCGCCACGAGCGTCCCACCGAGAGTTCCTGGTCCAGATGCCAGGGAGGCTGTGATGCTGATGCCGGTGGTGGCGACCAGGTTGCCGCTCTGGTCCACCAGCCGCACCACGGGCTGCGGCGAGAGCAAGGCCCCACTCGAGGTGCTCGGCGGAGGCTGGGTGGTCACCGCCACGGCCGTGGCGG
>JAWXBA010000152.1:0-2793 GCA_034439775.1 Gemmatimonadota bacterium | reverse complement strand
TGGATCTCCTGGGGAGGTGACTCGACGCGGTCCGGAGGCTGCCCGGTTCCGGCGGCGGGTGGGGCACCGATTGTGATCGGCTCGGGCACGACTTTTCGACCGCGCCGGCCGAAGCGTTGTGGGATTTGACGATGTATAATTATCAAATGTGAAATATTTCACAAGTAGGGGCCGCATGCATGCGGCCCCTACTTGTGAAAACGGATCGTCCGAGCCGGCATTGATGCTGGGTTGGGCAGGGGCGCCCCACCGCGCACGGCGTTTGCACCGGGATCGCTGGCACAACACCACCAGGCCCCGCTAAGTTGCGACCATCGGGGCTCCATCTCGTTACACCACACTCACTTTCCTTCAGGGCAGGGAGCGGTCATGGCGGACGGTCTACAGCAGTTGCGGGAGCGGATCGCCCGGGGGGATGCCACAGTCGGCATCATTGGCCTTGGGTACGTGGGTCTCCCGTTGGCCGTCGAAGTTGCCCGGAGCGGCTTCCGAGTCCTCGGCTTTGACATCAGCGAATCGGTCTGCAGCGGGATCAATCGGGGCGAAAGCCACGTGGAAGATGTGCCCGCGGCGGTGCTGGCCACGCATGTGAAGGACAAGCTGATCTCCGCCACGACCGATTTCAAGCGGCTGGGCGAATGCGATGCCATCTCGATCTGCGTGCCGACCCCGCTCAACAAGACCAAGGACCCCGATCTATCCTACGTCGTCGCGGCGGCGGAGTCGATCCGTGACTCGCTCCGTCCCGGGCAGCTGATCATCCTCGAGAGCACGACCTATCCGGGCACCACCCGGGAAGTGCTGCTGCCGATCTTCGAGAATGCCGGCCAGGCGGTGGGCAAGGACTTCGCGCTGTGCTTCAGTCCGGAGCGGGTCGATCCGGGCAACCCGACCTGGCAGACGCGCAATACCCCCAAGGTGATCGGTGGCATCACGCCGCTGTGCAACGAGCTGGCGCTGGCGTTCTACGGCAAAGTATTTGACACGATGGTCCCGGTGCAGAGCCCGGAGGCCGCCGAGCTGGTCAAGGTCTACGAGAACACCTTTCGGATGATCAATATCGCGCTGGCCAACGAACTGGCGCAGGCATGTGACAAGCTGGGGCTGGATGTGTGGGGCGTCATCGAGGCGGCGGCGACGAAGCCGTTCGGCTTCATGAAATTCACCCCCGGTCCCGGGCTCGGCGGTCACTGCATCCCGCTCGATCCACATTATCTCTCGTGGAAGATGCGCACGCTGCAGTTCAAGACCCGGATGATCGAGCTGGCCAGCGAGATCAACGCCGAAATGCCGGCGTATGTCGTACGCAAGGCGGCGGATGCGCTGAACGAGCGCAGCAAGGCGGTGAAGGGGACGAAGGTCCTCGTGCTCGGCGTGGCCTACAAGAAGAACATCGGCGACCTGCGCGAGAGTCCCGCGCTCGACATCATCCGGCTGCTGCAGGAGAAGGGCGCGTCGGTCCAGTTCCACGATCCCCACGTCGGCAGCATCCATGATGACGGTCACACGCTGCTCAAGGGGCTGCCGCTGCACAGCGTGCCGCTGACGGATGCCAACCTGCGCTCGGCCGACCTGGTCATCATCGTGACCGATCACGCCGAGGTGGACTACAAGCGGGTACTGAAGGAGTCACCGCTGGTGCTCGACACCCGCGGTGTGCTGCGGGGCAAGGGGAACGGCAATCTGGTGGGGTTGTCGGGGTAGGGAAGGCGGTTGGGCGGTTAGGCGGTTGGGCGGTTGGGCGGCGACCGAAGCGCCTTAGGAGCAGCGCAGCTGCGACTCGGCGCGAGGGAGTGGCGATTGGGCGATTAGGCGGTTGGGCGATTGGGTGATTAGAGAGAAGAGAGGCTGGGTAGGGGCGGAGCTCCTGCTCCGCCCACGACCACAACTCGGAAGGTATCGGCAGGAATCCGGCACAATCTGACATCAGCCATGGCGAAATCGTCGCCAATCGGCTCTGACGAGCTGCTCAACAGCGTGGGAAGGATCGTCAGGGGTGCGCATCCCGCCGTCAGGACTGCGCACTCCACCTTCAGGGCCGGGCATCCGGCCGTGAGGACTGGGCACTCCACCGTCAGGGCGGGGCATCCGGCCGTGAGGACTTTGCACTCCGCCTTCAGGGCTGGGCATCTGGCCGTGAGGACTTTGCACTCCGCCGTCAGGACTGCGGACTCCGCGGTAAGGGTTGTTCACTTCGCTGCGAGGAGCATGCAGGCGCCTGTGAGCGGTGGAGGACGGTCCGTCAGCCGCAATCCGTGGCGCAACAATGCGAGCTGGCGCTGCGTGAGCCGGTGTCGGCGGTTTCACATTCCCTCGCCATCACTTCCTCCTTATACTCCATCTCATGCCGCTTCCACCCGGCTCTCTCGCCGTACGCCGCATCCGATTCGTCGGAGGAGGAGGAGGGAATGACTGAATCGGAGGCCCGGCTGCTCCGGGAGTCGGTTGCGGCTTGGGGCAGGGCCGGGCCGGAACTGGAACGTATCCGCCGAGCGGAGTTGCGGCAGATGGACACGGTCCGCACGATCCAGGCGTTTTCGGGGATGGTGCTGGTCACGTTGCGGGAACGGGGGGAGCGCACCAGTTCGGGGCTGGTCGAGCAGCAGATGTGGTTCCGGCAGATTGCTGATCAGGCAGGCGCATGATCGAGCTGGTCGAGGCAGCCACGGAGCTTCAGGCGTTCTGCGAGGAGCGGGGTTGGAGTTTCTGCTTCATCGGCGGATTGGCGCTGCAACACTGGGGCGAGCCACGGCTGACGTTTGACGTAGACGCGACGCTGCTGACCGGATTCGG
>JAWXBA010000151.1:0-28165 GCA_034439775.1 Gemmatimonadota bacterium | reverse complement strand
GGCGCGGTCAGCATGGTGGATGCGCTCTTCAACGCCCACGGCGCAGCCCAGGACGAAGTGGTGTTCCGGTTCGCGTCCGATGTCTATGCCGACCAGACCACCGAGATCAACCGGATGGAAACGATGCTCAAGGCCAGGCCCGCCCCGCCGGCTGCCCCGTGAGCATGGCGTCAGCCACGACTTGGCCCCCGCTCGTCGCCCTTTTGCCGTTCTCGATCCCTGCCCCTCACCTCCGGGAGTTCCATTCATGAACCTCACCCCTCGCGGCGCGCTGTCGCTCACCCTGGGGCTGCTGGCCATCTCGGCCTGCTCCAGCTCCTATTCGACGCCGGCCATGGAGCCTGCGCCGATGACGGCGGGCTCGATGTCCACCACGCCCCCCAGCCCCGACCCGCGGGTCGGGCTCAAGGCGGGCCTGACCGATGCCGGCTACGCCGCATGGAACCTGCGCCTGGTGTCCAACACGATGTCGCCGGCCCCGTTTGCGGGCGTGACAAACTCCGACCTGGCCTTCACCGGCAAGTATGCCATCCAGGGCAACTACAACGGGTACCAGGTCTGGGATATCTCCAACCCGCGCCGCCCCGAGATCAAGACCTCGTACCTTTGCCCCGCCTCGCAGAGTGACGTGTCGGTCTATGGCAACCTGCTGTTCGTGTCGGCGGAGGGCCAGACCGGCCGCACCGACTGCGGCACCCAGGGGGTGCCAGATACCGTCAGCGCCGAACGGGTCCGTGGCATCCGGATCTTCGACGTCACCGACATCACCAAGCCGAAGTACCTGACCAACGTGCAGACCTGTCGTGGATCCCACACCCACACCGTGGTGAGCGACCCCAAGGATGCGGCCAACGTCTACATCTACGTCTCCGGCTCATCGCGGGTGCGGTCGCCCAGTGAGTTGCCGGGCTGCCTCGACGCCCCCCAGAGCGATCCCAACACCTCAATGTTCCGGATCGAAGTAATCCAGGTGCCGCTGGCCAACCCCGCCGCGGCCAGGATCGTCAACGGGGCGCGGATCTTTGAGAACCTGGCCGCCCCGCCCCGTCGCGGTCAGCCGGCACCGGCAGCAGGCGCAGCCCGGCCGGCAGCGGCCGCCGGCCCCGCGGCGCGTGCCGGCGGGCCCACCCAGTGCCACGACATCACCGTCTATCCCGCGGTGGGCCTGGCGGGTGGCGCCTGTGGCGGATACGGGCTCCTGCTCGACATCAGTGACGTGAAGAACCCGGTCCGGATCGATGCCGCAGCCGACTCGAACATGTCGTTCTGGCATTCGGCCACCTTCAGCAACGATGGCACCAAGATTCTCTTTACCGACGAGTGGGGCGGTGGTTCGGCGCCGCGCTGCCGCGACACCGACAAGTACGAGTGGGGCGCCAACGCGCTCTTCTCGATCGAAAACAAGAAGCTGGTGTTCCACAGCTACTACAAGATGCCGGCTGCCCAGACCAATCAGGAAAACTGCGTGGCGCACAACGGCTCGCCGATTCCGATCCCGGGGCGCGAAGTGATGGTGCAGGCCTGGTACCAGGGCGGGATCTCGATCTTCGACTGGACCGACGTCAGGAAGCCGGTGGAGATTGCCTACTACGATCGTGGCCCGATCGACTCGACCAAGCTGGTCAGCGGCGGCTCCTGGTCGGTGTACTGGTACAACGGCCTGATCGTCAGTTCCGAGATCGCCCGCGGCCTGGACATCTACGAGCTGGTGCCGAGCGGATTCCTGTCCCAGAACGAGATCGACGCCGCCAAGACGGTGGTCTGGACCGAGCTCAATGCCCAGGAACAGCCCAGGATGGTCTGGCCGCCGAGCTTCTCGATGGCCAAGGCGTTCCTGGATCAGCTTGAGCGGTCCAACGGGTTGAGTGCCACACGGCTCGCTGCGGTCCGAGCCGAGCTGACAAGGATTGAGCGCGGTTCCGCCAACCAACGGGCCAACGGCCTGCGCCTGCTCGCGAGCCAGCTCCAGGGCGACCTGCCCGCTTCGAGCGACCGGCCGAAACTGCGGATGCTGGCCGCCGCAGTGGGAGACCTGGCCTCCGCCCAGCGCTAGGAAACGATGGCAGGTGGACATCCGGGCCCGCAGTGAGTGCTGCGGGCTCGTGTGTTTCCGGCACCTCGACAACCGGGCTGGCCACCGAACCAGCCAGGCGCCAGTATTCACGCTGAGCCCACACCAGGAGCAGAGGTGGTCAAATCGCCGATCCCCGGCCACGCCGGCAACGAGACAGCCGGCGTCATCACGCCCCCCCCGCTGATCTACCTCGCGGGTCTGGGACTCGGCATGCTCCTGGAACGCTGGTGGCCACTCCCTTTTCTGCCGGTCGGGGCACAGCGGCCGCTCGCCGCCGTACTGTTCCTGGCCGGGCTGGTCCTGATCCCGGCGCTCCGCGCAATGGACCGCGTCGGGACCCGACCGGAGCCGTGGAAGCCAAGCCGTGCCCTGGTGACCGACGGGCCCTACCGCTTTACCCGGAACCCGATGTACCTCGGATTTACCTTCGTGTACCTCGCGGCGACCGCCATGGCCAACTCGGGTTGGTCGCTCGCCATGCTGCCGGCGGTACTGTTGGTCATGCTGTACGGAGTGATCCTCCGCGAGGAGCGGTACATGGAGGCTCGCTTCGGCGAGGCGTACCAGGCGTATCGCCTCAAGGTCCGGCGCTGGCTGTAGCTTCTGCTGGGCCTTCCACACCAACACCGTGCCCCCGCGGCGCGTATCAACAATGACCGTACCCTGCTACCTCATGTCGGAGTGCCCATGACCCGCATTCGTATCCCTCAGGGATCCCGTCTCCTGCTCGCCGCCCTGCTGGCCATGCCGGCGGTGCCCCACCTCGCCGCCCAGGAACTCCAGACCCCGGCCGAAGCCTCGGGATTTACCAAGTACACCCCGTACAGCGAGATGATGTCCTACCTCCAGGCACTGGTGGGGCGAAGTCCTGAACTCCGCATGGGGCTGTACGGTCAGACTCGCCTCGGGCGGGACCTGCCGTACCTGGTATTCAGCCGGCCCGCCGTGAGTGAACCGTGGGAGGCATGGGCGCTCGGCAAGCCGATCGTGGTCCTCAATGCCAACGTCCATGGCGGCGAGCGGACCCTCCGGGAATCGCTGCTGATCCTGATGCGGGAAATGGCTACCCCAGGCACCGAGGCCTACGGCTATCTGGATCACCTGGTCATCGTGGTTGCCCCCCAGATCAACCCCGATGGCTTCGAGGCATCCCCGGGGGGAACTCGCGGCAATTCGTGGGGTATCGACATGAACCGCGACTGGATCAAGCGGGAGCAGCCGTCGCTGGCCAACTACGCCCTGAACGTGATCAATCGCTGGGCGCCGCACCTCTTCGTGGACGGCCACAACGGGGGATCGTTCCCCTACCAGCTCACCTGGCAGTGCCCCTCCCACGCCGAGCCGGACCAGCGGATTACCCAGCTCTGCGACACTGAGATCTTCCCGGCGCTCAACCGCAAGCTGGGCACCGCCGGGATGAAGGGCTGGTACTACCAGGCCGGCAACGCCAATCGCTGGAACGGTGGCGGCTACGATGCCAGGATCGGCCGGAACTACGGCGGATTTGCCAACACCATCGGGATTTTGTTCGAGTCACCGCCGGGCCAGCCAATGGCGACTGGCGTCCAGGCCGGAATCCTCGGATTCAAGGGGGTGCTCGAGTACACCCGGGACAACGCCGCCAAGGTAATGATGACGGTGGAGCGGGCCCGGCGGGAGACGATTGAAATGGGTCAGCGCGCCGAGGGCAACGTCGTGGTCGAGATGCGCTATGGCCCGCAGCCGTACCGGGTGACGTACGAGATCGGGGTCCGCGAAGGGACCACCCAGCGGGCGGTGCAGGTTTCCAACGACTCCCTGATGACCCTGCCGGTCATTACCAAGACTCGGCCGCGACCGTACGCGTACGTGCTGCCCCGGGAGGCGGTGGACGCGGTGGCGATGCTGCGCCGGAATGCGATTGTCGTGGAGGAGCTGCTCGAGCCGATGCAGGCGGAGGTGCAGGCGTACGTGGTGGAGGGGGTGGGATTTGAGCAGGCCTACAACCACTCCGCCGCGGTGCGGCTTAAGCTGGCCGACCAGACCCAGACGGTGACCCGGACCTTCCCCGCCGGGACATTCGTGGTACGGACCGGGCAGGTGCTCGGCCGGGTGGCGGCCCACATGCTGGAGCCAGAGACCAATGACAACGTGATTTACTGGAACACGATGGATGCCTGGCTGCCGCTCAACCGGCTCCTGCCACCGGCAGCTCGGGCCGGGGACGACGAGGAGGCCCCTCCGGGACCGCCCCAGGGAGGCGCCCAGCAGGGACCTCCGCTGGTGCCGATTTTCAAGATCATGACGCCGCGGCCGATCGCGGGGCGGATGGTGCCGTAAGGACGGGGAATGGGGAATAGGGGAATTGGGAATGGGGAATCGCTGGATGGGAACGATTGAAACGAGATCAAGGGTAGCAATGTAAGTTGTTACCCTTGATGCTCTTACAACACTGGCCCGCACAGCGCGGAATGGAATCGATTATCTTCCGGTGGTTGTTCATGCGGCGGTCACCGCCGTTGCCGCAGGTGCATACTGACCCGCAGCCTCCTTACCCTCCTTCCTGGAGTTGAGTTGTCCACATTCAAGCCCGAGCAACACCGCCTCACCGTGGGTGGCCGCTCATTGCACTTCGTGGCCTACGAGGGTCGCCCCGCCCACGCCGGTCGTGGCGAGGACGAAATGCCTCCGATGTGGTACATGATGTGTGAGGGGCATCGCAAGCAGGTCATGCCGCATGCCGTCGGGCAACCAGTGGAGGAGCTGACAGCCGCGCTGGTGGCGTGGGCCGAGCACAATACCGTTGGCCCGGACGGGGAGGCAGGCTCCCATGCCCACGCCAGGTTGTCGCGCCACGACCGCTAGGTTGGACCGTTGAATGAGCGAAGGGGCCGGCGGTTCTGCCGGCCCCTTCGTCGTTCTGGTATCGACGATACGAAGGGCGCACAGGGGTGCACCCCAACAGGGAGGGATTCGACCTGGAGCCCCCGCAGGGGGCGGAGGGAAAACGGACAGGGAGGGATTCGAACCCTCGAAACCCTTGCGGGTTCACCGGTTTTCGAGACCGGCTCCTTCAGCCACTCGGACACCTGTCCAAACCTGCCAACCCGACCTGGCATCAGCAGCCCCTGAACTTAATCCCATCCGGCCCTGACTCAACCTTTCGCATCCCTGCCACGCGCACTCATTTCCCATTCCCCACTCCCCATTCCCCGCTATCTCCGATGCACCACCCCACCCTGCATCACCATCTGCACCCGCCGGAGGGCGGTGATGTCCTGGAGCGGATCCCCCTCCACCGCGATCAGGTCGGCCAGGAACCCCTTGGCCACCTTGCCCAGCCGGTCGTCGAGGTGAAAGAGCTTGGCGTTGCCGAAGGTCGCCGCCGTCAGGGCGGTCCGGATCGGGACACCGTACTCGACCATCAGCTCGATCTCCCGGGCGTTGTCCCCGTGCCGGAAGACGCCGGCGTCGCCACCGACGCAGAGCGTTACCCGGGCGGCAATGGCAGCCTTGACGCTGGCCTTCTTGGTGGTGATCCGGGCCGGCTCCGCGCCGCTGCCGGGAACCCAGCCGCCGTACCTCGCAATGGCATCCCCCGCTGCGATGGTGGGACAGAGTGCCACCCGGCGCTGGGCCATCAACCGGAAGACTTCGGCGGTCCCGCCATCCCCGTGCTCGATCGTCTCGACCCCGGCCATCACCGCCCGCCGCATCCCCTCTGCGGTGGACGCATGGGCCACCACCGGCCGACCGGAGGACTTGGCGGTCTCCACGATGGTGGTCAGTTCGGCAATCGAGAAGGTGGGCCGAGCCTCACCGGAGGGGCCCCAGCGGTAGTCGGCGTAGACCTTGATGATGTCGGCACCATGCCGGATCTGGTCGCGCACGACCCGTTCCAGCTCCGCACCATCCGCCGCCTCGGCGCCCAACGAAGCCGGCACCGAATCCACGAAGCCGGTCGGGCCATAGGAGCCCGTGGCGACAATGGCACGCGAGGAGATCAAGAGTCGCGGCCCGAGGATGATCCCCTCGTCGATGGCCTGTTTGAGGCCGGCGTCGGCATAGCCGGCGCCTTCGGTGCCAAGGTCCCGGGCGGTCGTGAACCCGGCCATGAGGGTCGAGCGCGCATGGACAGTGGCGCGGGCCACACGCAGCGCTTCCGGCTCCTTGAGCACCTGGTCGTTCCAGGAGGCCTCGTTGTACGGATGCAGAAAGAGGTGGGTGTGCCCTTCGATCATCCCGGGCATCAGCGTCAGCCCGGGCAGGTCGATCAGCACCACCCCTGGCGGCAGCCGCACCGATGCTGCCGGACCCGCTGCCTCGATCGTGCTTCCCCGTACCAGCACTACCCAACCGGGCCGGCTAGTCTCGCCATCGAATACCGCCATCGGCTTGAGCAGGATGGGGGATGCCTCCTGGGCGACGACGGCCGACGGCCCGGCAAGGAGCAGCAGAAGTCTCAGGCTGCGGAACACGGGGGGCATGGCAAAACCTCACAGCTGGGAGAACGGGTCGTCGAGGACCCCGGCAATATCGGCGGACAGGGAGGCGCCAGCCACCCCCGATGGCGGGTCCCCCCCCGCCTAGGGCTGCTAGATTCCGGGGACTCGCGGATCGACTACCCGCACCGGGCCAATTTCCATGCGCACAGACAAGGCATTCCTGGTGATGATGATCGCCTCCCTGGCAGGGGGAGTCGTCAGCCACAGCGCCAGCCAGGCACCGGCGACACGGGCGCGCACGGTACACCGCGTGGAGCTGGTCGGCAACCGATTCCTGCCCCGTCACCTGGAGATCGCGGTGGGCGACGCGGTGGAGTTCGTGAACGGTGCCGGTGGCCCGCACAACGCCGCGTTCTGGCAGGACTCCCTCCCAGCTGGTGCCCGGGATCCGCTCTCGCGGGCGCTGCCGGATTCGATTGGTCCACTGATCGGTCCCCTCCTTTTTGAGTCGGACCAGACCTGGACCGTGATCTTCGATGGTGTCCCGCCCGGCCGGTACCCGTACTACTGTCTGCCGCATGTGGTGGGGGCGATGGTGGGGGAGATAGAAGTGAGAGGTGAGAAGAAACCGTAGGGGCCGGGCCTGCCCGGCCCGGATTGTAATGCGGGCGAGGCAGGCCTCGCCCCTACGATGGTCGTTGCGATGTTGGAATGGGCACCGGGCCTGCCCGGACCACCAAGGAGCCCCTTATCATGCCAGGCTACGTCATCCCCGCAACAACCACCATCGGCCACGTCCACCTCAAGGTGGCCGACCTCGATCGAGCGATCGCATTCTATCGAGATGTCCTGGGCTTCACGCTGACCCAGCGCTACGGGAGCCAGGCCGCGTTCCTCTCCGCGGGCGGGTATCACCATCACATCGGGCTGAACACCTGGGAAAGCCTTGGGGGTGCGCCGCCTGCCCAGGGCACAACGGGGCTGTACCACGTGGCCATCCTCTATCCGGGCCGGCGTGAGTTGGCGGTCGCATTGCGCCGGGTGCTGGATGCCGGCATTGCCCTGGATGGCGCCAGCGACCACGGCGTCAGCGAGGCGCTCTACCTTCGGGATCCGGATCAGAATGGAGTGGAACTGTACCGCGACCGGCCGAAGGGGGAGTGGCCGGTTGATGAGACGGGACAGTTGGTGATGGGTTCGACTCGCCTCGACGTGGACGAACTGCTGAGGGAGGCCGAGTAACGGTCCAGGCCGGCGGGTCTCCGCCGGCAGCCCGCCAACGTTGGCGGGCCACCGGCAGTCTCCCGCCGGTGGCCCGCCTCTCTACGATCCTCAACGCGCGCTCTAGTTGGTCTTGTCTGGCGCCTTGGACACCTTCACGAGCACCGGTTCGGTCAACCGCACGCGAAGCTTCTGCCCTGCGCTGACGACCAGTTGATCACCCTTGGTGGCGATGGCGACGCCGGTACCGAGCACCGCGCCGACCGCTGCACCTTCGAGCGTCCCGGCACCGGTGATGGCTCCCACCACTCCGCCGGCAACCGCGCCACCACCAATCATGGCGCCGCTCTGGAGTGCATCGTTCCGACCCCGGAGACGGAAGGGCTCGGCAGTAATCCGATGGTCGGTTCCGCTCACCGATATTTCGTTGAACCGAAGGGTCAGTTCCGGCGCCCCAGCCACCCGGCCGCCACCTTTGCTGTGAGTTACCTCGCCACGGATTTCCACGCCGGCAGGCAGCACCAGGCCTTCGCCAAGCGACACTTCGCTGACCGTCTCAAGACGGATCGGGGTACCCGCCTCGCCATTTTCCGTCGAGATGGTGTTCTTCAGTTCCGCCACGATGGTGGTGCCTGCTGGGATGCTGACCTCCACCATCCGGCTGCCGGCCCCGCTCCCGGTCGCCACGGCGACCGCCACAGCGGCAACGGCCAGCAGGCCAAGGCCGGCCACGATGGCCCGGCCCTTCGTAAACGGGGATGGCGATCCAGAATCATTGGTACTCATCGTCCCTCTTGCAGGGTATGCCTTTCGCGGACATCTGGCCCGCGACAGCCTGGCCCGCTCTGGCAGGTCGAGGATGAGGTACTGGGTATACAAGGTGGGGACGACACAGCATGGTCATTTTGCACCTTCTTAAGGTCGTGGAGAAAGTCTAACCTTGGCGACCTCGTCCGCTCCATCCCTGGGTGCGGGGGCAAGGGAAACGCGGAGGCATCCCTACCCGACTCGACCGCATCACTCCGCTGCCCCATTGGTGAGAATCACCTTCAGCGCGCCCTGCTCGGCCGCGTTGCCAAAGGTATCGTACGCTTGCATGATCTCGTCCATCCTGAACCGGTGGGTCACCAGCTTGGCCGGCGCCAGTTGGCCCGACGAGACGACCTTGAGCAGCATCGCCGTCGTGACGGTATCCACCAGGCGGGTAGTAATCGCGATGTTGTGGTCCCAGAGTCGCTCGAGGTGCAGCTCCACGGGCTTCCCGTGCACCCCGATATTGGCGATCCGCCCGCCCGCTGCGACGATCTCCTGACAGAGCGAGAAGGTCGGCGGGATGCCGACGGCTTCGATCGCCACATCCACCCCGGCCCCGCCGGTCAGGGCCATAACACGGGCGACGGCATCGCCATCACCGCTGTTGATCACCTCGCTGGCACCGAAGGTCTTGGCGACGGCCAGGCGACGATCATCGAGGTCGATCATGATGATTTGCGCCGGCGAGTAGAACTGCGCCGTGAGCAACGCCGCCATCCCGATCGGCCCGGCTCCGATAATCGCCACCGAATCCCCCGGCTTGACCTTGCCGTTCAGCACCCCGCACTCGAAGCCGGTGGGGAGGATGTCGCTCAGCATGACCATCGCCTCGTCGTCCGCCCCCTCTGGCACGTGATACAGGCTGCCATCTGCGTGGGGGATCCTGGTGAACTCGGCCTGGGTCCCGTCGATCGTGTTGCCGAGAATCCAGCCGCCGTCCCGGCAGTGAGAGGGCATGCCACGCCGGCAGTTGTCGCACTTGAGGCAGGAGGTGACGCAGGAGACGATGACCTTCCCGTCGACCGCGAATTCGGTCACCGCCGATCCCACCTCCTCGATGATCCCGACGCCCTCGTGTCCGAGGATCCGGCCATCGGTCACGTCCGGGAGATCTCCCTTCAGGATGTGCAGGTCAGTGCCGCAGAGGGTGGACATCGTGATCCGCACGATGGCGTCCGTTGGCTTGAGGATCTTGGGGCGTGGCGCGGCTCCCCACTCCCGGTTGCCGGGGCCACGGTAGATGAGGGCATTCATCTTCCCGGTAACGGCGGGAGCAGCGCTCGGGTGACTGCGAGTGGGCGGGGTGGCGATGGTCATGGCAGATCCTCGGTTAGCGGCGGGAGCGCCGCGCGGAGGCGCCAGCGACCGGCCGACGTCGGGACTGGGGAACGGGTGGTCACCAATGGCAGAGTCCGAGACGACTCTGTGGGCCTGCTGGAAATGTGGCCTGGCCATGCACCATCCGCTATCGATCGAAGGAGCGCATTCTGGACTAGCCCCAAGTGATGAGTACCGTGTCGCCGTCGTTTCGGGCTGCGATGATCAGTCTCCCAGGGGTTCGAGCAGGACCGCCGTCCCGTAACAGAGCACTTCTGTCACCCCCTTCAAGAGCTCAGTCGCATCATACCGAATACCGATCACTGCGTTGGCCCCGGCCAAATGCGCCTGGTGACACATCGTGTCGAAGGCTTGCTGACGGGTGCGTTCCGCAAGTTCCGTGAAGATCGAAATATTGCCACCGACCAACGTCTGCAGTCCGGCACCGATGGTGCCGAACACCGACCGTGACCGGACAACGACTCCGCGCACAACCCCCATACTGTCGACGATGTGGAATCCAGGCATGTCAAAACCGGTGGTGGTCATGTCGTGCGGAATGTCAACTGCCTGAGTGTGGATGATTTGATTCATGGCCTCGACCGCGGTTATAGGTGACGAATCGCGCAGGCGAGCCAACGGCCTGCGCATGATCTGGCGTACCCGCAACTGGCTAGCGGCGGAGGAGGCGGTGGACTTGAAGATGCGGCACATCCCCCTCATCCAACCGCACCCCCAGGACGAGATCGCCGCGCCTGTCCAGGATCTCCAGCCCGGCTGGCGGCACGAGATCGCCGAGCCACACCCCCTCCGAGGAGAAGATACTCCATCGTGGCGGCGGGCCCTGCAATCGCGGCCACACCGCTTCGCCAATCCAGAGCCGGTCATCGCCATCCACGAATGCCCGATCGAACAGCGGCACCTGGGTGCCATAGGTCCCCTCGTCGAAGCTCTTCTGGTACCGCGGAACCGATGCCTCGCCCTCGAACTGACGTACCTGATCCAGGTTGGCATCCACCCACGATTGGATCATGACGGGCGTGACCGCGCGCGGCGCCACCGGACGGCGGAGGATGCGTCGCAGGCGGCCATCCGCCCCGAAGAACCTGATGTCATACTGATCCGAGACCGCCCAATAGAATCCGTCGGATGTCGTCGCGTGAATGGCGCTGTGCGCGGGCGCCAGGAGGCGTGTATTGCCGTCCGGCTCTGCGTCAAGAAGATCCCTCCTCGCCCGCGCGCGGCGCGGATTCGTCGGGATGACATTCCCAAGTGGGTTCGGATGTGGTACAAGGGGCCGATTGGAATCGGCCCCTGCGATTTCGCGGAGGTATCGAGACCGCTGCGACGTCAGTCGCCCCCTGCCGAGCCCGGAAAGCCTGTCCCAAGCGCCGCGAGGGATCAGTCCGGGGCGAGACCACAACCCTCGCGGGCCGGGCAGGCCCGGTCGATCGGTGCCCCGAAGGCACCAGCCCAGACGGATCATCCGGCGCCGGTTCCGCTCATCCTTTCGGGCGATGGTGCTGGGTAGCGTGATTCGGTACGATACCCCGTCAGTCACAGTTGTCATGTGCGGGCTACCGCCGCCGAGGATGGCTACCTCGGGGCCCATCTCATTGACGACAAGCCCGGGCTACCCGCGATGCCATCATCGACCCAGGCAACTGGTGCCAGGTGGCCGGCAACGCATGACCGATGAGACTGAAGGCATGAACCCGTTGTTCGTGAGCGTGACACCCTAACCCGGACCGTGACCATGAAACAGATTGACATTCGCAGGATCTTCGGCACCATGGCATCAGTCGGCGGCCTGACCCTGGCCGCCTGCACGGGCACCCAGGGTGGCACCGGGGGCGGCATGATGGGAGGCGGCTATGGCAACGGCTGGATGGGTGGATGGGGCGGGCCATGGATACTGATCCTGGTGGTCGTTATCGCCGGGCTCGTCGCATGGGGCGTTGCTCGGGGCAGGAAGAAGAACTGACGACAGTGGCCGCAGGGCAGTCGCATTTACCGGGGTGACAGCCCCGTTGTTGCCACCCAGTCGGTCGGGAGGCCCTGCAACGCCTGATCCATGTTGCCCCAGTGCGATGGCCAGGGATTCGCCTCACGTCACCAGCCCCGCCACCAGGTAGAGGATGGCGGCGATCCCGGCGGCGCCGAAGTTATAGGGCGCCGCGTACCGCAGATACTTCGCGTGGTCCGCATGGGCGATGTGCGACGACATGTTGGTCATCCCTGCCACGGGCGACGTGACGTCACCAAACGTGCCTCCGGTGATGACGGCTGCCACGCAGAGGGGAATGGCGGCTCCCGCAGACACCGCCAGGGGAATGGCGAATGGCATGATGAGCGACGCGGCTCCCCATCCTGAGCCGATGAAGTAGGTCACTGCGGCCGAGAGAACGAAGAGCGCCACCGCCACACCCCAGACCGGCAGGGACCCTCCCACGAGCTGTTCAATGAACACGTTCAGCCCGAGCTCTTGCGACACGGCCGCCAGTGGCCAGGCAACGGCCAGAATCACCAGAGTCGGCATGATTTCGTTTCCACCGGAAATGATGTCGGCAGTTATCTCCTTGATGTCGTACTTCTGGAACGGGTAGAGGATGGCCGTCAGCACAACCGTAATGACAAGCGCGACAAGCATCGCCCGGTTCGGTTCGGTACTCGTGATCGCGCCAATCAACGAGGAGTCGGGCGACCGTTCCGACCCGAGAAACACAAAGAAGATGATGCTCAGGGCGATGACCGTCAGCATCGGCAAGACCAGATTCACGATCCGAGGCGTGATCCTGGGCGCCGCAGCCTCCATCCCTACGCGTGGCTTGGCGGCCGCCGTGTGAGACGTATGCGCGGCATGCTCCTTGTGCCCAGTTCGGGAACCGAAGAACACTGAGAGCAAGGTGATCCGATGACCACGATGCTGAAGAACTCGAGAGGAATGGCTTTGAGCCATATCGCGTAAGCGCTGGCCTGACCCTCAATCCCGGCACTCTTCAATCCGAGTGTGATGATCGCCAAGTTGAACCCGACGTACGTCGTCGCAATTGGGATGAGTTCGACGACGGGGCTGGCGGTGTTGTTGAGCATGAAGGCGAGGCGCTCGCTCGCGATCTTGTGCTTTTCCGCGAGCGGTCGGACGATCGACCCGGCCCCGACGATCCGGAAGCCGCAGTCGATGAAGGTCACGGGAATCAGTGCCCACAAGGCGAAGAACACGCCCTTCTCGCTCACAACGTGCTTGCCTGCCAATGCGGAAAAGGCCTCGATTCCGCCCGCTTTCTTGATGATCCCAATCAAACCGCTGAACAGATAGAGGAACAGCAGTACCTGCAGGCTGTCCTTGTCAGTGAGTGTGCTGACAACCCGGTCCACAGCAGTCTCAACACCGCCCGTGATCCGCCAGTCGAGCAGATAGCCACCCAGCAGCAAGCCGGCAAGGAGTGACGGGATAATTCGCTTGGACCAGATCGCGAGGGCGATGGTGAAAAGCGGGGGCAGGACGGACAGCCACGGCATCGTGCTCATCGCGATTCACTCCTCGGGTGCAAGCATCCGCTTGAAATACACCAGTTCCTTGTAGGTATGATCGAATACCGCCTGGCGACCGTTGCCCGCTCGCATTGCCAGGCCAGAAACCGCCCCCAGGCCGAGTTCGGGAAGTCCAGGTAGACGTTGTGCGACAGTCGCACACCGCCCTCGCCCGGCTCGAGTTTCAGCACGCCCCACTCGGGAATCCTGGCCTTGATCAGGCCCCCCAGCTTGCGATAGGTGGCCGTCCCGGACCAGACCGCCAGATGAGGGCGGTCCATGTGGTGGAATCGACCGAACAGGTCCGAGTACACTCCGGCCACGCTTTCACGCTGGTGGAACCTGGCCCCCTCGGCGGGCTGATTGTCCGGGGTATCGAAGGTCAGCCCAAAGTGCTCCTCAGGGTTCGAGGCGGTCCAGTGGTCAGGGTTGCAGGCGTAGTCCCAGGCCAGTTCGGCTGGCGCCTGAATCGTGATGGATGTGTCGACAGTGATGAACATCCCGTCATGCCGAGCGCCCTCCCGGTGGTTCCTGCTCCGGGGCGAGCAGCCGCCCGACGAAGATCAGGGTACCGCCTGCCATCATGCGCCGGCTGCGCCATCAGGGAGGTTTACGGCCTCAGAGGAACGCCTTCCGCATTCCCAGGGCCGCATCGGTCCGCTGGATCGACTCGGCCGCGTCCCGCTCGATCCCGCAGAGTGCCCTGATCGCATCGATGGTCTCAGGCACCACGATCGCCTGATTGTCGACCTGGTAGGTGTAGAACAACTCCCGGCCCACCACGGTCAGGATGTCCTCCCAGAGGGCGACCTCCCACATGTCACCGCGAGGACGCCCGATCTCCTTCATCACCTCGGCCGTTACATTGAGCGCGCTGATGCCGTCCCCAGCGCGGATCATGGTGATCCGCGGAACCGATTGGAACGCCGCCAACACTTCCTCGCGGCTGGCCACCCGGGGCATTTCCACCATCCATTGGTGGAGGTGGGCCACATTCTGCGGCGACTTGGAGGCCATGGTAATGACGTCCAGATCGGGTACGACGGTCTTGGCGTCGGGACCCTGGTGACTGGGAATCTCGGGCTCGGGAACCATGGTGTTCATGATCCCCCCCAAATGACTCTCCCATGGGTCGGTCGCTCTCCGGGTGAGGACCCCACGGGCTCGTCCCAGCAGTCCCGCCTGACGAAGCGCCAGCAGCGTCCGCACGGTGGCGGTGGTGTTGCACGAGACCACGCGGGTGGCTTGCCGATCGATGGCCGAGACATAGTTCGCACTGGCCACGAAGCTGTGTCCGGTCAAATTGTGTTTCGCCCCACCCTGAAACACCATCCGGACCCCGAGCTCCTCGTATCGCGGCTTGTTGGCGGCATCCACCCCCTTCGGGGTGCAATCCACGACAACATCGGCCCTCCGCAGCAGGTCTGCAATGCCACCCTGGGGATCACATCCCGCCAGGACCTGGACCTCGTGGGCCGCAGTCGTCGCACTGAATACTGGGTACCCCCGACTGACGGCCACCCGCATCCTCCAATCTGCCACCACATCGGCCACGCCGGCGATGACCATGTCCGGCTGCAGTGCCACCGCGTCGGCGACTCTCCGTCCGATTACCCCGTACCCGTTCACCGCGACCCGTACTGTCATCGTTCCCTCACATCATGGGATTTGACCTGCATTGTTCCGGCAGAGCCTTCACGCGCCGTATGGGGCACCAGTAGACGCCGCAGGGACGCGCGTTCCCGCCGGACGATTAGAATTCCAGCTGTCACGCACTCGCGGCGTGCCCCGAAGTCGAGTGTGTCGATGCTCCGTGAGAAGACAGGCCGCAGGACCAGATCCGCCTGCGCAAAACGGAGTTGGGCATGCTGCCGGTGACAGATGTCCATGGCGCGCATGATGGCCTGGAAGCCGTTCCGGATGGGGGCGGTCCGCACCGACTGTCCGGCGTCCACCGCGATCACCACCGCAGATCCAAGCTCGTGCGCCACATCGACCGGTGCCAGGTCGCTGTACGCGCCATCGGCCAGAAGCTGACCGCTGAGCTCCAGCGGCTGCAGGACACCGGCGAGTGCCGCGCTCGCGTACACAGCCTGATCCGCCGGGCCAGAGCGGAGCACGACCCGATCGCCGCTCCGAAGATCGGTGGCCGTGACTGCCACCGGTATCCTGGTCTGCTTCAGCCCACCCTGACCCACCAGCTTCCGCAGCTCGGCCAGCCCGGCCTGCCGCGCCGGTGATCCGGGCCCCCATCCCAGGATCATGCTAGCCACCACTCGCAGATTCATCACCGCCCGTCGCACCTTCTGGATCAGGCCCGTGGATTGCTCGCCGGAGGCTGGACTGGGGCCGGGAAAACTTTCCAGGTTCATCGCCAATACCGCCTGGTACCAATCCTTCCGCATGGCATAGCTGACCCCGACCACGGCACCCATGGAGACGCCGACCACCGCCTGCGGGGTGAGGCCCTCGTGCTCGAGGGCCCGGAGCACTCCGAGGTGGGCGAACCCACGCGCCCCGCCGCCACCGAGCACAACGGTGAACGGTCGATGGGGCGCACTCAATGCGTCACTCCGAGACGACGGCAGAGGGTCGCGTGGCATTCGGTCACTTCGCGTACGATCGCGGCCGCCTCGGAGGCGATCCGAGCCACCAACGCCTGCTCCCGTGCCCCGACAAACGGGACCACCGCGCCGCTGAAGAAGTCCTCGGTGGCAAACCCGCTGACCTCGTGGTCCACGCTCAAAGCGTCGCCCGCTTCAGCAACTGAGCGTTGACCGCCACGATCACCGTGCTGAGCGACATCAGAACCGCGCCCAGGGCCGGGGTCAGCAGGATGCCCCAGGGGGCCAGGACGCCTGCAGCCAGGGGGATGGCGAAGATATTGTAGCCCGCCGCCCACCAGAGGTTCTGGACCATCTTCCGGTAGGTGGCGCGGGAGAGGGACACAATCCGGGGGATGTCGCGCGGATCGGATCGCACCAGCACGATGTGTCCGGCTTCCACCGCCACATCCGCCCCCGCCCCGATGGCAATGCCGATATCCGCAGTCGCGAGCGCCGGGGCGTCGTTCACCCCATCGCCGACCATCGCGACCTTCTTGCCGCCGGCCTGCAGTTCCCGCACCTTGGCGGCCTTGTCCTCGGGCAGCACCTCGGCAAACACCGTATCGATGCCCAGATCCGCCGCCACCGCATCCGCCACCGCCTGCGCATCCCCCGTGAGCATGGCCACCGTGATGCCACGTTCGTGCAGCGCCGCGATGGCTTCCCGGCTCTCTTCCCGGATCGCATCCGCCACGGCGTAGACCGCCACTGCGGCCCCGTCGCGCACCAGGTAGATCGCGGCCTGGCCACGGCCCGCCGCAGCTTCGGCGGCCTGCTGCAACGCCGGTGGCACCTTCACCTCCTCGGCGCGGAGCAGTGCCGGCCCGCCCATGTGGTACTCCACGCCCTCCACGGTGGCGGCCACGCCCTTTCCGGTCAGGGCACGGAACCCGTCGGCCGCGGGGATCGCGATCCCCTTGTCCTCCGCCGTCTTCACGATCCCCCGGGCGATGGGATGCTCCGACTCCGCCTCGATCCCGGCGGCCAGCCGAAGCGCCTCCTCCTCGGCAAGCCCCTCGGCGACCGTCATCGCCACGACCCGGAAGGCGCCGAGGGTCAGGGTCCCGGTCTTGTCGAAGACGACCGTATCGAGGTTGCGCGCCTCCTCGAGCCCCCGGCGGTCGCGGACCAGCAGTCCGTTCTGCGCGCCCAGCGTGGTCGAGATCGCCACCACGAGCGGCACTGCCAGCCCGAGAGCGTGCGGACAGGCGATGACCAGCACCGTCACCATCCGGACGATCGCAAAGTCGATCGGTGCGCCAAGCAGCTTCCAGGTGACCACCGTGAGGAGTGCCGACACGATCGCCACTCCCGTCAGGAGCTGGGCTGCCCGATCGGCCAGATGCTGGGCCCGGGACTTGGACTTCTGGGCATCGGCCACCAGCCGCATGATGCCGGACAGCTTGGTCTGATCACCGGTCCCGGTGATCTCGACCCGGAGCGATCCTTCGCCGTTGATGGTGGCGGCGATCACCTCGTCCCCCGGCCCCTTCTTTACGGGCCGGGACTCCCCGGTGATCATCGCTTCATTGACGTCACTCTCCCCCTTCTGCACGACACCGTCCGCCGGCACGCTCTCCCCGGGCCTGACCAGGAGGAGATCGCCGTTGCGGAGCTCGCCGACCGGCACCTTCTCCTCGCCGGCGTCGGTGATCCGGGTGGCGGTGTCCGGCAGCAGCTTGGCGAGCTCCTTGAGCGCCCCCTGCGCCTGGCTGATCGATCGCATCTCGATCCAGTGGCCAAGCAGCATGATGGTGACCAGGGTGGCCAGCTCCCACCACAGCGCATCGGCCCGGATCAGCCCGAGCTGGACCACCCACGAGAAGACGAAGGCCACCAGAATGGCGAGCGTGATGAGCGTCATCATCCCGGGGAGGCGCGCCTTCAATTCCCGCGCGGCTCCCTTGACGAACACCCAGCCGCCGTACCCGAACGTCACCGTGCTGAACAGGGCCGGCAGCCAGGCCGAGCCGGGGAACTCGAGCGCTCGATAGCCGAGCAACTCCTGGATATGTGCTGACCAGTAGACGACCGGAATGGTGAGGACCAGGGACAGCCAGAACCGGTCGCGGAACATCTCGGGGGAGTGGCCCTCGTGCTTGTCGTGTCCGGCATGGCCGGCTGCCCCCGCTGCGTGGCCTTCCCTCCCCTGCTCCGACTGGCCGTCGCCCGCTGGGGGGGACTCGTGATGACCGTGGTCGTGGTGCTCGTGCGATGCGTCGTTCATGTGATCGCTCCCCTCGATGCGACACCGGTGGTCATCATGCTGCCCTCATAAGCCCGAGGCCCATAGCCGCGCGTTCAATCCAGCGCCTCGTCCTCCCCCGTCGCCGGCCGCGACCGCGACGACCAGTGAATCGCCGCGATCTGCCACCCGGCCGCAGTCCGTACCAGCACCATCAGCTCCGCCCCCACCGAGTTGATCGCACGACCCCGGTACTCGCCCTTGGTGGTACTGGTGGAGGAGGCCCATGCCACGTCACCCTTGATCATCACGGCCATTGAGCCGCGTTCGCTCGGAACTGCCTGGGCATATGCCATGTCTCCCTTCAGGTGCCCACCCAGGTACTGGGTCCGCGTCTCCACCCCGCCGCTTTCCAGGATGACGACCTGCGGACTGAGCAGTCGGTCCACCGCGGCACTGTCTCCCGCGACCAGCGCGGCATGGAACCGGTTCACCGCGGCCACGATATCGGTGGAATCGGAGCGGACCGGCTCCGCTGCGGCGAGAGGGGCCGCCGCCATGAGGGCAACGAGGAGTCCGACAACGCCCTTTGCAATGGGAGCCTTCCGAGAACGGCTGCATTTCAACACGACTGCCTCCAGAGTGAACTTGCGTGAGACGGCGGGACCAGCATCCCGCCGGGTTTCGGTGCACGGGATCGTCCGGGACTACCGGAGTGCCGGTCCACCGCCATGGGTGTGCCCCAACTCCACCGCGAATACCAGCGTGGCCCAGTGGGTGTCCCAGTCGGCGCCGCTGCCCGGTGCGGCCTCGACGATCTGAATCGTCCGCAGATTCCAGAGGCCCGTTGAGCGCAGCGGCACCCGCACGATTCCCTGGGCGTCGGTCTCGAAGTGGGTGACCTGCTCGGTGCCCGCCTGGGTGTTGAGCCCCGCCGCACCCCCCAGGGGCACAAAGCCGGCGTGCACCTTGGCATGGGGCACCGGCTTGCCCAGCATCACGAGGCGCACGGCGATGGTCTGATCCTGGGCGAGCATCGGCGCACCAACCGGCACGAACTCGAGGGGATGGCCCACCGTCCGAGTCCACGCCGCCGGGCCACCGGTCCCGACGGTTACCAGGCTCTTGGCGTACTTGGCGTACCGCCGCGTCACGCTGTCCCTCGGCACCCGCCCTTCCGCCTTGAGTCGCTCCAGCGCCTCCGGCGCCCCTTCCAGGACCAGATAGCGCTGAAACGCTTCGGACGATTCGCGAACCGAGCGCGGGTGGATGGTGACCGCCACGATTTTCTCGCCCGCCGTCGCCGGCCGTGACCGGAGGCGCAGCGATGTCTGGGCGGCGGCGAGATCGGTGATGGCGCTGCTTCCCCGGGCGTCGACCACCGTGGCCGTGGCCACGCGGTCAACGGTTACCGCAGATTGGCTGGAGGGGAACGCGCTGCTGGTCTGACCGAGGACCGTCAGTTCCGCCCCCACCGCCACCTTGAAACCCAGGGGGATGAGCCAGAAGTCGTGGGCCTGGAGCGGTACGGCGATCAGCAGGACGAGCGCGGACAGGAGGGTGCCAACTGTCGAGCGGCGTAAGCGATGGGTACGCATGCATCAATCCTCGGTGGCAGGTGATAGAGCAACCGGAGCGGCAGCGGGCTCCGGCGTATGGGATTCCGTCCTGGCCGGCGGCAGGGCCACCAGGACCGACGTGACCAGCAGAACCAGAAAGCCGACGGTCAACTCGGCACCCGCCGAGCGGCGCAACCGCGCGGTGCCAGCGTCGGTGCCGAGCGCCGGCCGGACCCGGAGGAAATTGAGTCCGCCGAGGGCGAAGAGTACACCGACAATGGCCAGCTTGATCAGCAACGTCAGGCCATACCTCGTGGACCAGAGGGCTGGGAGGCTCCCCAAGTGGAACCAGGCGCCGACGAGGCCGGTGCCTACCACGATACCGCCGAGCAGGAGCGCGGGAGGAGAGAACGCCTGGACCAGACGAGCCACCAGGGGGCCCCGCACCATCGCAGCCTGACGATGGATCACCGGCAGTCCTACCAGCAGGAGCACCGCCAGCCCTCCCACCCAGCCACCGGCGGCCAGGACATGGATCCAGTCTGCCAGGACGGCGAGTCCGGTTCGCTGCGTCATCGCGATGGCGTGTCCGGAGAGTGCCGGCACCAGCGCGAGGGTGAGTGCCGCAAGGAGCACCAGCAGCGCCGCCCCGGAACCGCCGCGGCGTTTCAGCGACCGGAAACCGATCCAGGCGGCCGCGGCGCCGGCCATCTGGAGCAGCCACCCCTTTCCCCACATCGTGCCGCCCACCAGGGCGGCAAACCACTCCAAGGTGACTGGTTCGACCGGGCTGAGCATCGTAGCGCCCTGCGCGACGAGGCGGGCCACGCCGACCGCCAGCAGGCTGAGTGCGGCGGCACATCCGAATCCTGCGACGCCAATGCTCAACTGGCGGCTGAACTCCTCAGAGGGCGGTTCGTTGCCTCGGCCAAAGAGCGGCAGGACCACGAGCCGGAAGGCCGCGGCGCCGAGGACTCCCAGGAGCGCCAGGAAACCGAGCCACCGCACCAGCACATACCAGACCGATTCCACCTTGAGCCGGGCGCTCGTGCCGCGAGACGGCGTGGGCGTGTCATCCTGTAGGGGCCCCAGCGCCACCTCCGACGAATCGGGAAGAGGAGGCACCGCTTCGGCGAGTACGGTGAAGGCATAGCTGCCCTCCACCGCGTGGCCATCCAGACCGGTGGTGCGCCACGCCACGGTGTAGCGGCCCTCCGCCAGCCTGCCGGTGATAGCCAGCGCGGCCACCGTTCCGGAATCGCCTTCTACCCGCAGGGCGCCCAGGGCCACTTCCCCGGAGTCGGGCCCCAGGAGCGTAATCCGGGTGAACGCGCCCTGGATCGGCTCCCGAAAGAAGAGCCGGAGGGAGCCCGGCAAGGTGGTGAGCTGGTCGCCCGCGGCAGGGGCGGCCCGCAACAGGGTCTGGTGCGCCAACGCGGGGGTCGCGGCGCCGCCAAACAGGGCAATGGCCAGGCCGAGCTTTCGGAGGAGGCCTCCAGAACGAGGCAGCGGTAGTGTCCACCGCCGCGGTACCCGATGGTCGGCACGACGGATCATTCGCTGGCCTCCACTACGCGGAGCGGCGCAATGGGGTGGGCTGTGGGGAGAGCCGCCAGCTGGCGTTCCCGCCACAGCGAATAGACTGCCGGGATCACGAGCAGGGTCAGAACCGTGCTGCTGACCATGCCGCCCACCATCGGGGCGGCAATCCGCTTCATGACACTCGCCCCGGCCCCTGTCCCCCAGAGAATCGGCAGCAGGCCGCCGATGATCACCGTCACCGTCATGATCTTCGGGCGCACCCGCTCCACCGCTCCCTCCATCACCGCTTCGTAGAGGTCGGCAAGCGTGGGTCGCTCACCATTCTCCAGTCGTCGCTTCCAGGCGTGGTCCAGGTAGATCAGCATCACGACCCCGGTCTCGGCGGCCACGCCGGCGAGCGCCACAAACCCGATCGCGACCGCCACCGACCAGTTGTAACCCAGCAGCCAGAGGAACCAGAGGCCACCCACAAGGGCAAACGGGACCGACAGCATGACGATCAGGCTCTCGCCCACATTGCCGAAATTGAGATAGAGCAGCAGAAAGATGATCGCCAAAGTCCCTGGAATGACCAGCCGGAGCTTCTTGGCGGCCCGCTGCATGTACTCGTACTGGCCACTCCACGCCAGGCGGTATCCCGCCGGGAGGGTCACCATCGCGGCGACCTGCTGCTGCGCCTCCGCCACGTAACTGCCGATGTCCCGGTCGACGACGTCGATATAGACCCAGGCGGTGGGCAGGGCGTCCTCGGTCCGCACCACCATGGGGCCAGCCACCTGCTGGATCGTGGCGATCTGGCCGAGTGGGACGTGCCCGGCCGCCCTCGCGGCCGCGGTGCCGCCCCCCCCCATCGCCATGCCGCCGGATGAGGTTATCCCGCTCGCAACTCCCGGGTTGATCGGCACCAGCACGCTGGCCAGTCGCTCCGGCGTGTCGCGCAGTTCCTGCGGATACCGCACCCGCACGCCATATCGCTCGCGACCCTCCACCGTCTGGGTCACGACCATGCCACCGACTGCCGCGGCGATCACGGTCTGGACGTCACCGACGTTGAGGCCATACCGGGCAGCGGCGACCCGGTTGATGTCAATGTCCAGGTAGTACCCGGACACCGCCCGCTCCGCGAACGCGCTTCGGGTTCCCGGCACATCGCGCACCACCGATTCCACCTCGCGCCCCAGCCGTTCGAGTTCGGCCAGGTCGGGCCCGAAGATCTTGACCCCGACGGGGGTGCGGATGCCGGTTGCCAGCATGTCGATCCGCCCCTTGATCGGCATCGTCCAGGCGTTGGTGACGCCGGGCATCTGCAAGGCGGCGTCCATCTCCTCGATCAGGGCCTCATAGGTCTGGCCGCTGCGCCACTCGGATTCAGGCCGCAGGATGACGGTGGTCTCGATCATGTCGAGACCGGCCGGGTCGGTGGCGGTGTTGGCGCGACCCGCCTTGCCCCAGACCCGCTCGACCTCCGGAAAAGAGGCGAGGATGCTGTCCTGCACCCGCAGCATCTCGCGGGCACGGGCGACGCCCACCCCCGGGAGGGTGGTGGGCATGTACAGGATGGTGCCCTCGTGGAGGGGGGGCATGAACTCGGCCCCGATCCGCTTCCAGGGCACCCAGGACACGATCACCGTCATCACCGCCACCAGCACCACCGCAGCGCGGTGCCGGAGCACGAACTCAATCATCGGGCGATAGGCGCGGATCAGGACCCGGTTGACCGGGTTGGCCGCCTCCCGGTAGACCCGTCCCCGGATGAACAGGTCCATCGTGACCGGTATCAGGGTCACAGCCAGCAGGCTTGCCGCAGCCATCGCGAAGGTCTTGGTGAATGCCAACGGGTGGAAGAGCCGCCCCTCCTGGCCCTCAAGCGTAAAGACCGGCAGGAACGACACCGTGATGATCAGCAGCGAGAAGAACAGCGCCGGTCCGACTTCCCGGGCCGATTCCGACACGACGGCGCGGCGTTCGGCTGACGTCAGGAGGCTGGTTTCCACCCAGCGCCCCGCGATTGGCATGCCCAGGGAACGGGCCTTGGCATTGACGGCGCGCTCGAGGTGCTTGTGCATGTTTTCGACCATCACGATGGCCGCGTCGATCATGGCGCCAATGGCAATGGCAATGCCCCCGAGGGACATGATGTCGGCGCCGACCCCGATCCACCGCATCGCCACGAACCCCATCAGGATGCCGACCGGCAGCGTGAGGATCGCGACCAGCGCCGACCGGGCGTGGAGCAGGAAGATGATGCAGACGAGGGCGACGATGATACTTTCCTCGATCAGCTTCTCCGTCAGGGTGCCGATGGCGCGATCGATCAGGTCGCTCCGGTCGTAGGTCGGGAGGATGACCACCCCATCCGGCAGGCCGGGCTGCAGTTCCTCCAGCCGAGCCTTGACGCGTTCGATCGTGGTCAGGGCGTTCTCCCCGGCCCGCATGACCACGATGCCACCAACGGCGTCCCCTCGGCCATCCAATTCGGCGATCCCGCGCCGGACCGCTGGGCCGATCGTGACCCGCCCGAGCGAGGCGAGCCGGATCGGCACCCCCTGTGGTGTCGCACCGACGACGACTTCCTCGATGTCAGCCACACCGGTCAGGTAGCCCAGCCCCCGGACCATGTACTCCCGCTCGCTCAACTCCATGACCATGGCACCGACATCGGCGTTGGCGTTCGGCAACGCCGCCATGACCTGCTGGATGGTGACACCGTAGGCCTGCATCCGCGCCGGGTCGAGATCGACCTGGTACTGCTTCTCGTAGCCGCCGATCGAGGCCACCTCGGACACGCCGGGCACCGCCGTCAGGGCATACCGGAGGGTCCAGTCCTGGAGACTCCGCAACTCGGCCAGCGTCATGCGCCCGGTGGTGTCCTCGAGGGCATACTGGTAGACCCAGCCGAGCCCGGTCGCATCAGGCCCGAGGCTGGGAGCGACCGACGCTGGCAACCTGCCCTGCAGTCCATTGAGGTACTCGAGGACTCGAGACCGCGCCCAGTATAGGTCCACGTCGTCCTCAAAAATGACGTAGACGAATGACACCCCGAAGAACGAATAGCCGCGCACCGTGCGCGCGCCCGGCACCTTGAGCATCTCGGCGGCGATCGGATAGGTGACCTGATCCTCGACGATGCGAGGGGCCTGCTCGCCGTACTCCGCCTGGACAATGACCTGCACATCACTGAGATCCGGCAGCGCCTCGAGCGGGGTGGCCCGGAGCGCCAGGACACCCGCTACCGCAAGAGCAGCGGTCACGAGGGTGACCACCACCCGGTTGGCCAGCGACCAGTCAATGACTCGTGTGAGCATCGGCGCCTCCCTTCGGAGTGGTCGCGGTCCCGGTGTCAGGCGCCATGCCAGGCATCGCCTTCGTCGGTGGTGCGGTCGGAGGGGGCGCCGGCGTGCCCATGTCCATCCCGGGCATGGCCCCGAGGGCGGCTCCGAGATTCGACTCGGCGTCGATCAGGAAGGTGGCGCTCGCCACCACGACCTCTCCCGCCAGGAGGCCCGAGCGGATCGCGACCCGTTCCGGCGATGACCGACCCAGTTCCACCTGCCGCGGCATGAGGTGCCCGTCGGCGGCCTGGACGAACACCAGGGCCCGCTCACCGGTCACCAGCACCGCCGAGCGGGGCACACTGACCACCGCAGGCCCGCCCGCCAGGAACCGGATGGTCCCGTACATGCCCGGCTTCAGTTTCAGGTCGCGATTGGCCAGGGCCACTCGCACCCTGGCCGTCCGGGTGGCCGGATCCACCGTGGGGGAGACGAAGATGACTCGGCCCTGCACTGATTCTCCGGGATACGCCTCGATTTCGGCGGAGGCCATGGATCCCAACCGGACCTGGCTCAGGTCCTGCTCGAAGAGATCGCCTTCGAGCCACACGGTGGTCAGATCGGCCAGCCGATACAATGGTTCTCCCGCCATGACGCGTTGCCCCTCCAGCACCATCTTTTCCACCACGATCCCGGAGGCGGGAGCCTCGAACGTCACCGTCCGACGGGTCGTACCGGAGGCCTCGATCTCGGCAATCAGATGCTCCGGCACACCCCAGTAAGCCAGTCGCCGGCGGGCGGCATCCCGCAAGCCGAGCGCGCTGGCGCGCGCCTTGGCATCGGCGTCACCAAGCTGATCCAGAAGACGCCGGGCAACCAGCAACTCCTCCTGGGCGCTTACCAGCATCGGCGAGTACACGGCAAAGAGCGGGTCACCTTTCCGAACCGCCTGGCCGGTCTGGTTCACGAACAGCTGCTCCACCCAGCCATCGATCCGCAGTGTTACCAGCGAGAGCCTGGTCTCATCGGGGAGGAGCTGTGCCACAGCCCGGATCTCCTGGTCGAGGGGACCCTCTGTCGCTGTGGCGAAGGTGACGCCGATGCGGCGCTGCTGCTCCGCAGAGAGGAGGACCGGGCGAGCGCTGTCGGCGGTGGCCGCGGCCCCGTGCTGGTGACCCTCCATGCTCTCGACCGCTGCGGCTGGGCTTCGAGTAAGCCACCATGCACCGCCCGCGGTGGCGGCAAGCAGAACAACCACTGCGACGGAGCGAACAATGCGGCGGGCGCCGGTCGGGGCCGGTGCTCCGAAGGGAGAATCGTTCATGGCCGTGCTCCAGGGGAAAGTTCGGTCGGTGCCGGATATCCGCTCAGCAGCGGATGTCCAGTCAGCATTTCCAGTTCAGCGAAGGTCTTCCCCTCGGCGCTGGCCAACCGGATGATTTCTTCGCGATACCGGTTCACCGCCATGATGGCATCGAGCAGGGTCATGAAGTCCACCGACCCGACCTGATAGGCCGCTTGCGCGGAGGCCACGGTGGCCTCCGCCTGCGGCAGCAGCATCGTGCGGTACATCGCCCCGATTTCGCGAACCCGCTCCAGCTCGGCCACCATCTCCCCGATCCGAGCCCGGGTATCGGACTCCATCGCGGTCAGGTCGGCGGCAGCCATGAGCCGCATCGCACCGGTTTCGTCCCGCATTCGCAACTGGCGGCTGCCCGCCCAGATCGGGATGCTGGCGCCGACCATGAAGGACATCATCCGGTCGGTGCCACCATCGGGCATCGGTCGCTGGCCGTAGGTCACCCCGATTTCAAGGTCGGGCCAGATCTCGCGGCGGGCACGGCGCTCCAGGAACGAGGCTTCCGCCAGAGCCTCCCTGCCACCGCGGATCATGGCGCGATCGGCAACCGCCAGATCAGAGAGGCTGTCGAGTGCCGGCACCGTGAGGGGGAATGCAGGGAGGACTGGTGTCCCCGCGCGGGCTTGGGGAGGACGATTGAGAAGGCCGTTCAGGCGGGCGACCATCTGGCGTTCCATGGAGACCATGTTCGCGATTGCGAGGCTCATCCTCCCGATTTCGAGCTGGGCCCGGAGGACGTCCGCCTGCTGTGCTTCACCAACCGAATACATCGCCGTCAGGGTGGTGACCAGGTCCTCGAGGAGGCGCAGTGTCTCCCGGGCGACGCTGATCCGGGCGCCTGCCTCATAGATGTCGTAGAACGCCATCGCGGCCAGGGTCCGCTGTTCCCAGATCACCTCAATCGCCCCTGCCGACACCACTGCCGCTGCCGCGGAAGCCGCCGCGCCGGACAGGCCCAGCTGTCCCGCGATCGGGAACATCTGCGACACCTGGATCTGGTTCATGCCGAGCGGATCGGCCAGGCCGAACCGGGGGAGGCTGCGGTTCATCAATTGGAGTTCAACTCTGGGATCCGGTAGCCGGGAGGCGCCCGGGACCCGGGCCAGGGCCGCCAGCCGCGTCGCGGCCGCGGCTTGAACTCGAGGGCTGGCGCTGTCCACCGCACGGTAGACCGCGGCGAGCGTAAGGGGCGGTTCGGACTGGGCAGCGGTCGCGGTGGGTACGCCCGCCACGCTTAGTCCTGCAACCATGGCGAGCCGTAACCCGACCCATGGGGCTGGCACCCGCCGTACCGACGGTGAAAACGACATATCTGATCCTCGACAGCGAGTTCGGCGCTGGGCGGTTGCTGCCCAGAGCCACTCAGGCTACTGCAATGTCAGGATCAGGATTTCGGAGGGGGGCTGGTTGGCCGGGTGGAACGGGGATGGATCTGTGGAAGGAGGTACGGGCTGCTGTCGTGGGCGGACACGCGGTCCAGCACAGTTCCCGCCGCACCGAGCATTGTCACGCCAGTCGTACACCCGGTCATCTGGGCGCAATCGGCCGAAGTGTGGGTCCCACTGTCCCCGGCGGGGTGGTCACAGCCTGGCTCTGGCTGGGAGGGGGTGGTAGACGCCTCGTGGCTTCCGTGCGGCACTTCGCCGACCGCCGCGGGCACCGATCCGTCGTGGTGCGCCGAGGTGCAATCGGTCATGACGGGCGACGCTCCCACTCGAAGCAGGAGCAGGGCCAGCATAGCGAAGGCGGCGACGGGGTGCCGGGAGGTCATGGAGGGAATGTAGGGGCCCCTATCCCGGTCCGCAATGAAAGCAGTGTGAGCGAGGATTCATGGTTTAGGGTTGCGGGGCTACTGCCCTCAACCCACCCCCTGGACCGCCGCATCGCCCCGCATATCGGGCCAAAGTTGCGCCATTCCGAACGATCGGGCTACCATTGAGCATGTTCCGGACGAGGGCTGGCCGAGCGGCCGCAATCGCATTTCTCCTCCTGGCAGGCTCCACTGAGCCGGTCTGGATGGTGTGGCATGCGGTGCACCATCTCGAAACCAACCACCATGATCATCCGACCGGCCCGGCCTGGGACGATGCCTCCCATCAGGCTTCCAGCGTGCAGATCGGCGGGCTCCCGAGCGGTGAGGATCACCCCCACCTCGCGTTTCCAATCCTGGTCCGGCCAGAGTTCAAGGCCGGAGCCGCCGGAACCGCCCTCCCCCCCCGTACCATGCGGTGGGAGATGGTGGGGACGGTGGTCAGGGC
>JAWXBA010000150.1:0-23277 GCA_034439775.1 Gemmatimonadota bacterium | reverse complement strand
CGCCGCAGCGCTGCGGCGCGAGACGGCAGAATGTGTCCGGCATGGGATCCGGCTGAGTGTCATCGGCCGGCGCGATCGATTGCCGGCCACCCTGGTCGAGGGGATCGTCCGCGCCGAGCGCCAGACCGCTGGCGGGACGCGGCTGCACCTGCGGGTGGCGGTGGACTATTCGGCGCGGGCGATGATCGCCGAGGCCGCAAGGAACGTCGAAGGGACTGGTGACCCCGGCGATGCGTTCGCGAGGGCGCTGGCGCGGGCCCAGCATGATGCGCAGCCAGTCCCGCCGGTGGACCTGCTGATCCGCAGCGGGGGGGACCAGCGGTTGAGCGACTTCCTGCTGTGGGAGTGTGCGTACGCGGAGCTCTACTTCTCGCCAATCCTGTGGCCCGACTTTGGCGCGGCCGACCTGGCCCGTGCGGTCGAAAGCTTTCGGCATCGGGAACGTCGCTTCGGGCAGATCCCACTCCCGGCGAGTGCGTAGGGACAGCGGGACAGTGAGGGCAGCGAGGGCATGGGAGCAGTAGTTCCGGCGCATGGACGGTGAGCAGGACGGCATGCCTCAACCGCTTTCTGGTTTCACTTTGTTGCTGGCCCGCAACCGCTAGAACACCCTCCCACCCAGCGGGACCTCCCGCTCGGCTGCGAGCAGGACCACATTGCCCTCGGCGTCCGGGAGCCCGAGCGTCAGGACCTCGGACACGAATCCGGCAATGTTGCGCTCGCCGAGATTGACGGCGGCCACCACCTGGCGACCGACCAGGTCGTCAGGGGGGTAGAGCGCCACCAGTTGGGCACTGGATTGCTTCACCCCCAGTGACCCGAAGTCGATCCAGAGCTTGATCGAAGGCTTGCGGGCCTTGGCATTGGCTTCAGCCCGTACCACCAGACCGACGCGGAGATCCAGCGTCTCGAACGCCTCCCAGGGTGTCACACCGCCTCCAGGGTGCCGCGGCAGACGGTGACCGCGTGCCCCGCCAGGCGGACCCGGTCGCCGCGCACCTCGACCCGCACCACGCCGCCCCGTTCACTGGCCTGATACCCCACCAGGTCGTCCCGGCCCAGCTCGGCGGCCCACCAGGGACCGAGGGCGCAATGTGCGCTCCCCGTGACCGGATCCTCGGGCACCCCCGAGGCCGGGGCAAAAAACCGGGAGACGAAATCGTACCCTGGCGTGTCGGCCCGGGCGGTGATGATGATCCCGCGGGCCGGCACCTCGCCCAGCGCTCGCATATCCGGCTTGACTGCGCGCACCTCAGCTTCGTCCTCCAGCTCCACCAGCAGGTCGTAGACGCTGCGCCCGACCCGCCTGGCTGTGGTGCCGAGGGCGTCTTCGAGGCCGTGGGGCGGGTAGGCCGGCGCCGCCGGCGTCGCCGGGAAGTCGAGGGTGATCCAGCCATCGCGCTCGCGGGCGGTCAGCAGGCCGCTGCGAGTCTGGAATCGGGCCTCCGCCAGTGGCTTGAGGTGGCCGGCACTCCAGAGAAAGTGGGCGCTGGCCACCGTGGCGTGGCCGCAGAGATCGACCTCCACGGTGGGAGTGAACCATCGCAGGCTGAATCCGTCGTCCTGGCGCAGCAGGAACGCGGTCTCGGATAGATTCAGTTCCGCCGCGACCTGCTGGAGCCAGGCGTCGGGCATCGCTTCGGCCAGCAGGCAGACCGCTGCCGGGTTGCCGTGAAAGGGCCGGTCGGTAAACGCATCGATGGTCCACAGTGGTGCTGGCATGTTCAGGATTCCTCCGCATGGTGGCAGGCCACCTGGTGACCGTCAATGACCCGCAGCGTTGGTCGCTCGGCGTGGCAGCGCTGGTCGCGGCGGGGATGAAAACAGCGCGAGGCAAAGGCGCATCCCGGCAGGACGGTGGTCGGGCCGGGTGGATCCCCCGACAGCACGATCCGATCGGCGTGCCGCTCCAGCACCCGCGACGGCACGGCGGAAACCAGCGCTTGCGTGTACGGGTGTTTCGGCGCGGCGATCACCGTCCGGGCCGGGCCGAGTTCCACAATCCTCCCGAAGTACATGACCGCAATGCGATGGGCCAGCTGCCGTACCACTGCAAGGTCATGGGCGATGAAAAGGTAGGCAAGTCGACGGTCCCGCTGGAGATCGGCCAGCAGGTTCACGACCTGGGCCTGGACCGAGACATCGAGGGCGGAGACCGGCTCGTCGCAGACCAGCAGTCGGGGCTGCACGGCGAGCGCCCTGGCTATCCCGATACGCTGGCGCTGACCACCCGAGAATTCATGGGGATAGCGGCCGGCTGATTCCGGATCCAGTCCCACCTCCACCATGAGCGCGGCCACCCGGGCGGGGATCTCGCCGGCACGCGCGAGCCGATGGATCTCCATTCCCTCGGCGATGGCCCGGCCCACCGACATCCTCGGGTTGAGTGAGCTGTAGGGGTCCTGGAACACCACCTGCATCTGGCGGCGAAGACGGTGGAGCGCCGCATTGTCGGCCTCGAGGATGGATTCCCCCACAAAGCGGACATCGCCGGCGGTTGGCTCCTCCAGCCGGAGGATAGCGCGCCCTACCGTGCTCTTGCCGCAGCCGGACTCTCCCACCAGTCCGAGTGTTTCTGCCTCGGCGATTGCAAACGAAACACCATTGACGGCCTGGACCGGAGCAGAGCCCGCTGAGAAGAAGCCCCGCGGTGGATAGTGCTTGACCAGGTCGTGAACCTCGAGCAGCGGTGTACTCATCCGCCGGCCTGGGGGGGGTCCAGGAGGAGGCATGCGGCAGATTGGTCCGGGCCGACGTGCCGCAACGCTGGGGACTCCGATTGGCATTGGGTGAGCGCCTCGGGGCAGCGGGGATGAAACCGGCACCCGGCGGGCCAGCGTGCGGCGGTGGGGACCACCCCCGGAATCGGCGCGAGTCGGTCCACCGGGGCATCGAGGCGCGGCACCGATCGAAACAACCCGCGGGTGTAGGGGTGCGCTGGGGCCGCGAAGAGCCGAACGGCCGTGGCTCGTTCCACCACTTGCCCCGCGTACATCACCGCCACGTGGTCGGCGCGGCCCGCCACCAGGCCGAGGTCGTGCGTTACCAGGACCACGGCCATGCCGCGACTGGCGCGCAGCCGGTCGAGCAGCGCCAGGATCTGGGCCTGGACGGTCACGTCGAGGGAACTGGTTGGCTCGTCGGCAAGCAGCAGGTCTGGCTCGCCCGAGAGCGCCAGCGCAATCATGACCCGCTGCCGGAGACCGCCGCTCAGTTCGTGGGGGTAGGACGCCAGCCGTCCGGCGGGCTCCGGCACTCCCACCTCGCCCAGGAGCTCCACCGCCCGGGCGCGAATCGCGGCGCGGGGCCCGGGAAAATGATTGGCGACGGCTTCCTCCAGCTGTCGGCCGATGGTGAACACGGGATTCAGGCTGGTGGTCGGATCCTGAAAAATCATGCCGATCCGGCGGCCCCGGACCCGCCGCATCGCCTCCCGATTGAGGTCCGGGAGACTGGTTCCCCCAAGCAGGATCCTGCTGGTGGGGTCGATGCGTCCCGGCGTGGGGACGAGCCCCAGGATGGCCAGGCAACTCAGGCTCTTGCCGGAGCCCGATTCACCGACCAGCGCGAGGAGTTCACCGCGCCGGACCGAGAAGGTCACGCCGTCCACCGGGTACATCGGCCCATGCTGCCCTGGAAAGGCGATCCGCAGGCCAGTCACCTCGAGCAGGGGCGTCATGCGCTGCGCGGATCGAGCGCGCGTTGAAGCGCGTCACCCACGAGGTTGACGGCCAGGACCGTCACCAGGATCGCCAGGCCCGGTGCCAGGCTGGTCCAGGGGGCGCTCAGGAGCACCGGCCTGGCATCGAGGATCATCCCCCCCCAGGAGGGAGTTGGCGGTTGGACGCCCATGCCGAGAAAGGAGAGTCCCGCCTCCAGGAGAATGACATCGGCCACCCCGAGCGTGGCGGAGACGGCCACCGGTCCTGCGGCATTGGGAATGAGGTGCCGGAGGATGATCCGGCCGCTGGAAGCGCCCAGCGCCTGGGCGGCACGGACGAATTCCATCTGCCGGAGGCGGAGCACCTCGCCGCGCACCATGCGGCAGGTGCCGAGCCATCCGGTCGACCCGATCACGACGGCGAGCGCCATCGTCGGGATGCGCTCCCAGACCAGGACGAGGAGCAAGAGGACGAGCAGCCGTGGAATGGCGAGGCCGGCGTCGACCGTTCTCATGATGACGGTATCGATCCAGCCACCGCGGTACCCGCTGGCAGCCCCGATGGTGGTGCCGAGCAGCATGGCCAGGCAGACGGCCAGCATGGCAATCCCCAGCGAGACCCGGGCGCCATGGATGGTGCGCGAGAGCACGTCGCGGCTCAGGGCGTCGGTGCCGAGGGGATGCGCCAGGGAGGGGCTCTCGGCGCCCGCCATGACATCGGGCATGGCGGCGGGGTCGTTGAGTACGAGTGGCCCGGCCAGCGCCAGCGCGGCGATGACCAGGAGGGTCACCAGCCCCCAGCGCCCCGAGGGGGAGCGCCAGGCACCACGAAGGACTTCCGCGAGAGGCCCCCGCATCTCAGGAGTCTCGCACCCTGGGGTCGACCAGCAGGTAGCCGAGGTCGGCGATGACACCTCCGGCCACGACCAGAACTGACGTCAACATGGCGGTGCCGAGCAACAGGGGATAATCCCGGCCCGAGATGGCCTCGGCGGCCAGCGACCCCAAGCCCGGCCAGTTGAAGATCGACTCGACATAAATCGATCCAGCCACCAGCATCGGCAGCCAGAGCCCAAGCAGGGTCACTACCGGGGAGAGCGCGTTCCGCCAGGCATGGACCCAGATGACGCGGCGCTCCGGGAGTCCCCTGGCTCTGGCGGCACGGACGAAATCGAGTCGCAGCACCTCCAGCATGGCGGTGCGCTGGAAACGCATTCCGGCCGCCAGGCTGACCGCCGAGAGGGTCAGGGCCGGGAGCGCCAGGTGATGGAGCAGGTCGACCAGGCGGGTGAGTGGCCCGGCATCGGCGGGGAGCAGCGGGTCCTGCATCTGGCCGGCGGGGAAGAGGCCCAGGGTCAGCGAAAATACTGCGATCAGGACCAGGCCAAGCCAGAATGAAGGGAGGGCCCACGCCGCCAGGGAGATCCGGGTGAGCCAGCGGTCGAACCGGGAGCCGCGGTGAACCGCCTGCAGCACACCGAGGCCGATGCCGATGGTGAAGTTGAGCAGCAGGACGGTGCCACCGAGCAGGATGGAGGCGGGCAGGCGATCGCGGATGAGGGGGCCGACCCGATCGGGGTAGCGGTGGATGGAGGTGCCGAAGTCTCCCTGTACGGCACCCCTGGCAAAGGTCATGAACTGCTGGAGGATCGGCTGATCGAGCCCGTAGCGCGCCCGCAGCAGCTGCATTTCCTCCGGCGACATCAACCGGTCCCCAGCAATCCCGCCGAGGGGGTCTCCCGGGGTCAGCCGCATGAGCAGGAACAGCAGGACCATCACCACCGCCAGGGTGATGACGCCCTGAAGGAGTCGCCGGAGGATCCAGCGACTCACGTCACCGGCTCACACCCCGGTCACGGGCAATCTGGGCGCCAGGACGCACCGACCACTTCCAGAGCAGTGACCACCACGCCTCGGGGCGGAACTGGACATTCTGGAACCGGGTGTGCACCGCCGTGGCGTTGCTGACGGTGAAGAGGAAGACTGCGGGCGCGTCGACCCGGATCTGGCGGAGCACCTCCCGGTAGAGCGGTCCCGGATCGGTCCGGCCGAGTGCCGCGGCGAGCAACAGCGAATCGATCCGGGGGTTGCAGTACCGTCCGACGTTGCTGCCGCTCATCCCGCCGCACGACCAGCTCTGCACCAGCCCGGTCGGGCTGGGGGTCATCACCGCCTGGGAAAAGTCGAGATCGAATTCACCGGTCTCGCGCCGGGCGAGCCAGACCGGGCCGTCGAGGCGGACCAGCTCGATCCGCACTCCGAGGTGACGGAGTTGTTCCTGCACCTGGGCGGCCATGGTGGCGCGGACGGCATTGGTGCCGGGGTAGTTGAGGCGCAGGATGAGCGGCACGCCGTTGCGATCGAGAATTCCGTCGCCATTGCTGTCGATCCAACCGGCCTGCCGGAGTCTCGCTGCGGCGCCCACCGGGTCCGCCTTTGGCGCTGACCACCCGGGGTCACGGATCCAGTGGAGCTGGGCCACGGGCCCCTCGGGAATGCTGCCATAGGGCCCCAGGGTGGAGCGCAGGATCAGGCTGCGATCGAGCCCGGTGATGATGGCGGTGCGCACGGCCGGATCGGCGAGGATAGGGTGGGGTTGGGTGCTGTCGCCGTAGGCCTTGAAATTGAAGAGCAGGTAGCCGACACCATAACTGGGTCCCGCCACGACCCGATAGCTGGGGCGAGCGTTGACCCGGGCGATTCGGGCCGGCGGGTTGACGTTCTCGAGGGCGTCGGCAGTGCCATCGAGCAGGAGGTTGATCTGGGCCTCATAGTCGCGAGCGAGGAGGAAGATGACGCGCTCGAGTTTGGGCCGGCCGAGAAAGAAATTCGGGTCGGCCGCGAGTTCCACCTGCCTGCCCGGCTCCCGGCGCACCCAGCGGTACGGTCCGTTCCCCAGTGGGGCCTGGGCGAAGGCGGAAGAGGCGATCCGGTTCGCGGGGATGGTGTCGACCAGGTGGGATGGCAGCGGTACCAGGTTCTCGATGGCGTCGTAATACTGCTCGGGGTAGCTCAGCGTGAAGCGCACCACGACGCCGCGATCGCCTTCCGCGGTGACCGAGGCGATGTGCCGAGCGAGCAGTCTGACCTGCGGGTCCACGCCGGGCTGCCGCACGCGCGCGAAGGTATGGACGACGTCACGGGGCAGGACCGGCCTGCCATCGTGCCAGCGGGCACGGGGGTCGAGTTCGAACGCGATGGTCAGCGAGTCGCGGCGACTCCAACGGACGGCCAGCTCAGGGGTGTAGCCGCGATCGCCCACCGTTCCACGGGAGCCGTCGAGCCTGGCCAGCTTGAGGAACAGCAGGCTCATGATGTCGCCGTTGGCCTTGGTGGCCGGGATCGTCGGGATCGGGGTGGTGGCTTCCTGCCCCACCACGATGACGATCGTGCCAGTGTCAGGCGCGCGCGGCTGCGCACCCGCCGGGGTGGCGGAGGCGAGCAGGAGAAGCACGAGGCCAGCGATGCGCATCGTCAGGGTGTGCTCCGGGATGATGGGGAGACTGCCCGAAAGATAGGGTTGATCACCACCGGCTTGCAGGGGGCGTGCCAGTCAACGCTCCCAGGTCCACAGCGGATCGCGGAACTGCACCTCCCAAGCCGCAGCCATTGGGAGTACTGCGGGCGAGAGTTCGCGGTGATCCAATGGGTGCCCTGCGCTGCCCAAGGCCCTGACCACCGCGTCGGCGGCCTCGTCCCATCCGATGGGGCGTTGCAGGATGCTGGCGAGCGGTCGTTCCGCGGGGGGGCGGGGGTCGGGTTGGCGTGCCATCTCGCGGACCACGGCCTGATCGTCAGTCAGGAGCATGGCGCCGTGCTGGAGCATGGCGTCCTGGTCGCGGACCTGGGCGCTGCCCACCACCTTCCAACCATCCACCACCACCTCACCTCCGACGGAAGCGGCGAAGCATGCCCCTTCCCCCGGTCGGGGGTGGCGCCCACCCGGTGCCGCGAGCTCTGCTGGTGCCCCGAGGCCGCGAACAGCCGCCGCGAGCCATTGATGGATGCGCTGATAGGCAGGACGGAGCCCGCCCAGCAGGGCCTCCGGAGCGGCCACCGCGTAGGTCAGTTCGCGGCCATGCCAGACCGCCCGCCCTCCGGTGGGGCGGCGGACGCAATCGAGGCCGGCTGCGAGGATCCGGTCGCGATCGTAGCGCCGTGCGGCCGGCTCGTGGCGGCCAAAGGAGAGGCAGTACGGCTCCCAGGCATAGAGCCGGACAATGACTGCGCCCTCCCGGGCCGCCAGGCCGGGGAGGGCGCGATCGATGGCCATGTTGGCCCATCCTGGTCGGGGCGCGGCGTCGCGCCAGACGACCAGAGGAACAGCCGGGCTATTCGGTGTAGTCATCCACCGGCGGGCAGGTGCAGACCAGGTTGCGATCGCCGTAGGCCCCGTCGATCCGGCTCACGGTGGGCCAGACCTTGTGCTGCCGCGTGGCCGCCGACGGGAAGGCGGCCTTTTCGCGCGGGTAGGGCCTGGTCCACTCATCGGCTGCCACCAGCCGTAGGGTGTGGGGGGCGTGATGCAGGATATTGTTTCCTCGCTCTGCGGCGCCGGACTCCACCTCCCGGATCTCCTCGCGGATGGCCAGGAGGGCGTCGCAGAACCGGTCGATCTCCATCTTCGACTCACTCTCGGTGGGCTCGATCATCAGCGTCCCGGCCACCGGGAAGGAAACCGTGGGGGGGTGGAAACTGAAGTCGATCAGGCGCTTGGCCACATCCTCCACTTCAATGCCGGCCGACTGCTTGAACATCCGGAAATCGATGATGCACTCGTGGGCGATGAGACCCCGGTTCCCGGTGTAGAGCGTGGTGTATTGCCCCTTGAGCCGGTGGGCGATGTAGTTGGCATTGAGGATGGCGATCCTGGTCGCTTCGGTCAGGCCGTCCGGCCCCATCATGGCGATGTAGGCCCAGGAGATCGGCAGGATCGAGGCGCTTCCCCAGGGGGCCGCTGAGATGGCGCCGCACGATTGGGGATGGCCGAGATCCACGATGGGGCTCGAGGGGAGGAACGGCGTCAGGTGCTCGGCCACGCCGATCGGGCCCATCCCCGGACCGCCCCCACCGTGGGGGATGCAGAAGGTCTTGTGGAGATTCAGGTGGCAGACGTCGGCGCCGATGTCGCCCGGCCGGCAGAGGCCGACCTGGGCGTTCATATTGGCGCCGTCCATGTAGACCTGCCCGCCATGGTGGTGCACGATCCGGCAGATCTCTGCAATGCCACCCTCGAAGACGCCGTGGGTGGAGGGGTAGGTCACCATCAGTGCCGACAGGTTGGCGGCATGCTCCTCAGCCCGGGCGCGCAGGTCGGTAATATCGATATTGCCTTCCGCGTCAGTCTTGACCACAACCACCCGCATGCCGGCCATGACGGCGCTGGCGGGGTTGGTCCCATGCGCCGACTGCGGGATGAGGCAGACGTTGCGGTGGGCTTCCTCCCGGCTCCGGTGCCAGGCACGGATCACCAGCAGCCCGGCGTACTCACCCTGCGAACCGGCATTGGGCTGCAGCGAGATGGCGTGGAATCCGGTAATCTCGGCCAGCCACTCCTCCAGGTCGGCAAAGAGGCGGGCATACCCCTTGGCCTGGGCCGCCGGGGCAAAGGGGTGCAGCCCGCCGAACTCGGGCCAGCTGACCGGGATCATCTCGGTGGTCGCGTTGAGCTTCATCGTGCATGAACCGAGCGGGATCATGGCGGCGGTGAGCGAGAGGTCCTTGGCCTCGAGCCGGCGGATATACCGCAGCATCTCCGTCTCGGAATGATGCTCACTGAAGACCGGGTGGGTCAGGTACGGGGTGGTGCGGACCAGGCCGGTGGGCAGTGCGACGGCCCCGAAGTCCGGCACCACCTCCCCCGGGGTGGTGGCGCCATACTTGAAGACCTCGGCCAGTTCCTGCACTTCGGCGTCGGTGGTGGTCTCGTCGAGCGCAATGCCGATCCGCTTCTTGTCGATGGTCCGCAGGTTGATGCCCCGCTTGAGGGCTGCCTTGACCAGCTTGCGCCCGAGCACGCCACCGGTCTCGACCGCCAGGGTGTCGAAGAAAGAGTCGTGACTCAGGGTGTAGCCCAGCGCCTTGAGCGCTGCCGCCAGGGCGGCGGTGCGGCGATGAATGGCGGTGGCGATGGCCCGGATCCCCTCGGGGCCATGATACACGCTGTACATGCTGGCCATCACGGCTAGCAGCACCTGCGCGGTGCAGACGTTGCTGGTGGCCTTTTCCCGACGGATATGCTGCTCCCGGGTCTGCAGCGCCATGCGCAGGGCCGGCTGCCCCTCGCGATCCTTGGAGACACCGATCAGGCGTCCGGGGATGTGGCGCTTGTGCTCATCGCGGGTGGAGAAGAAGGCGGCATGGGGCCCGCCATAGCCGAGCGGCACCCCAAAGCGCTGGGAGTTGCCGACACAGATATCGGCGCCCCACTCGCCCGGTGGCACCAGGAGAGCCAGGCTCATCAGGTCGGCCGCGACGGTGACCAGGGCGCCGACCTTGTGGGCGTTCTCCGCCAGGGGACGGAAGTCGTGCACCCCGCCATCGGTGGCGGGATACTGGAGCAGCGCCCCGATGACCCCCTTCTTGAACTTCATCCGCGCCGGGGGCTGGACCTTGGTCGCGACCCCGCGCGCCTCGGCCCGGGTGACCACGACCGCGATCGTCTGGGGGTGGCAGCCAGCGTCGATCAGGAAGACCGGTGCGTCGGTTGACGGCGCCACCGCCAGGGTCAGGGCCATCCCCTCTGCCGCCGCGGTGCCCTCGTCGAGCAGCGAGGCGTTGGCGATCGGGAGGCCGGTCAAGTCCGAGACCATCGTCTGGAAATTGAGCAGCGCCTCGAGCCGGCCCTGGGCGATCTCCGGCTGATAGGGGGTGTAGGCGGTGTACCAGCCCGGGTTCTCGAGGACATTGCGCTGGATCACGGCCGGCACGCGGCAGTCGGCGTACCCCATGCCGATCCGGGAGCGGAGCGGCTTGTTCTCGGCGGCGATCGCCTTGATGTCGGCGAGGGCATCGGCCTCACTGCGGGCGGCGGGGAGGGCCAGTGGCTTTCGCAGGCGAATATCGGTCGGGACCACCACGTCGATCAGGTCGTCGAGCGAGGCGTATCCGAGGGCGGCCAGCATCGCCGCCAGATCGCTGGATCGAGGGCCATTGTGGCGGTCGACAAAGGTGTGGGCGGTCATCGTGGCATCCGAAGTGGCAGGAAACGGCGGTGCCCCGGCGCTGCTGCACCGGGGCACGTCGGGAATCGCGGCTGGCGCATCCGGCGTCAGGCGCCGATATGGGACCGATAGGCGGCAGCGTCCATCAAGCCCTGCCGCGCGGCCGGGTCACTCAGCTTCAGGCGGATCATCCATCCTTCGCCGTAGGGATCGCGGTTGACGACCGCCGGGTCGGCGTCGAGCGCCGGGTTGACTGCGACGATCTCGCCGGCCAGCGGCGAGTAGAGGTCGGACACCGCCTTGACCGCCTCGATCGTGCCGAAGACGCCGCCGGTCACGTACGATTCGCCGACCTTGGGGAGGTTCACGAAGACGATGTCGCCGAGCTCGCCCTGGGCATAGTCGGTGATGCCGATCAGGACTTCGCCCGCCGTGTCGGTCGCCTTCACGAATTCATGGTCGGTGGTGTACTGCAGCTGGTCCGGCACGTTCGACATCGGTGCAACTCCAGTAGAAGGCCGGGTGGAGGATACTGGCGGGCCCGCCCGGGGTCAAGCGCTTCGCGCTGCCGCCACGATTCGGTCCCACACGGCCCGCGTCGTGGCCTCGAGCTCCGCCGGCGATCCGGTATTGAGGATCACATGAGTGCTTCGCTCCCGCTTCTCCGCGCTGGGCATCTGGGCGGCGATGAGCCGGTCCGCCTCCTCCGGCGCCAGCCCGCGCAGCTCGACGAGGCGCTGCCGCCGCAGCGCCTCCGGCGCCTCGACCAGCACAACCTGGTCGAAATCCCCGGCCGCCCCGACTTCGAACAGCAGCGGAATGTCGTTCACGACGATCCCATCCCCTAGGCCGGCGGCGGCGATCAGCTCCTCCCGGCGGGCCGCCACGGCCGGATGCACGATCGCCTCCAGGGCCCGGCGGGCGTCGGCGTCGTCGAGGATCCGGCGGCGGAGGGCAGGGCGGTCCAGCGCACCGTCGGGCCGCAGGATCTCGACGCCGAATCGCTCCACCATCGCGGCCAGCACCGGGGTGCCCGGGCGTTGCAGTTCATGGACGATGGCGTCCGCATCAATCACGGTGGCGCCCCACTCCGCAAAGAGGCGGGCCACCGACGATTTACCGGCGGCAACGTTGCCGGTGAGTGCGACGTGGATCATGAAAGGGAGAAGCCAGAAGGGAGAAGGGAGAAGGGAGCTCCTCCCCCGGCAACTCCCCCGGCCCAAAGCCTGATGCTCCCCTCACGCTCCCGACCCCACAGTGACCACTGCTCACTTCCCACTTCTCGCTTCTCCCTTCAGAGCAGTGCGGTCTGGTCCGCATCAACCTGGGGCACCTCATGACAGTGTCGACACCGGGCTTCGTACGATTCCGACCCTCCAATCTGGATCACGGGGGCATTCCAGGGCGCGGGGTGGCCATCGACCAGCCGCTGATTGCGGCAGGCCAGTTCGCCGCAGACGACACAGATGGCGCGCAGCTTGGTCACTTCCTCGGCCACCGCCATCAATGCAGCCATGGCGCCGAACGGAACCCCGCGGAAATCGGTGTCGGTGCCGGCCAGGATGACGCGGACGCCCCGCTTCGCCAGCGCAGTGGCCACATCCACGACGGCGTCGTCGAGGAACTGGGCCTCGTCGATGGCGACGAGCTGGCTGTCGGGACGGACGTTGCGGTAGATCTCGGCGGCGCTGTCCACCGGCTCGGACTCGATGGTGCGGCCGTCGTGGCTGGAAATGCGGTAGACACCCGCATAGCGGGCGTCGAGATGGGACTTGAAGACCTGAACCCGACGGCGGGCAATGAGCGCTCGCCGCACCCGCCGGATCAGTTCCTCGCTCTTGCCACTGAACATCACGCCAGCGATCACTTCGATGGCGCCGGGGCGCGTGGGTGTGGTCATCTTCGGGGGGCTCGTTGCAGGCGACCGCGGAGGATAGCGGCCGGTTCCGGTTCGGTCAAGCACAAAACGCGGGGAACGGCGGGATCTTGCGGTTTTCCGGCTGATTACCCCATATTCAGTTGAACCCGCGCCGACGGCGGCGTGATATCATCCCACCCATTCCCCACCGAAGGAGCCTAACGTGAACAAACAGGAACTGGTCGAGGCGGTTGCGAAGAAGCTGGACTCCTCGAAGGCGCACGCGGGCGACGTCGTGGATCTCTTCTTCTCGACGAGCGGCATTATCGCAGGCGAACTCAAGAAGGGCGGCAAGGTCCAGATCACGGGCTTCGGTAATTTCGAGACCCGCAAGCGGGCCGCACGCATGGGCCGCAATCCCCGGACCGGCAAGGCGATCAGCATCAAGGCCTCGGTCAACCCGGTGTTCCGCGCCGGCAAGGGACTCAAGGACCTGGTCAACAAGAAGAAGTAGGTGCACCAGCGGCCGGCGGATGCCGGACGAGCGACGGGCCACCCATGGATCGGGCGGCCCGTCGTGCGTTCAGGGTGTCGGATGCTGCCCGGCGCGATTGGGGCTCAGGCGGGGGTGCGGCCGCGCGGTGGCCGACCTGACGGGGGCGGTGCGCCACGGTCCACCCGGGCCACCAGCCGTCGTCGCCGCATGGTGCGACCGCTCAACGCCTCCGCAATGCGCGGCGCCTCAGCCCGCGGCACCTCGATCAGGCTGAAGTTCTCGCGCACCTCGATCCGTCCGATCGAGCCCCGTTCCACCCCGATTTCGCGGGTCAGGAACGCCACCAGTTCATTGGCGCCGACCTCGTCCTTGCGGCCAATTCCGACCCAGAGCTTTTCGGCCGTCCCCTCCGTTGCCGGGGCGCTCGTCGGGGTGGCTTCGGCGGGCCGACGCTGCCACAGGGCGTAGAGCGCCGCGGCGACCGCCGGCGCCTCAAAGCGCTCGAACAGCGGGGCAAGCACCAGCGCGGCCTCGGTGGCATCCTCCTCCGCGATGACACGGCTGATGGCCGCCCGCGACTTGCGGGTGGCCTCGGCGGCCTCGTCGATCACCCCGGGGAGCAGCACGGGGCGGCGCGGAGCGGCCACGGCGGTGCTCCACGATTCGGTTCCGGTGGGGACCAGGAGCACCACCTCGCCGGCGCCGAGCAGCTGGGTGAGCGTGGCGGCATCGGGCAGGTCGAGCGCCACGATCATTCCGGCGGGGGCTTCGGGCGGTGTGGTGGTGATGACGGCGTCAGGGGCTACCCCGGCCAGCGCAGCGCGCAGCGGGGCATGGAGGCGGGTATCGGCAGTCCAGACGGTCAGCGAGACCGGGTCCAGCAGCTCCACCAGCTCGGGGACGGCCGCGACCCGCCGGGCCCAGCTGCACGAGACCGTGCGGACCGGCCCCGCCGTGCCGGTTCCCTCAGGAGGACCACCCACCGGTGACTTGCGGGCGTAACGCTCGGCAAGTTCCCCCGCCCGGACGCCACTGGAGCTGAGGATCACGCGTTGGGCGGTGGCGGGGAGATCCTGCATGAGGGGCAGCAGCACCGCGTCCTCGGCCCACCGTTCGGGCCAGGCCAGGACGATGGCGGTCAGGTCGGCGGTCTTCAGTTCGCCCCGACCGACCAGCGCCAGGGTCAGGTCGGCCGAAAGCACCATGATGTCGGGTGTGGTGCCGCGCAGCAGTCGGGTCGCACGGCCGGCGCTGCGGGCGGTGCAGCTGGTGAGTCGTGTGCCGGCGAGGAGGGACTCAACCTGGGCCGACCATTCGACCACCGCGTCGGCCGGGGTCACCACCAGCAGCCGGCCAGTGCCGGCCGCTTCGAGGTGGCTGATCGCCCCCGCGAGTGCGGGGCCGGCCCAAGCCGGCGTCGGCGGCGCGATCACGACCGCACTGTGCCCACGGGCGGTGATCGGGGTGACCTCCCGGACCCGCGGATGTGACGCGGACCATCCGAGTGCAGCCAAGTTGGCCGCGACCGGCGCGGCGACGTTCAGTTCCATCCAGTCCGACACGGGTGCCTCGATTCTCAAGCCGCGCCACTGTGGCAGCGGGGCGGGGAACCTAATGCGGCGGCGCGGCGGCACCAACCCTCCCCAGCGGGAAGGATTGACTTCCCCCGAGCGAGCGGGGAGCTTTCCGCCCCGCCTTCTTTCCCTGTCACGAGCCGGAACGCACTCGATGAGCACACCGTTTTCGCCCAATCTCCAATATCTGAAGGCGTCGGAAACCATCGCGATCAGCGCCGAGGCCAGGCGCCGCAAGCTGGCCGGTGAGGATGTGGTCGATCTCGGCGTCGGCGAGCCCGATTTTGATACCCCCGCCGCCGTGGCGGAGGCCGGGATCCAGGCCATCCGGAAGGGGAAGACCCGCTATCCCCCCAACGCCGGGATTCCCGAACTCCGGCAGGCGATTGCGGCCAACCTGTCGCGGCTCAGCGGGAACCGCGCCGTCGATCCGGACCGGATCATCATCAGCAACGGTTCCAAGCAGTCGCTGTTCAATGCCTGCTTCAGCCTGTTCGGCCCCCGGGACAAGGTCCTGATCCCCAGCCCGGCCTGGGTGTCCTACCCCCAGATCGTCCGTCTGGCGCGGGCCGAACCGGTGGCGGTGCCGGGCGACCCGGAATGGGGCCTCAAGGTGGCTCCCCGCGACCTGGCGCCACACACCGACAAACTGGTTCGCGGGCTGATCCTCTGTTCCCCGTGCAACCCCACTGGTGCGGTCTACACCTTGTCGGAACTCCGTGGCCTGGCCGAGTGGGCCGCCAAGCATGAGGTCTGGGTCATTGCCGACGAGATCTACCGGCGAATCAGCTATGGCAGTGGGCCCGCGCCTTCGTTCCTGGACCTGCCCGACGAGTTGCTGGAGCGGGTCGTCCTGATCTGCGGCGCCAGCAAGGCGTACGCGATGACCGGGTGGCGGATCGGTGCCAGTTACGCTCCTGCGGCGCTCACCGCGGCAATGTCCGCCCTCCAGACCCATACCACGACCGGTCCCAACCATCCCGCCCAATGGGCGGCAGCCACGGCGTACAGCGATGAGAGAGTGGAGGCGGACGTCCAGAAGATGGTGGCGGCTTTCCACCGTCGTCGCGACCGCCTGGTAAGCCGTTTCCGGGCCGAAGTGCCCGGGGTCGAGTTCGTGGAACCGCATGGCGCGTTCTACCTCTTCTTCCGGGTGGACGGCCTGGATTCCGGCGCGCCGACCACCGGCCAGGCGTTCTGCGAGGGCTTGATCAACACCGAGGGGGTGGCGCTGGTTCCGGGGAGCGCCTTTGGGGATGACCGTTGGGTCCGGCTGAGCTATTCGGTGTCCGACCAGGAACTCGACTCGGCGATGGATCGGCTCTTCCGGTATATCCGGCAGCGCTGATGGGGGCCGTCGTTCAGGTGACCGAGACGGAATCCCTGCCGGGAATCGTCTGGACCTGGGAACCCGAGACCGACATTCTTGCCGGCGCCCTCCGACCACCGCCGAGCGGGTCGGCCGCCAGCCTGGAGTTGAGCGGCCATGATGGATCGGTGGTGGTGCTGGACCTGGCGGGCGGTGGCTTGGCGGGGCTCGACGTGGTGGTCTGGCCGGAGGTGACCACCGTGCCCGGCCTGTTGGCGCCGGTCGCGTTGCGACGCGGAACCATCGCGGTCCGCCTGGATGCGGGCGCTTCCCTGCTGGAACTGGATGTTGCGCTGGCGGCCCGGGTCAGCAGCGACGAAGCGATCATTCATGTCCGGGTCGGCGCGCCCAGGCCAGCCACCCTGGTGCAGGTGGCCGATCATCTGGCGGCCGAAGTGGATTCCGCCGGCGGGTTGGCCGGGTTCTGGCTGACGGCGGTGCCGCCGCTGACCAGTCTCGAAGACCCTGCCTAGCGCTTGGAGTTGAGGCGGAGCAGAATCCCCACGGTGAGGGTCCGGTCGTCCTTGAACTGGACCGAGGGCAGCGGGGTGGCGTCGTGCTCCACCAGGTAGCTGGTCTGGAAGGCGAGCTGGCGGGTCAGGAAGACCTGCAGGGCGGCCCGGGTGGTCAGGAGATAGTCGTTGAAGTCTCCGGCCACCGGCTGCATCACGGTCAGGTGCTCGAGGGTGACCGCCTCGCGGAGCGGATATTTGCCCCGCACCCGGATGTCGAACCGGGTAAACGACAGCCGCGGCTCGAGGGTGCTGCCGGTGGACAGGCGGCGGTATTCGCGATCCTGCAGCAGTGAGACTCCAACCTGGAGCTCGCTTGGCGAGTCGGTGAACAGCTCGATATCCACTCCGGCCGACGCAGCCAGCCGGAGATTGAGACCCTTGATCAGGTCGCGGTTGGCGGCCAGCCGGAAGGAGGGGGAAACACGGCCCTGGGGACGCAGCTTGGCGGCGACTTCGGCCCGGTAGTTCTCACTCGCGACGGTGCCGTCGCTGCGACCGTACCGCATCGCCGCGAGCCCCTCCACGACGGCCCCGTCTGGTGCCACCCGCTTGAGGTTGATTCCGGTGGCGATCAAGGTCAGCGACTTGTTCCCCGAGAGCTCGGTGACCGCCAGCTCGCCTCCGGCGGTCCAGATCGCCGGTGGCAAGGGAGGGGAAAGGGGAGTCTGGGCCGTGGCCATGCCGGCCGAAACCAGCCCCAGCAGGAGGGTCAGGATCCGCATGCCGCAACGTAACATGAGGATATCGAGAATGGGGACGGTGGGACTCGCAATGACAGGATGGAATCGGACATGACCGAAGCAACGGGTGCCGCGCCGGTCGGCCGTGTGGTGGCCACCGAGCAGAAGCCGAGCAGCACCCACCAGTTCCATTTCTGGGCGCCAGAGGGCGCCCCGGTCGGGATCGGTGCCATCGTCCGGGTGGAGGGGGAGGGAAGGCAGGCCTGGGGGGTCGTCACCGAGGGAGTTGCCTACTCTGATCTGGCCCGTCCCCTCGATGCCGTGACTCGGTCTGCCCGGGACGCTCCCACCGATCGCGCGGAGATCCGGCTCTTCACCGCCGCAGTCTTGCGCCACCTGCCCGCCGAACCACTGCGACCGGTGGCCCTCGGGCAGGTCTTCGCAGCCACCGATCACGATGTGCTCACGGCCCTGCGAATGGACAGCTTCCTGCACCACGACGCCGCCACGGGGCTGCCGTTCGGCCTCTACGCCGCCGGCGGCAGCGAGGCTCCGGTCTATCTCGACGCCGATTTCCTGCTGGGGCCAGAGGCAGCCCACCTCAACATCACCGGGGTGTCCGGACTGGCCACCAAGACCAGCGCGGTGTCGTTCCTGATCAGTTCGGTCTTCCAGCGGCTGGCGGCCCATAAGGGCCGGGTCGCGGCGCTCTGCTTCAACGTCAAGGGTCCCGATCTCTGCTTCCTCGATCAGCCAGCTGCGCTGGGGGCGGAGGATCTTGAGCTCTACCGGCACCTGGGCCTGGAGCCGGAGCCGTTCAGGCAATTCCGGCTCTTCGCCCCGTTCAAGCCGGATGGGGTCAACCTGAACACGCTGCGGACCCATGAGGCGCTGGCTGGCAACACCGAACCGTTGGTGTGGGGGCTCCGCGAGGTGCTCGATTTTACCGAGGTCCTCCTCAATCGGGACGACATCGACGCCAAGGCCGACGCCTTCGTGGATTTCCTGGCCGAGCGGGTGGTGGGCCGCGAGTATCAAGACCCGACCCTCCGGGTCGAGCCATTTCTGGTCCAGACCTTTGCCGATCTTGAAGTTTTCTTCAAGGCCATTTTTCAGTATCTTGAGTCCCAGACCCGAGGCGGCGAAATCTGGCGCACCCACCACATTGCCACGATCCGGAAGATTCGGAACCGGCTGGGCAACATCAGCACCCGGTCCAAGGGGCTGGTCACCGAGGACGGGGTGGTCAACGATCTGCCCTGGGGCAGTTTTGCCGACCGCACCATGTACGTGGTCGACGTGGCTGGACTCGACCCGCTGGCCCAGGACCTTGTCTTTGCGCGAGTGGTCAGCCAACTGCGCGAACACCTCGAGCGACAGGATCTTGGTGTCGATCAGGTGGTGGTGTTCGTGGATGAGCTCAACAAGTTTGCCCCCGCCGATGGCCCGGATACCTACGTCCGCCGGATGCTGCTCGATATCTCGGAGCGCGGCCGGTACCTGGGCCTGGCCCTCTTCAGCGCCCAGCAGTTCCGCTCGCAGGTGCACCGGCGGGTGGTGGGCAACGCTGGTACCGCGGTCTACGGGCGCATGGATGTGGACGAATTGGCCACGGCCGGATACGCCACCCTTTCCCCCGCCATCAAGGCTCGGCTCAGTGGCCTGCCCAAGGGCGAGCTGATGGCTCGCCACCCCCACTTTACCCAGCCGGTGTTTGTGCGATTCCCCCGGCCCGCTGTGCTCACGGGTCGGGAGGGGGTGGAACAGTTTCCTCCCGTCGCCGACCTGCCGTTCCCAGCCGCCGTGGCACGCCGCCTGAGGGCGATGGCCCCCGGACTCTCAACCGATGCGGTGGCGGCGTTGATCGCCGGGCGGCGCGAAGAGCAGGTGCGCCAGGCGCTGCACCGCACGGTGCGAGAGCGGCCGGCGGACCCCCTGGCGTATTTCTCGGCGTGCCTTGGCCGGGTGGTGACCACCGAGACTCCGCCGCCCCGCCGCAGAGTCCCCGGAGTGCCGGATCTGCCCGATCCCTACGCATAATCCTCTCGGCGCAGGCCTTGCCCAGAGCCAGTCGGGGCGTGAATATCCTGCCGTGCGCCTCGCTCACCTCGCCGATCCCCACCTCGGCTTTCGTCAGTTCCATCGCCAGACCCCCGCCGGGATCAACCAGCGGGAGGCCGACGTGGCGCACGCCTTCCGGGCGGCCATCGACGGCGTCCTCGCCGAGCGACCGGATGCCATCCTGGTGGCGGGCGACCTCTTCCACGCCGTTCGACCCACCAATGCCGCCATTGTCTTTGCCTTTCGCCAGTTCCAGCGTCTACGCGAAGCGCTGCCCAACGCCCCGGTCATCCTGATTGCCGGCAACCACGACACGCCGAGGTCGTCTGAGACCGGATCGATTCTCCGGCTCTTCGAGGAGCTCGGCGTCGATGTCGCAACCGATCGGGCCCGCCGGCTGGCGTATCCAGAGCTCGGACTCTCCGTCCTGGCCGTTCCTCACCAGGCCCTGGCAGGCGAGGATCGACCAGCGCTGGTGCCCGAAGGCCACCTCCCCCACCAAGTCCTGATGCTTCATGGCGAGGTGCCGGGAATCTTTCCCGTCGACCGGACCTCGGTGGAGTACGGTGGAGCGGTCCTCCAGATCGCGGATCTCCACGCTGGCGACTGGAGCTATGTGGCCCTGGGGCACTACCACGTGCAGCGCGAGGTGATGCCTCGGGTCTGGTATGCCGGAGCGCTCGAGTATGTCAGCTCCAATGTCTGGGGGGAGATCCGGGACGAAGCCATTCAGGGAACGTCCGGAAAGGGATGGTTGATCATCGACCTGCCTGCCGGCACAGTCTCGCGTCGGTCCATACCGCCGGTTCGGAGCATTCATGACCTCCGGTCGATCGATGCGGCGACGATGGCGCCGGCCGACCTCGATCTCGCGATCGCGGCCCGGCTCGGGGAGGTGCCTGGCGGGCTGGCAAATCAGGTCGTCCGGTTGGTGGTCCGCAATGTCAGCCGCCACGTCGTCCGGGAACTTGACCATCTCGCCCAGCGGGCCGCCCGGGCGGAGGCGCTGCACCTGCAGTTGGAATTCCGCCGGCCGGAGCCCCAGCGATCCACCGGTGTGGGCGCGCCCGGCCGCCGGCAGACCCTGCCGGAGATGGTCGGTGATTTCCTGGCCCAGCGCACCCTGCCGCCGGATCTGGAGCGCGATCGCTTCGTGCAAGAGGGCGTGGCGCTGCTCCGGGAGGACGAGGCCTGATGGAGCTCCATCGTCTTCGCCTCAGGAACTTTCGTCAACATGCCGCCACCGAGGTGCTGTTCGGTCCGGGATTGACCGGGATCATCGGTCCCAACGGGGTGGGGAAAACCACCCTGCTGGAGGCGATTGCCTGGGCGCTGTACGGCACCCCTGCGGCGCGCGGCAATCGGGACTCGATTCGCCGCCGTGGTGCGCCACCCCGATCCCGGGTGGAAGTGGAGCTCGAATTCACCCTCGGCGCTCACCGCTACCGGGTGCTGCGGACCCTCGCCGACGCCGCGTTGCACCAGGATGGGGGCGATAGCCCGATAGCCACCAGCCTGGGTGGGGTCACCGAACGGCTCACCAAACTCCTGGGCATGACTCGCGAGGAATTCTTCAGCACCTACTTCACCGGCCAGAAGGAACTGGCCATCATGGCCGCCATGACCCCCTCCGAACGGGGGCAGTTCCTGAGTCGTGTGCTGGGGTACGAGCGACTCCGGGTGGCACAGGACCGCCTGCGCGAGGCCCGGAGCCGGCTGCGGGCGCGCCTGGGTGGGCTGGAAGACGGCCTGGCCGACGAGGCGGCCCTGGCCGCCGATGAGGGCGCCATATCCGAACGCCTGGCCACGGTCACAGTGCAGGCCACCCGGCTGCGGGCGGAACGGGAGCGTTCCGCCGTGGTCCTGGCCGCTGTCCGGCCGCGCTGGGAATCGCTTCAGCAGCTGCAGGAACGGGTGCGATCGGTGGCGAGCGATCTCCGGATGGCCGACAAGGACGTGGTCCAGGAACGCCAGGCTATCGAGAAACTCGACCATGACCTCGCAGAGGCCATCGCGGCTCAGGCTCGGCTGGCTGAGTTGCAGGCGCAAGTCGCCCCGCTGGCGGGCCTTCGCCAGGAGCGCGATCGCCTCGACGATGCCGCCCGGATCCTGGCCCGGCGGCGCGAGGCGCAGGGCCAGATTGCCGAGCTCAGCCGGGAGCTGGAGGTGATCGGGGTCCGGCTGGCGGTCCTGCCGGAGCTGGCGGCCGCCACCGAGGCCCGGATCCGGCGGGACGAGTTGCGGATTGCCCTGGAACAGCGGGTCCGGACGTCACGCGACCTCCGCACTGCCTGGGTCCGCGACGCCCAGGACGCCACCACCCGCCGCCAGCAGCTGCTGGATCAGTTCGGCGAACTCACCCGGCAGCGTGAACAATTGGTCAGCCTTGGCCCGGATGGCGCCTGTCCCACCTGTTCCCGGGTGCTGGGGGAGGAGTACGCCAATGTGGTCGGGGTGCTGGAGCGCCAGATCGCCGAGATCGAAACCAACGGCCGGTATTTCCGGCAGCGACTCGATCAGCTCAAGGCCGAACCGACCGACCTGGTGGCGGCGGAATCGGAACGGACCGGATTGGAGGCCAGACTGGCCACCCTGACCAGCCGCGTGGTGGAGTTGGTGACCCAGGTGCGTGAGCGCGAGGGGACGGAGCTGCGGCGGACCGAGCTGGAGGCCCGGCTGGCGGGCCTGCGCGAGGCCGCCGAAGGCGAGGCGGTGACCTATGATGAGGCTCGCCACGCGGAAGTGCGGCGCGTGATCCTGGCGCTTGAGCCGGTGGCCGCCGAGGCCTTACGGCATGCTGCGATGGCGGAACGATCCGAACGCCTCGGCTCCCAGATGGCCGAAGCGGAGCAGCGACTTTCGGTGTCGGAGGCAGTGGCCACGAGATTGCGGGAAGAGATCGAGGGCTTGGGGTGGTCTGAGGAACTGTTTGCCGAGACGGGGGAGCAGTTCGCGTCCGCCACCCGGTCGGCCCAGGAGACCGAGGTTCAGGTTGCCCGGGTCGAGGCGGAGGAGGCGGCCGCGCGCGAGAGCCAGGCCGCGCTGGCGCGGCGGCGGGCCGAGCGGACTCGACGGCTTGCAGCGATCGACGTCCTTCGGATCGACCTGCGCCTCAACCAGGAACTGGATACGGCGTTTGCCGACCTGCGGACCGACTTGAATGCGCAGCTCCGGCCGGATCTCTCCGAGCTGGCGAGTGGGTTCCTCCGGGACCTGACCACCGGTCGCTATACCGACCTGGAACTCGATGAGGATTATGTCGCCACCATCGTGGAGGACGGCGATCCCAAGCCAGTCATCTCCGGAGGCGAGGAGGACGTCATCAACCTCGCACTGCGGCTGGCCATCAGCCAGATGATTGCGGAACGGGCCGGCCAACCACTGTCGCTGCTCGTGCTCGACGAGATCTTCGGGTCCCTCGACGAGGAACGCCGCGGGGCGGTGCTCGACCTGCTCCGGCAGCTGGCGGACCGCTTCCCCCAGGTCATCCTCATCACCCACATCGATACGGTGCGGGATGGCTTCGATCGGGTCATCCGGGTGACGTTCGATGCCGTGGAAGGGGTGGCGCGTGTCGTCGACGAGCCCTTGCCGGAGCCCCACGATGCGGCGGCATGACGCGGGGATCGTCGGGCCGGTTGTGGCAGCGCCCGGCGACATCGACGCCATCAACGAGCTGTTCAGCCAGTCGTTTACCGATCGCTATCACCGGGACGGCATGGCGGGAGTGCGGGTGCCGTACCTCAATCCCGCAATCTGGCGGTATGCCATTGCCGATGCTGGCGCGGGCGCCCTGACCTGGCGGGATGGCCGCGGCGCCATCGTGGCCTTCAACATGGTGCATCATTCGGGGCAGGAGGGGTGGATGGGCCCGCTGGCGATCCGCACTGACCTCCAGGG
>JAWXBA010000149.1:0-8173 GCA_034439775.1 Gemmatimonadota bacterium | reverse complement strand
TTCGTGCCGCACCGAGAGGACGTGGGTGGCGGTGCTCCGGGCCTGCCGATTGACGCAGTTGGGCACGGCGCCGGTCTCGATATAGGCGCGCACGATCCGGATGACCTCGTGGGCAATGGCCACCTGGGCCTGCTCGGTAGAGGCGCCCACGTGATGGGTTCCGTACACGCCCGGAGCCTGGACGATCGGATTGGAAAACTCCGCCGTGGCGCCGGCCGGTTCCGGGTCGAACACATCCAGTCCGGCGCGAATCCCCTTTTCGCGGACCGCGCGCTCCAGCGCGACCTCATCCACCACCGTCCCGCGGGAGGTGTTGATGAGGTAGGCCCCCGGCTTCATGGCGCCGAGGAACTCGGCGTTGACCAGGTGCCTGGTCTCTGCCGTTGCCGCCACATTGATGGTGACGGCGTCGGCGAGTCGGGCCACCTCCAGGGGGGTCTGGCAGTAGCCGATCCCCTGGCGCGCCGCGTCCTCCACCGTCAGCTGCCGCGACCAGGCCACGATGGTCATGCCGAAGGCGCGCGCGCGGTTCACGATCTCCTGGCCAATCTGTCCCAGGCCGACCACACCGAGGATGCGGCCGTGGAGTCCGCGGGCCTTCTGGTATTCCCCCTTCTTCCAGGCCCCGGCGCGGAGATCGGCGGTCTGGTCCGCGATCCGCCGGTCCACGGCCAGCAGCAGTCCCATCACCAGCTCGGCGACCGCGATCGAATTCTTGCCGGGACAATTCGAGACAAACACCCCGAGCCGCGACGCGCTCAACACGTCAATGGTGTCGATGCCGGCACCGGCCCGGATGACGAGGCTCAGGCTACCGCCCGAACCGAGTGCGGCGGCATCGACCTTGGTGCTCCGGACGACCAGGATCTTGGCGTCGCTCTCCCGAATGGCGGCGGGCAGGTCGGCGGTGGTCAGTTCTGGCCGAAGCACCACCCGGCAGCCGAGGTCGGCGAGCCCGTCAATCCCCACCTTCTCGAACTTGTCCGCAACCAGTACCGTCGTCATTCCTGCTCCGGGTGGGTGTCAATCAAGGGTGTGCACGAAGAGACCGCTGCGCAGCTTAGGCTCGAACCAGGTCGTCTTGGGCGGCATGATCTGGCCGGTATCCGAAACCTCCAGCAACTGATCGAGGGTCGTGGGGAAGAGTGCAAAGGCAATCGCCGCCTCGCCACGGTCCACGCGCTCCTGCAGTTCCGTGGTGCCCCGAATACCGCCGACAAAATCGAGCCGCTGGTCGGTGCGGGGATCGCCGACGCCGAGGAGGGGGCGGAGCACCAGGTCGTGCAGCAACTGGGCATCGAGAGAGTCGGGCAATTTGAGATCGGCCACAAAGTGGGGATCGAGGGTCAGCCGATACCACTTGCCACCGAGGTACACGCCGAACGCGCCGCTCCGGGGCGGTGCAGGGACATCTGTCGGCTCCAGCGTTCCCACCGAGGCGAGTGCTCGGAGCAGCTCCTCCGCCGACTTCCCGTCGAGATCCTTCACGACCCGGTTGTAGGGCAGGATCTCGAGTTCGGAGCTGGGAAAGAGTACCGCGAGGAACCAGTTGTACTCTTCCTCACCGGTGTGCCCGGGATTCTGCTCGCGGCGGGCCTTGCCGGCCCGCCAGGCGCTGGCGCAGCGATGATGACCATCGGCAACATAGGCCGCCGGGACCCGGCGGAAGGCATCGACAAGCGCCGCGGTATCGGTCAACTTCCAGGTCCGGTGGCGGACACCGTCCATGGTGGTGAAATCGTCGAGTGGCTGGGTCTCCCGGGCCGCCGCGATCGCCTTGCTGATGAACGGCTGCCGGCGATAGGTCAGGAAGACCGGCTCGGCGTTGGCATTGAGTTCGAGCACGTGCCGGGTCCGATCATCTTCCTTGTCCGGCCGGGTCTTCTCGTGCTTCTTGATGATATCGGCTTCATAATCGTCCACGTGCACGCAGCCGACCGCGCCAGCCTGCACCCGGCCGTTCATCGTCTGCTCATAGACGTACAGCGAAGGCTCGGCATCCTGTACCAGAATACGCTGGTCGATGAAGGCGCGCAGGTTGGTGCGCGCCTGTTCGTAGACCCGGTCATCGTAGGGAGAGACCTCAGGGGGCAGATCGATCTCGGACCGACCGATATGCAGAAAGCTCAGTGGATTCCCGAGGGCAAGCGCGGAAGCTTCAGAGCGGTTGACAACATCGTACGGTGGGGCGGCCACTCGGGCCGCCAGGCCGGGCGCGGGACGCCAGGCCCGGAGCGGGCTGAAACGGATTGGATCCCCCGACGGAAAGCGGTGGCTAGTTCGGTGCGGCCGTAGCCCTTGATCCTAGCGGTCAGGCCTCGAAGCCGTCAAGGGCAACAAGGTCAGGGCGCTGGCTCGTCGGCCACCAGGGCCACCCAGTCGCCGACGGGACTGACGGCCAGCCGGCTGATCCGGGCCAGCGCCGGATCCTCGAACCGTGCGACCTGCTGCCAGCCTGCGCTGCGGCTCGGGTGCCACTCATAGAGGACATTGCCACGGGCCATCAGGATTCCGCCCCACGGGGTCCAGGCGTAGTCCTGGGATCCCTCCAGGGCACGAACCAGTGGCCGCATCGCCCGGGTGGCGGGGTCCAATTCCATGATGTAGACCGCCCCGTCCGGCATCCGCTGCGCGAATGACCCTGCAATCTTCCCAGGGACCTTGTGAAGTGAGCGCCCGATGTCCCACGCCAGAGTGACCGCGTCTCCCGTCCGGGTGTCGGCCATCTGGAGCGTGGCTGGCGCGCCCAGCACAAACAGGACGGCGGTGTTCGCATCGAGCCAGGCATGGTAGCCCACCGGGCGGATCCGCTCAAAGACGATCCGGGGCGAGCTGCCGTCCAGCGAAAAACGGGTCAGGAACTGGCTGGTGTCCCTGATGACGGTGAAGCCGGTGCCATCGGGCGTCACGGTGGGCGAGTACTCGTTCTCGGGAGTGCGCGTCACCGGTTCGGTCCGCCGACTGGCCAAGTTGTATCGCAGGATGTCGGTCTGCCCGCCGGGGCGGGCCGAGCTGAACAGGATGGCAGCGCCGTCGGGGGTGAAGGCGGGTTGGTTGTCATAGCCGGGCCGGGCGGTCGCGTTGGTCGGCGTACCCACGATCAACCGTTCGCCGGCCCGGGAGAGGGGGGCCATGAAAATGTCAGTGCCTCCCTGCCCCGCGACAGGGCTCGAGATACCCGCCAGGATCGCGAGGAGGATGGCGGGTGACCGCCCCCGCCGTCCCTGGTTGCGGGAGGCGGGACGGAGACGGGTCCGGGCCCGGCGGTCCCGGGCGGCCTGCAGCGACTTGCGGAGCCAGATCTCCATCTCAAACGGGTTCTCCAGGACGTCGGCGGGCAGTTCGAAATAGTGCATCGGCTTGCTCCCCTCCCCAAAGGGTTGGAACGGCTCCATGCCGGCCTTGATATAATCCCGGACATTGTCGCAATCGACCTTGAAGTACAGCGTGTCATCGTCGATCAGGGCCACCAACCATCCCTCGACGTACAGCCCGACCCCGCCGAACATGGTGCTCGCCACGACCGGCTTGACCTCGGCAATCCGATCGCAGACGTATTCCCGGTATCCTGCCGAGACAGCCACGCCAACCTCCGGAGTCAGGAAGTGGTGGTCGGGTCCAATGCTTCCAGCTCCGCCACCGCGGCCTCCCAGTCGGCAAAGGCCTGTTCGAAGGTTGCCTTGGTCACCTCGAGCTGTCGACCCAGGTCGCCGGCACGCCGGGTGCCCTCCGGGGTCAGGTACAGGGAGGGATCCTGCAGTTCAGACTCCAAGGCGGCCAGGGTGGCCTCCCCCTCAGCAACCTGCGACTCGGCGGCCTCGACGGCACGGCGGGCGGCGGTGCGCGGCTGGACGCCAGACGCCGCGGGCGCCCGGGCGCGCTTGCGTTCTCCCACTGCGCGGAGCGCCTGCTCCTCCTGGGCCGCCACCCGGGAAGCATGAGCGCGCTCCTGGGCTGCGACTTCCCACTCATCGAAGCCACCCGGAAAGTCGGTGACCCGGCCCTCATGCAGCACCCAGGTCCTGGTGGTCAGGGCCCGCAGCAGTGCCCGATCGTGACTGACCAGCAGGACGGTGCCGTCATAGTCCTCGATGGCATCTTCGAGGGCCTCGATCGATTCGACGTCAAGGTGATTGGTCGGCTCGTCGAAGATCAGGAAATTGGCACCGGAGAGCATGATGATCGCCAGGGCAACCCGGGCCCGCTCGCCGCCGGACAGCGACTCCGGACGGCGCTGGGCTTCATCGCCGGAAAAATCAAACCGACCGAGGTGGCCCTGGACCTGGCCCCTGGTCCAGCGCGGGCGCAGATCGTGGATGATATCGAACAGGGTCCTGGCCGGCGGCACCTGGGCAAGATCCTGGCGATAGTGCGCCACCGTGATCGAGTCGCCGATCCGGACCACTCCCGCTTCGGGGTGCCGATCGCCGGTGAATACCTTGAGCAGGGTGGTCTTGCCCGCCCCGTTGGGACCGATGAACCCGACCACCTCGCCGCGACGGATCGTGGCGGTAAACGCCTTGAGCAGGGTGCGCTCCTCGAACGCAATCGCCACCTTGTCGGCCACCACCACCTGGTCGCCGCCGCGCTCTGCGGGTTCGAGCCGCAGGGACATCGCTCCCGATTCCCCGGGGGGGGGCGCCAGGCGGGGCAGCCTGGTGAGCCGGCGCCGCCGACCCTTGGCCTGGGAACTGTTCTGCCCGGCAATGTGGCGCCGGATGAACTCCTCCTCCTTGGCCACGGTGCGGGACTGTTTCTGGAAGGCGCGTTCCTGGCTCATTCTCCGCTCCGCCCGGAGCGCCACGAAATCGCTGTACCCGCATGAATACGGCACCGCCGTCCCCGACTCCACATGGAGGATGTGATCGGCCACCGCTTCGAGAAACGCGCGGTCATGGCTGACCACCATCACCGTCGCGGAGAGGGTCTTGAGGTAGTCCTCGAGCCACTGGGAAGTTTCCAGGTCGAGGTGGTTGGTCGGTTCGTCGAGGAGAAGCAGGTCGGCAGGATCCACCAGTTGGCGCGCCAGCCCGATCCGCCCCCGCTCGCCGCCGCTGAGCGAGGAGAGCTGGCGGTGTCGTGCCTCGGCGGGATCAAACCCGAGCCCATGGAGCACGGCATCGACCCGCGGGGCAATGGTGTATCCCCCGGCATTCTCAAACCGCTCCAGGTCCCGGCTGTAGCGATCCATTGCCTCGGGGCCGAGATCGGCGCCCTCCTGCGCCATGGCGTGGCCCTGATCTGCCAGGGCGACCTCGAGCGCGAGCAGCTCACGGAATGGTCCCGCGGCCGCTTCCCAGACCGTCTCCACGCCATCGAAGACCCGGTGCTGCTCGAGCAGGGAAATCCGCAGGCGGTTGGGCCGGGCGATGGTGCCACGGGTGGGCTCCATATCCCCGGTCAGGAGCCGGAACAGGGTGGTCTTCCCGGCCCCGTTCCGGCCCAGGATTCCCCAGCGGTCGCCGGCTTCCACCGTAAACCCCACGTTACTCAGCAGCGTGGTGCTCCCGTATTCCACCGCCACACCCGAGATGGAGAGCAGGCTCACTTGGCAGTCCACGCCTTCCAGGTAGCGGTGGCCGCGCCGATGGCCAGCTCATTGCCATTGCGGACCAGGGGTTGGGCCAGCATCAGCGGTTCCTCGGCGAGGAGCGCGATCCACCGTTCCTCGCCGTAGGCGGCCGCCCGGAGCCCAAGTTCATCGAATCGACGACTGTCACGGTCCACCAATTTTGCCACCCCGAATTTCTGGACAAATCGCCGCAGCTCGCCGGGGCTGGCCGCCCGCTCCACCAGGTCCACGAAATGCACCGGCAGCCTTCGCTCGGCAAAGAACCGAAGGGCAGCCCTGGTGGCGGGGGATTTCCTGGTACCAAAGATCTGAATAGCCATACGGAGGGGGAAAATAATCGAGCGAGGGCTTCAGCGTCCCCGGGCGGCAACCTGCCACGCTTCCACCACCTCGTTCCCCCTGATGCCGATGACCCCATCGAACAGGTGGGTCACGATGCAGACATGATTGGGAATGATCCGCACCACCTCCCCGATCACCGGACGCCACGCCGTCCGGCTCAGGTCCAGGATGCCGTGCTCCTCGGACATCGCCCGGACCACCACTTCGGGACGGTCCCACAGTTCCCCGAACCCGAATTGCTCATCACCCCCGCGTGGTTCCCGCCCGAGCGACTTGGTGCCGGCATCCACCACCGCCTGCCCCGGCACCGCCGTGCTCACGACCGTGGCCAGGACGGTCAGGGCGCAATCGTCGCGCTGGGCAACGCCGCAGGCCACGGTGGCGCGATCGTTGTACACATAGGTACCGGGACGAATCTCGGTGACGCCGGCAATCTCATGGCTCCGCCATGCGGTCGGAGTAGACCCCCCGCTGACGGTGCGAGCCGCCAGTCCCGCTCCCGCCAGGGCATCCAGCATTCCCGCCAGTGCATTGGAGACCCGGCGGATGGCGTCGTCGGACTCCGGACCGCCGCTGCGGATGTGCCCGGGGTAGAATGCGATTCCTTCGAAGCTCAACCCCGTCGCGTCCGTTGCGCGCCGGGCCAGGAGTACCAGCTCCTCCGCCGTGGCCACCCCGACGCGGCGCATGCCAAGGTCGACCTCCACCAGCACCGCCACCGGACGACCCGCTGCGCTGGCCGCGGCGGCCAGGCCATCGATCGCCTGCGCCGAATCGAGCGACACCCGCAGTTCCACCGGCTCCGGCACCGCCAGCAGCCGGGCGAGCCGACCCGCGCCAACCGGCGGATAGCCGAGCAGCAGGGAGGCACTGGCCCCGCTCATCACTTCCAGCTCGCGGGGAGTGGCGCAGGTCAGCCCCGCCGCCCCCCGGACCACCTGGGCCGCAGCGACCCGGAGGGATTTGTGAGTCTTGACGTGGGGACGGAGGTGGAGCCGATGGTCGCGGGTGTAGGCCGCCATTCGATCGAGGTTGGATTCCATCCGATCGAGGTCGACCACCGGAATCGGCGTCTGATACCCATCCAGATCCCGGGCGATGCTCACGGCAGGCGGGGCGTCAGGGTACGGTCGGGACGGGCCCCGCCCCAGAAGTACCTTACCACCGCTGAGACCGTCTGGGTCTTGAGGTCCAGGTTGTCGGCAATTGAGCGGAGCCCGAGTTCGTACTGCAGCGATACCGAAGCCGACCCGATATCCACCCCGAAACCGGCAATGCCACTGAACTCCGAACTGGTGAACTGGGCCACATCGGGATCGTCCCCGGCGGCTTCGTCGCACGAGGACGAGCTGGTCTGGAATCCGGATGTCGCCGACACGGAGCAGCCCACCCTGAGTCCGATAGCAGGGCCGAGATAGAAATGCGTGCCCAGGGAGCCAGAGGTGCCGGCATCGCTGAAGCGGAAGCGCGCCAGGATCGGCACCTGGAGATAGGTAAGTGCGAGGGTGGAACTGAACCCCTGTCCGGCCTGGGTCGCCCCCTTCCGCGTCAGCAGGAGAGCCGGTGCCAGGCTCAATGTCCCCCTCCCGACCGAGGCGGCCGCCCCAAGTTGCCACGCCGTGACCAGCTCGGTGTTTCCGGCATCGGCCCCGCCCAGATTGACAAAATTGAGTCCGCCCTGAGCGCCGAGCCTGACCGCGGCTTGCGCCGGAGCTGCCGAGGGATGCGTGACGATGCCCGCCACTGCGATTGCGACCACCAGGATGCCGCGCCGGGAGAGCTTTCCCATCGGGACCGACCTTGATGAAACGGGTGAGGGTGCTGAGTTGCCAGACTAGACAAGCATAGACGCCACTGGAGCGGGATTCCACACCAGCGGCGGCTGAGCGATTGACGGATCGGATGAGCCGACATATCATACAAACGTATGAATATTGAGTGGAGCGACACCCAGTTGGCAATCCTGGCCACCGCCCGGGAGTTGTTTGCCCGGCGCGGGTACGATGGCACCTCGATCCGCGCGATCAGCTCCCAGGCCGGCGTGAACCTGGGTGCCATCACCTACCACTTCGGATCCAAGGCGAGCCTCTACACCGAGGTGATCCGCTCCGTGGTTGAGCCGCTTCGCGACCGGGTGGTCGGCATTGCCGATGGTCCCGGCGCTGCGACCGGAAAATTGACGGAGATCGTCGCAGCGTACTTTGACCACTTTGCCCATACCCCCGAGATGCCCAAGCTGGTGATCCAGCAGGTATTCAC
>JAWXBA010000148.1:0-12372 GCA_034439775.1 Gemmatimonadota bacterium | reverse complement strand
CCATCGCCGCCAGCGCCACCTCGGTGGAGGCGATGTTGGTGGCCTTGGAATCATTGATCCAGATCACGTCATCCACCGTGCCGACCGGCTCGAGCCGGTGGGCCAGCGCGCGAAAGCTGCGCAACCGCTCCGCCAGGGCTTCGGGCCCCACCCCCGCCACCGTGGCCGCCGCCGCGGCCATGAGTGCATTGGCCACGTTGTGATCGCCCAGCAGCGCCAGGTCGCCGCGCGGCATCACCGGATGGTCGAACACGACCAGCTGCCCGGCGGCGCGATCGTACCAGGCATCGGCCCTTCCCTGGACCGAGACCAGGATTCGACGACCCGGCGCGTCTCCCACCAGGGCCACGCTGGGAGCGTCGTCCTGGTTCAGGACCCAGGTGGACGCTGCGGTCGCGTGGAGAAAGAGCCGTGCCTTGTCGGCGTAGTACGCCTCGATCCCGGGATACCGATCGAGGTGGTCGGGGGAGAGGTTGGTAAGGATTCCGACGGTGGGCCGATGGCCATGGCAGTCGTGGAGCTGGAAGGAGGACAGCTCCACCGCCATCCAGTCGGGGCGCCGGTCCTCAAGAGCCACCGCCGTGACGGGAGTCCCGATGTTGCCCGCCGCCACCGCGTAGCGGCCGTCAGCTGCCAGCAGATGAGCAACCATCGCCGTGGTGGTAGTCTTCCCATTGGTGCCCGTGATCGCGACCCAGGGCACCCCCTCCAGCACCTCGAGCCCCAGGTCGGCCTCGGCGCGTACCGGAACACCAGCGTCCCGTGCCGCCCGCACCGGGGCGGCGTCCGGCGGCACCCCCGGAGACACCACCACCCCACCCGACCTCGCAATCCGTTCCATGTCATGGCGACCCAGCTCCACCACCGCACCCAATTGACGCAATCCGGACGCGACCGCGCCAAGGTCGGGGTCGCTACCGGCATCTGAGGCGTACACCGGCACCCCCCGGGCTCGCAGCAGCCGGGTCGCCGCAACGCCGCTTGCCCCCAGCCCGATCACGGCAATCTCTCGTCCCGCCGCCATCCAGTCGGCGAGGGTCATCGCAGCTTCAAGGTGGCCAGCGCCAGCAAGGCGAACATGATCCCGAGAATGTAGAACCGGGTCACGATCGTCGACTCCGCCCAGCCCAGCTTTTCAAAGTGATGATGGATCGGGGCCATCCGGAAGACGCGATTGGCGTCAGCGTATTCGCGCCCCCGGGTCCGTTTGAGGTACTTGTGGGTTCCGACCTGGATGCTGACCGAGAGGGCTTCGATCACGAAGACCCCGCCAATGATCACGAAGAGAAATTCTGCCTTGAGCAGGATCGCGACCGCGGCCAGTGCCCCGCCAATCGCCAGGCTGCCGGTATCGCCCATGAACACTTCAGCGGGGTGCGCGTTGAACCAGAGGAATCCCAGCGAAGCGCCCATCAGGGCGGCGCAGAACACCGCCAGCTCCCCGGCACCGGGGAGGTAGAAGAATTGGAGGTAGGTGGTGGTGTCGACCCGGCCGAGCACGTAGGCAAAGAAGGCGAAGGCGCCCGCCGCGATCGTGGTGAGCCCGGTGGCCAGGCCGTCCAGACCGTCGGTCAGATTGACGGCGTTGCTGAAGGCGGTGACCACGAAGGTGACGAAGGCGACAAACATCCACGGCGCAAAGACCACCACGACATACTTGAGGAACGGGAGCGTGGTGCCGGCCGCCGGAATCGTCGACTCGGGCACTACCGGGAAGTACAGCAGGTACACGCCGAGCACGATTCCGAAACTCACCTGGCCCGCCAGTTTCCAGCGGGCCACCAGCCCGCGTGACTTGCCCTGTACGATCTTGAGGTAGTCATCGAGGAATCCGATGGTTCCCATCCAGAGGGTGGCCAGCATCGCGACCACCACGAAGCGATTGGTCAGCGGGGCCCAGAGCAGCGTCGGGATGATCGTCGCGGCCAGGATGATCAATCCGCCCATCGTCGGGGTGCCACGCTTCCCCTGATGGCTGGCGGGACCCTCCGCCCGGATCACCTGACCGACCTTGAGCTGGCGGAGCTTCCGGATCACCAGCGGCCCCACCACGAAGGCGATCAGGAGTGCGGTTACCACCGCCCCGGCGGCCCGGAAGCTGATGTAGTTGAACAGGTTGTAGATGCCGCCGGATCGGGCCAGCGGCGCGAACAGGTGGTAGAACATCCGACCTCAGTGCAGCGGAAGGGCGCGAAGAGTGATTGCGGGAAGTATACGTTCGAGGGCCACGCCGCGGGACGCCTTGAGCACCACCAGCTCATCGCCCCGCAGCAGCGGGGCCAGCATCGGGCCGGCGGTCGGAGCGTCGGGCGCCACCAGGAGCCGGGAGCCGAAGTGGGCGGCGTGGCCCGCCAGCGCCGGGCCGAACGCCCCCACCGCCACCAGAAGTTCCGGATTGAGCGCCGCGAGCTCGCCGGCCACCTCGACATGCAGCGCGGCCTCGCGATCGCCGAGCTCTCGCATCGTTCCCGCCACGAAGACCAGACGCCGGTCGGCACGGAGCGCGGCGGCCAGAGCGATGGCCGCCCGGAACGACTGCGGGTTGGCGTTGTAGCAGTCGTTGAGCACACTGAGCCGGCCGTGCTGGACCATTTCCACCCGCCCGCCGGGAAGGCTGAACTGACCCAGCGCCACCCCGACCGCGGCCAGATCGAGTCCCAGTTCACGGGCCACCGCCCAGACCAGCATGGCGTTCCCGGCTTGATGGGCTCCCGGCACAGCGAGCAGGAATTCCACCCCATCCACCCGCACCCGGGCGCGGCCATCGGGCTCCAGTGAGCATGCCTCAGGTACCAGGTCCGCAGCCTCCAGCCCGGCCGTCACGATCCGGTCGGCCCGCTCCCGGGCTCCCTGGGCAAGGGCGGGCGGTTCCGTCCCGACCACCGCCAGCGGCACCCCGTCGGTGAGTGAAAGCTTCTCGGCCAGGACTCCCTCGAGCGAACCGAACCCCTCCAGGTGACCCGCCACCGTGTTGGTGACGATCGCGATCTCCGGCTGGATGATCTGCCGGTAGCGCCCGATTTCGCCCGGCACGCTGGCTCCCGCCTCGACCACCACCGCCTCGGTGCCCTCGGGCGCCTGCAGCAGCGTCAGCGGCACGCCGATCAGGTTGTTTTCGTTGGCAGCGGTCCGGTGGGTCCGATAGCGGGTGGCCAGCGCGGCGGCCATCATTTCCTTGGTGCTCGTCTTGCCATTCGTCCCGGTGATTGCAATGACCGGACCGGGGATCTCCCGGCGCCTGGCATGGGCCAGGCGCCCCAGCGCCCGGACCGTATCGGAAACATGGTACATGACCAGGCCGGGCACCGACTCGGTCCCCTCGTGTACCACCGCGCCGAGCGCGCCGCGCTCGCGCGCCTGGACGAGGTGCGCATGGCCATCAAACCGATCCCCGGCAATCGCCACGAACAAGGCGCCGGGCTCGAGGGTCCGAGTGTCGGTGCTGATCGAGGGGTAGACGTGGGGGCCGGGCACCTCGGATCCTGGCAGGGTCAGCGCGGCGAGCACCACCTCGTGGGTCCAGCGCATCAGCGGCCCAGTCCGGTCAGGTCGCGAACGATGGCGCGCTCGTCGAACGGGAGCCGCTCCGCACCAATCAACTGATAGGTCTCGTGTCCCTTCCCCGCCAGCAGGATCGTATCGCCCGGGGCGGCGTCTGCCACCGCCGCCGCGATCGCTTCCTGGCGGTCCAGGATCCGGTGGTAGCGGCGGCCCGGCATGCCCCCGGCAATGTCGTCGATGATCCGATCGGGATCCTCACTGCGGGGATTGTCGGTGGTCAGGTACACCCCGTCGGCCAGTCGGCCGGCGATTTCACCCATCTCGGGTCGCTTGCCCCGATCGCGGTCGCCGCCACAGCCGAACAGGATCACCAGCCGCCCCCTGGTCAACGGCCGGAGGGTACTCAGCACCCGCTCAAAAGCATCAGGGGTGTGGCAGTAGTCACGGAGGATGGTGCAGGGCGCGGCGGCCAATCGCTCCATCCGACCAGGAACCTGAGGGGAATCGGCCAGCCGCGCCACGACATCGTCCAGACGATGGCCCAGCGACAGGGCGCACGCCGCCGCAGCCAGTGCGTTGGAGACATTGAACTCGCCGGCGATCGGCAGGTCCACCTCCCGACTCCCGAACACCCCCGCCAGCAGGAACCGGCTGCCGCCTGCACCGGGAACCTCCCCCTCGGCGCGCACCATCGCAGCCGAGGACCGGCCAAACGTCACCAGTGGCTGGCGACCAATGACCTGCCACGCCGGGTCGTCGGCGTTGACGATGGCGGGGGCGTCGGTGGCCAGCAAATCGATCAGGCGGAGTTTGGCGGCCAGGTATCGCTCCATCGTCTCGTGATAGTCCAGATGCTCGCGGGTCAGGTTGGTAAAGATCCCGGCCGCGAAGGTCAGGCCGTCGAGCCTTCCCTGGTCGAGGCTGTGCGAGGAGGTCTCCATCGCCACCTGCCGTACCCCGCGCTCCGCGAGGGCGGCAAAGGTGGCCTGGAGATCCACCGGCCCGGGAGTGGTCAGGGCTCCGGCGGTGGACCGCACCTTCTGGCCCGCCCCGTCAAAGGCCCCGAGGGTCCCGATGGTGCCGGCATTCCCGTCCCGATCCAGCAGGTGGCGAACCAGCGCAGTGGTGGTGGTCTTGCCATTGGTGCCGGTAATGCCAACCAAGGTCATCGCGGCCGTGGGGTCGCCGTGCCAGTGGCGCGCCAGAACGATGGCAGCACGATGGGCGTCGGTCACCACCAGTTGCGGCAGCGTCGCCGCGAGTTCGCGCTCGACCACTGCCGCGCGGGCGCCGGCCGCCGCCGCTGCGTCGACGAACCGATGGCCATCCACCTGGGTGCCAGGCAGCGCAATGAAGAGGGCTCCCGCAGTCACCGCTCGACTGTCGGTGGCCAGGCCGCTGACGGCATCGTCGCGCTCGGGCGCACGGGTCAGGAGGCCCTCGGCCCGCAGCACCCGGGCCAGGTGATCAAGCGTCATGGTCATGGACGGTTAGCGGTCAGGTCCACGATACTGCCCACCACCAGGCTGGATCCGGCCGCCGGCCGCGTGGCAGTGACCGAGCCACTGCCGCGCACCCGCACCTGGAGCCCGCGACGGTGCAGCGCCAGCGCCGCGGCGCGCACCGACTGCCCGGTGACATCGGGAACGGTCACCTGCCCGGGGGCCGGTGCGGGAGCGGCCACTCGCGGCAGGGTGATCACGATGGCAGGGGTCGAGGCTGCGGGGGAATCCGGCGGCGGCGCGGTGGCGGTCACCGTCGCCGAGACCGCACGCCCGCGGTTGATGGTGCTCTGGCGCGCCTGCAGGGCCAGCTCGAGCATGGCCTTGAGCAGCGGGGCGGCGGTTTCTCCACCATAGTAGGCCCCGCGAGGATTTTCGATCTTGACGATTACGACGAACTGTGGATCCTCGGCGGGAAAGAGCCCCGCGAAGGAGGAGATGTAGGTCTCGGTGTACCGGCCATCGACGACGCGGCGCGACGTGCCGGTCTTGCCGGCCACGCGATACCCGGCCAATTGAGAAGCCCCGCCGGTACCCGACTCGCCCGCGGCCAGGTCGAGGAACTCGCGCAGCGTTGCGGCGACCTCAGTGCTGACCACCCGCCGCACGGTGTCCGGCTGATGGCGGTAGGAGACCTCGCCGCCGGCGGTGCGGATCTCGCGCACCAGAGTCGGCGCCATCAGGACGCCATCATTGGCAATCGCGCCATACGCCACGGCCAGCTGGATCGGGGTGACCTGCATCCGGTACCCCATCGACATCGACGGGCCGTGGTCGGCGGGGTTCCAGCGGTCAGGAGGCGGCAGGCGGACGACGGCTTCCCGGGGCAATTCCACGCCGGTCGGGCTGTCAAATCCGAAATCGCGGAGGGTGTCGTAGTGCTCCTCAGGCGACAGGAGCTGGCCGAACTTGACCGTGGCGATGTTGCTCGACACCTCGATCGCGTGCGCCAGACTGTAGCTGCCTGGTTTGAGCTTGGCGTCAGAAATCGGCGCCGGGCGACCGGGAATCCGGAACGGGGCCTCCGCCACCTGCACCGTCATCTCCGGGGTCACCTTATCGTGGCTGAGCAGCGCCGCCGCCGTAAACAGCTTGGCGGTCGATCCGGGCTCGAAGGCCACCGTGAACACCGAGCTTGTGGGGGCACCGTTGGCCGCGCGGGAGGCCACGGCGAGCAGTTCACCGCTGCGCGGATCCAGGAACACAACATCGCCGCCGTCGGCGTCCATTTGGGAAATGGCACGATCCAGTTCCGACTCGGCGATCGACTGCAGTTCGGCATCGAGGGTCAGGACCACGTCGAGCCCATCGACCGGATTGCGCACCAGCCGTTGGGGCGATTCGTAGGTCTGTCCCTGCCCGTCGCGGAGCGAGACCTGCTCGCCGGGAACTCCCGCCAGGACCGAATCGAGCATCCGCTCCAGCCCGGACACCCCGTGCCCCGAGCTGTCGTTGAGTTCGCCGATGACAGGACGCGCCAGGCCGTCCGAGGGATAGGCCCGCTGGTAGACCTTGGTCAGGTGGACCCCCCCCAGCCGGCGGATCGAATCCACCTCGGTGGCGGTGAACGGCCCGTAGAAGGAGGGATAGCGCCGCGGCCCGTTCCGGAACTTGTCGACCAGGTCGCTCCGGCTGGCGCCGAGCCGGCGCACCGCCTGGTTGATCACGGCGGCGGTGTCGGTCACCTCGTTGGTGGCGATCTGGACCCGGAAAAAATCCTGGGCGTTGGCCAGTTGCACCCCGTTCCGGTCGTAGATCGTGCCGCGGCGCGCCGGCAATCGTTCCACCCGGGTCCGCTTGGCCACCGCTTCCTCGGCCCAGCGCTCGTGCTGCACCAGTTGCACCTGCGCCAAACGTCCCGCCACGGCGACAAAGCCGAGCAGGAGCACGACCTGCAGAAACTGGATCCGATTGGCGGGCTTGGCCATCAGGGTCTGCCGGTCGGAGACGCGGAGAGGTCCAGGGTTGCCGAGTTGTGGCTGCCGGGCATCTGGAGCCCGTGGCTGCGCGCCACCCTGGCATCGAGCACCCCGCGGGCCGAGGCGGTGCGAATCCGCTGCTCCAGGTCGGCCGCCTGGGCTTCGAGATCACGGCGCTCAGTCTGCAGGCTGTCGACGCTGGCGGCGACGGCAAAGCCGCTACGCTGGCGGCTTGAGACCCCCAGCGCCACCGCCAGGAAGATCACCAGCCACAGCAGAGTCCAGTACCGCCCCTTGAACGTCATCGGCCTTTCGGAACAGTCGGAGACGGGCGCTCCGCGCCCTGGGGTTCACGGCGACCTCGGCGTCATCGGCCACGATTGCACGGCGGGGCCTGGCCTGACCCAGTGCCACCCCACGGCAGGTGCACACCGGCTGCCTCGGCGGACAGAGGCAGCTGCGGCTCCAGCCATGGAACGCCTGCTTGGTGATGCGATCCTCGCCCGAATGATAACTGATTACCGCCAGGACCCCGCCGGGCTGCAGCGCATCGCGAAAGGCAGGCAGCGCCGCGGCCAGCCCCTCCAGCTCCTCGTTGACGGCAATCCGGATCGCCTGGAAGAGTCGGGCAAAGTCCCCTGGCCCGGAAGTCGGACCCAGCGCCCCGCGGATGGCATTGACCAGGTCGTCGCTGGCGGCAAAGGGTGCCCGGTCGCGTCGGCGCACGATCTCTCGGGCCAGTCGGGCCGATCGGCGCTCGTCCCCCCAGTCCCGGAACCAGCGAGCCAGCTCCGCCTCGGAGGCAGTGTTGAGCAGTTCTGCGCCGGTGGGGCCGTCCTTCCCCATCCGCATGTCCAGTTCTGCCCCGGGGCGAAAGCTGAAGCCCCGGGCGTCCTCATCGAGCTGCCGGGACGAGACCCCCAGGTCCAGGAGGATTCCATCGGGCCGGAACGCCGCCACCGCCGCCACCGCCTCGGCGGAAGCGTAGGGGGCTTCAAGGATGGTCAGGGCGGCGTCCGGAAGTCGGCGCCGGGCAATCGCCACCGCATCGGGATCTCGATCGATACCCAGGACAGTGGCACCCCGCGCCAGCAGGGCGGCGGCGTGGCCGCCGTCCCCCAAGGTGCCATCGACGATCCGGTCCGCCTGGGCGAGGGCCTCCAGCACCGGCTCCAGCAGCACGGGAAGGTGAAAGGAGGTGGTCAGGGGGATCTCACTGGTTCAGGAATGCACAACACCCCGCCAGCCGAAGCGGACGGGGTGCTGGACTTGGCAACAGCAGCGGGGCTGACGGGGCTCGAACCCGCGACCTCCGCAGTGACAGTGCGGCACTCTAACCAAGCTGAGCTACAGCCCCTGTTGCACAGCAGGGGAATATACTCGGGCTCCCCACCCGGCCGGAAGGGCTGGTTACTTGCAATAGGCGTTGTTCAGGGCATTGACGCGCGGCCGGTACGCCTCGACCCCCTGCAGCACCGAGGTAGCAAAGCCCTCGGCCATGGTGCGCCCCGCCGTCATTGCCGGACCAATCTCGCTCAGCATCGCCGCCATCTTCTGGGCCTGCTCGCACGACTTGGTGGTCTCGATGGTCTTGTCGAGCTCCACGAACATCTGCCAGCTGGCGGCGCCGAGGAAGTAATTGGCCACCCGCCAGGTCTGGTTACCCTCCGGCACCAGCGCTAGTGCCCGCCGGCTGATATCGACCATCAACTGGTGCTTGTCGGGCTGCGACATGTACGATTGGATCGCGTTCATGAGCAGCCCGGCATAGTTCATCTTGTCATCGCCGTTGCCGTACTGTTCGATGAAGCTGCCGAGGTCCACCATGTCCTCCACCCGCCCGGCGCTCCCCAGCGCCTGGATGGCGCGGACCACCGGTGTCATGTCGGAATTGTCGATGGCCACCAGCCGGCGGGTCACCGCCACGACCGAGTCGATCGGACCGGCATAGCCATAGGCCTGGAGCAACTGTTCCAGCAGGAACGGGTTGGCCGGGTATTTCCGGACACCGGTCTGCGACCAGCGCAGGAACCGAACGGTATCAGGCCCGCGCGAGGTCGCGAAGGTGATCTTCTGGTAGAAGGTGGTATCGGCCTTGGTGCTGTCGTTGCTGAACACCTGCTCCAGGGCGTCGATGGCGCATTTGTAGTCCTCGACGTAGAGGCAGGCGTTGGACTTGAGGTCCCAGAGGTCGGCGTTCTGGGGATCCATCTCCAGCCCCTCTTCGGCAATCTGCCGGGCGGCGCCCGGCTGACCGTAGCGAATGAAGAGCTGGAACGCCTCCTCGCGCAGCAACTGATTGGTCGGCGCCACCCGGAGCATCTGCTGGTAGGTGCTGACCACCTTGGCGCTGTCGTTGGTGAGCTGGTAGAGAATCGCCAGCTGGTTCCACCCCTTGAGTGACAGGGAGTCACCGGTGACCGCCGCGCTGAAGTTCGCGATCGCCTCGGCCTGATTCTGCTTCTTGAGGGCGATTTCGCCCAGGCAGTACGACGCCAAGCCGTGGTTCGGCTGGGACTTGAGCGCCTTCTGGGCCTCACCGATCGCCTTGTCCGGTGCGGTCACCGACTGATCCATACAGGCCTTGGCGTCCGGCAGGGCGCGGAACGCCGGCAGCAGTGCGTTGGCCACCGCCTCGCCGAAATCTTCAAGTTTCTGGGCCGCGAGCTGGTTCACCACCACCAGGTGGCCGGCGTCATCATTCATCCCCACCAGACGCGCCGCCACGGTGTAGCGGCCGCCGGCATCCCTGGTCATCGTGGAGCTGACCAGCACCCGGGCCTGGAGGGCGTTGCCCAGCGTCCGGGCCACCGGCGGCGGCAGGACGGCGTCGATCGGATAGGCGTACTGGGCCAGTGCCTCGTTCATCTGGTCGCGGGTCAGCACGTTGAACCACCGCTCAGCCTGACCGATCAGGCGGGAGCGCATCCCGTTGCCAACCTGGACGGCGGCGGCGGAGTCGGCGGCCGCGAACGCGTGCGGGGTCGCGACCAGCAGCCGGGGGTTGGTATTGACCCGGGTCGGCTGGTTGCGGTTGGGGCGCAGCTGAGCCGGGAGCTCGGCAGTGGAAACCACGATGCACGCGGTAGCAAGGGCAACGGCTCGGTTCAAGCGCATTCCAGAAATCCTCCGAACGAGAACGACAAGGGGATGGTGCGTCGGCACCTGTGGCATAGCAATGGGCGAAGAGGGATTCGAACCCCCGACATCCTGCGTGTAAGGCAGGCGCTCTGAACCGGCTGAGCTATTCGCCCGAAACGGAACGCCGCCCGACCAGCCTCAGCTAGGAGACGATCGGGTCGGACAGGGGACACACGCCCCAAGCCCAGCTATAGCGCGATCGCCACCGGGAGAAGGACACAATAGCCCAGTACGAGCAGCACCGCAGCCAGACTGGTGCTGCCACCCTGGAGCAACAGGTAGCCGGCCACCAGGCATATCGCGGCAGCTGCCAGGGCTGCCAGATTGCGGCCACCCAGCAGGGCCCGGCGACCGCTCACTTCAGAAGATCTTTCGGGCATAAGTCTATGAGACTAGCGCGATTCGCCCCGCTGGTCAAGCGCTGCATCCTCCTCCTCCAGTTCCGGCGCAGGAAGCTCCCAGCCAACGTCAAGGGCCAGCCGCCGCGGCCGGTCCCGTCGCCGCCGGAGCATGACGCCGAGGGCCAGCAGCATCCCCGCGATCAGCCAGCCACCACCCGCCACCAGCCAGACGAGCAGGCCGTACCGCCGCTTGGTGTCGCGCTGCCACGCCAGCTCGAATTGCCCCAGGGTCAGGCCGGTCGAGGCCAGGACTGCGTCGGAAAAGGCGGCGCCGGACTCCAGACGCGACATCAAGGCGTCCAACGTCCCATCGGGATGGCGTCTGGCCAGATGCTGAACGGCTGTTCCCGCCAGGGCATACGCCTGGGAGGCGGAGACGGGGCCAGCCCGCAGTTCACGATCGAGCTCCCTGAGGGTCGGCACTCGACCACCAGCCAGCGCCAGGTTGAGCTCCAGGGCCCGGATGCGACCCAGTTCCGAGGCGGCGACCACGGCATACCCCTCATCGAACCAGAGTGGCAGCCGGACCCGGATCGCTTCGCGCACCGCCAGGTGTGCCAACTCATGGCGCAGGGTCTGGAATGGGTTACCGACTGCATCCACCCGGACCACCAGGGTCCGGATGCCGGGAAGTGCCAGGCCGGCGCCCCATGGCGGCACTTGACCTGGCGCCGAGGCCTGGAATGCCTCGGCGCCGTCGACCACGAACAGGCGGAGTGCCGAGGGATCCCGGCTGCCCAATCCAGGCCAGGTGGTGGGACGGTCGGCGGCCTCGGCCAGCGCCAGCCCGATGCCGGTCCGGGCCGGTTCCACGACCAGCGATACCCGCCCGACCTGGTGGACATCGATGCGGGCCGGCGTTGCCTGGATCGCCAGGATGGCGATCAGGACGGCGGTGAGCGTGGCACCTCCCCACCGGCGTCCACGGCGGCGAGCAGGTCCGCACAGCGGCCAGCCCAGAGGTTGCCCGGACCGGCATCGGCGGCCAGCCGCCAGGTGTCCCGGGCAGTATCCTCCTGCCCGGCAAACCAGAGGGCGCGCCCCAGGTCGAAGGCGGCCTCGTGCAGGTTGGGCCCCAGCGCCAGGGCCTGCCGAAAGAAGGGGACGGCGTCTCCGAACATGCCGCGATTGAGGTACACCAGGCCGAGGTAGTAATTGGCGTAGAGGCTTGCCTTGCGGTCCTGGGAATCCCGCAGGACCCGGGTCAGGTGTTCGATCGCCTCGCCGAAAATCCGGCGCCTGAGACAGATGTATCCCAGGTTGACCCGCGCCATCGGATGGCCCGGCTCCCGCAAGAGGACCCGACTGAAGGCCGCGAGGGCCTCGTCGAATCGTTCCTCCAGCATCAGAGCCCACCCCAGCATGACCTCCGCATCGGAGTCGAGCGGGGCCAGGTGGAGGGCCTGACGGAGCACCTGAATCGCGCCGTTCCGATCGCCGGCGGCCATCAGGGTCCATCCCTTGTCGCGATACGTCGAGGCACCGAGATGGTCGGTGCGAAGCGGGGAACCCTTCGCCTCCCGGACCGCAGCCCGGGAGACTTCCCGGGTGGCGAGCCGGGGCAGCACGGCGTCCAGTTCCTTCCGTAGCAGCCTTGCCTCCTCCCCGGCGGCATCGACCGCCATGGTCAGGCGGGCATGCTCGGCCTGGAGCGATTCCCGATCCGGTACCGCCGAGTCGGTGAGCGCTGCCCGGGACTGCAATCGCTCCACCGCGTGCCGGAGTGCAGCCAGGTGCTGGTCAGGCATGCCCGATCCTGGGCTGCCGCGAGCGGCGGGAAGCGAGCGCGGCGGTGATCGCTCCCGCCATCCCCGCGAGGGGCACCACTCGCTCCGCGCCGCCGCCGGCAAGCGCGGCGCCTGGCATACCGTACACCACGGCGCTCTCCCGATCCTGGGTGAGTCCGGT
>JAWXBA010000147.1:0-5684 GCA_034439775.1 Gemmatimonadota bacterium | reverse complement strand
CTCGGGAACGGCAACACCCCCGGGACCTCCGGAGCCCGGGCCGCGCTCGGGGAGTGGACCACCCCGCCCGCCGGCTTGGCCACGACCGGCTGGCCGGTTACCGCCCGGTCAAACCCGGTGGCAATCACGGTAACCCGAATTTCGCCCTGCATGGTGTCGTCGGTGCCATGACCGAAGATAATCTCGGCCTCGTCCCCGACGGCATCGTGGACGATTTCGTTGATCTGGGCCACCTCTTCCATGGTGCAGTCGCCGCCGGCAATGATATTGATCAGCACCCCGGTGGCGCCCGCAATGGAGACATTGTCAAGCAGCGGGCTGGAGATGGCCTGCTGGGCCGCCTCGAGCGCCCGGCTTTCGCCCCGGCCGACCCCGGTGCCCATCAGCGCCGCCCCGCCGTTCTGCATGATGGTGCGGACGTCGGCAAAGTCGACGTTGATCAAGCCGGTGCTGGTGATCAGGCTGGCGATCCCCTGGGTGGCGTGGAGCAGCACTTCATCGGCCTTCTTGAGCGCGTCCTGGAAGGGAATCCCCTTCCCCACGACGGCCAGCAGCCGCTCGTTGGGGACCACGATCATGGTGTCGACGTTGCGGCGCATCTCGCTGATGCCCATTTCGGCCTGCTTCATCCGCTTGCGACCCTCGAACAGGAACGGCTTGGTGACGATCCCGACCGTCAACGCGCCGATATCCCTGGCCAGCTCGGCAATGACCGGCGCCGAACCGGTCCCTGTGCCGCCGCCCATGCCGCAGGTCACGAAGACGAGGTCGGCGCCCTGGAGGGCATTGAGAACCTCATCGCGGTTCTCCTCGATCGCCTGGCGCCCGATCTCCGGCCTGGCACCGGCGCCGAGCCCGCGGGTCAGCCTGCGCCCGATCTGGACCTTGATGTTGGAGCGCGAGGCAGCCAGCGCCTGGGCGTCGGTGTTGACCGAGATGAACTCCACGCCCTGCAGGCGCTCCTCGATCATCCGGTTGACGGCGTTGCCACCGCCCCCGCCGACTCCGACCACCTTCATGCGGGCGCTGGATGGCACCTGTGAATCGAGCTCGAACTTCATGGCATCCCCCTCGTGGACCTGCTCAGAAGAAATCCTGGAGCCAACGCTTGACCGGACCGAACACTTTTTCAACGGCGGGAGACTTGCGGCCGCCGGCACCGAAGCCACCGCTGAGCATGACCTGTCGCGCCCCGTACATGACCAGGCCTGTCGCCACGGACATCCGGGGCGATTCGACACTGTCCACCAGCCCCGACAGCCCCTGGCCCGGCATCCCGACCCGAACCGGCAGGGCAAAGACCTCGCGCGCCAGCTCCTCGATGCCGGGCGTCTCCGCCCCGCCGCCGGTCAGGATCACTCCAGCCGGGAGGTGCTGGTGATAGCCGGTCCGTTGCAGCTCATCGGCCGCCAGCTCCAGGACCTCCTGCAGCCGCATGTGCATGATATGCGCAAGCACCCGGCGTTCGGCAGTGCGGGCGCGCTGGCCGGCGGTGGCCGGCAGTTCGATCAGGTCGCTCTCCGGCACCAGCGGTTCGTAGGCGGCGCCGAACCGCTCCTTGAGACGCTCGGCATCCTGCTGGGTAACCTGGAGCCCGTGCACGATATCGTTGGTGACATGGCCGCCGGCAAACATCAGCGAGGCGGTATGCCGGATGCGCCCTTCCTGGAAGACCGAGACGCTGGTGGACCCCCCCCCCAGCTCCACCAGCGCACAGCCCATATCGGGCTCTTCACTGGTCAAGACCCCCAGTGAGGCCGCCAGCGGTTCCAGGACAAACTCCCCGACCTGGTACCCGGCCCGTTCCACGCACCGGCGCAAATTGGTCAGTGCCGTGGACAGCACGGTGACCAGGTAGACCTCGGCCTCCAACCGCTGCCCGGTCATCCCGATCGGGTCGGTGATCCCGCCCTGATGGTCGACGAGGTAGTCCTGCGGAATGGCGTGGAGCAGTTCGTGATCGCGGCCGAACGAGATGTTGCTGGCGACGTCGTTGACCCGGGCCACGTCGGTGGTGCGAATCTCGTTGCCGGTAACCGACACCACCCCGTGCGAGCTCCGCTCGGCCACGTGTTCCCCGGCCACCCCGCAGTATACTGTGCCCACCTCGAGCCCGGCCATCCGTTCGGCGGCCTTGAGCGCCTTGGAGATGGCCCGGGTGGTCTCCTCCACATCGCGCACCGCGCCGCGTCGGATACCGGTGCTGCGTTCGGTGCCCACCCCGAGGACCTTGACCCCGCCCTGGCGTCCGTCCCCGGTGACTTCACCGATGATCGCCACCACCCGGGTAGTCCCCAGGTCGAGTCCGGCCACCAGGCGGGGCGCCTGCATCAGGAACCAATCCCGCGCACGTAGACACGGCCGGCAAACCGGCCGTCCAATTCGCGGTATGTCCGTCCGAGACGGGTCAGGTTCTGCGCCACCGCCATCATGTCCTGAATTACCTCCGTCGACGCATCGAACTCAAGCAGGAGGCGACGATCCGCCGTCTCCAGCACCACGTGATCCTGCTCCCGCGCTCCCGACAGCAGGGCGGCAAACAGCCCTGGGTCCGCCTGGCGCACCCGTGCCAGCACTCCAGCCACACCTGGATCTGCCGGAGCGATCGGCAGGTCGGCGGGAAACCGGGTCGGATCAAACGGCAAGACCCAACCCCGCTCATCCACCAGCACCAGCCGGCCATCGTCCGGGCTCAGCGCCACCGGCTCCGATTCCTGGATCCAGACCCTGAGGGTCCCGGGAAGCCGCCGGCTGATGGCCACTTCGCGTACACCGATTAGCGCGAAGACCCTCGCCTCCAGCGGCTCCACCGGATCGAACACCGAGGCGCGGGGGAGCAGCGCCATTGCGGTGACAATCGTGTCTCCCGCGAGGTACCGTGTTCCCAGCACCTCGACCCGCCTCACCTCGAAGAACGCCACCTTGCGCAAGAACGGCGGGCCACCAAACCAGCTCGTTGCCGCCAGCGCCGCCACCGCGCCCGCCAGGAGCACCCGCCGCCGGGTCAGTCCCGCCGTGATGCGCATCGGGCTGCCAGTTCGGGGCCAAGCCGGGTAATGTCCCCCGCCCCCAGCATCAGGACGACATCGCCCCGTTGGATCAGGGGGGTCACGACATCCGCCAATCCGGCACGGTCCGGTGCGAAGATCACGGTACCCCCGGCCGACCGCACCGCCTCCGCCACCAGGACTCCCGAGATGCCGGGAATCGGCTCCTCCCGGGCCTTGTAGATCTCGGTCACCACGGCCAGATCCGCTGCTGCCAGCGCCGATCCCATCGCGCCATGGTGGGCCGCGGTCCGGCTGTAGAGGTGCGGCTGGAACACCGCCACCAGCCTCCGGCCCGGAAACACCTGCCGCGCTGCCGCCAGGGTCACCACCAGCTCGGTGGGGTGGTGGGCGTAATCATCCACCAGTTCCACTCCGCCATGGCTTCCCAGCCGTTCGAATCGCCGGCCGACTCCGCGGAACTCCGCCAGCCCGCGGCTGGCGGCCTCCAGATCCGCTCCCAGCGCGTGCGCCACCGCGAGGGCGGCGGTGGCATTGCGCAGGTTGTGAGTTCCGGGCACCCGAAGCGTCAAGGTTACCACCTGCCCGTCCGGGAAGGTCACCGTGCCGCTGCTGCCCTCGGGCCGGGTACTGACCCCTTCAAGGCGCACCCCATCGGCTCCAGGTCCAAACCGCGTTGCCCGGGCCCCAAGGGTTGCCGCGACCCGGTCGGCGCCTTCGCCATCGGTACCGATCAACGCGGTGGTACCCCTCCCGGCGAATTCGACGAACGCCGCTTCCAGCTCCAGCAGGGACCCATAGCACTCCAGGTGATCCGGCTCCACGTTGTTCACGACTGCCACCGTAGGCTGCAGCGCCAGGAACGCCTGGTCGTACTCATCGGCCTCGACGACATAGTACGCGGTGCCGCCGATCCGGGCGTTGCCGCCCCACGCGGCCACCCGACCCCCGGCCAGCCCGGTCGGGTCAAACCCCGCCGCCGCAAGCGCCTCAGTTGTCATGACCGTAGTCGTCGTCTTGCCGTGGGTCCCACTCAAGCCCACCACCGTGCCACCCGCGATCAGTCCCGCCAGTGCTTCCTTGCGGGGGACTATCGGAATCCCCTTGACGCGTGCCTGTGCCACCTCGGGATGCCCCTCGGGGATCGCCGCACTCACGACCACGGCCCTGGCCGCTCCCACATAGGCGGCGTCATGCCCCGCATGGACCGCTGCTCCGGCGTCGCGGAGATCCTGGCAACCGCCGATATCGAGGTCGGAACCGGTAACCAATAGCCCCCGTTTGAGGGCAACAAGCGCCAGTGCGCTCATTCCAGCCCCCCCGATTCCCACAAAATGCACAGGGCGGGGGTCGGAGGAGAGAAATAAGTTCATCCCAGTGAGCTAATGTAAAAACGGACAGGCAGTTGCGAAAGCCCGTCAAGAATCAGACAGGGCCAGAATTCGGGCGGCGATCTGGGCGGCGGCGGTGGGTTTTCCACGTGATAATGCACATTCCATAAGCCCTGTGCGGAAAACTTGGTCCCCCAGCACCCGGTCAATTTCCCGGCCAAGGAGCCCCGGGGTCAGGTCTCGCTGGGGCAGGTGAATCGCCGCCCCGGCGTTCGCCATGACCTGAGCGTTGGGGGTCTGGTGGTCGGCCGCCGCGGTGGGAAGGGGAATCAGGATACTGGGCACCCCCCAGGCGGCGAGTTCGGCGATGGTCATCATCCCGGCCCGGCATACCGCCAGATCGGCCACCGCCCAGGCGGCGGCCATCGGATCAATGAACTCGAACAGCTGCACCCCCGGCGGCCGATGAAACCTCGCAAACTGGGCCGCGGTGGCTCGCCCCGCCGACCAGAGCAGTTGCACCCCTTCCCCTCCCCCAGCGTCCAGCCATTCGGCGGTCTGGGTATTGATGGCCAGCGATCCCTGGCTGCCCCCGGTCACCACCACGATGGGCACCCCCTCCCTGAGCCCCAGCGAGGCCATGGCCGCTGCACGGAAGCTGGCACCGCGATCGGGTGGCGCAATGGGGTTGCCGGTATCCACCACCGCGGTCCGGCCACCCGGCCTCAGACGTCGAACCGCTTCCGGCACTCCCAGGTAGATCTCTCTCACCACCCCGGCCAACCGCCGTGAAGCAATCCCCGGATAGGCGTTCTGCTCCTGAATGGCGGCGGGGATCCCTCGCCGCGCCGCCAGCCAGACCACTGGCCCGGCGGCGTAGCCGCCGGTGCCGACCACCACATCGGGGCGTTCACGATCAAGGAGCACACCGGCCAGGCGCAGCACCCGGGCCATGGTGACCGGCAAGCGAAGATTTTTCCACCACTCCCGGCGGTAGATCGGCTCGGCCGGCAGCAGGGTGTAGGGATACCCCCGGCCGGGAAGCAGCCGGGCCTCGATTCCGCGCTCCGCGCCAACCAGAACGACTCTGGCCTCGGGCCGCGCGGCCACGATGGCGTCGGCGATGGCCAGCGCAGGCATGAGGTGCCCGCCGGTCCCGCCACCGGCGATCATCACCGTGGTCACGCTCGGCCTCCTGGCATCATCGTCCTGGGTAACGGGAGTCTGTCCCTCGGCTCGTGCGAACCCCTGCGCTTCCTCTCACCTCTTACTTCTCACTTCTTGTTGCTCACTTCTTCCCTCTCACCTCTCACCCCTTCTCACTCCTCACTTCTCGCTTCTCGCT
>JAWXBA010000146.1:0-8348 GCA_034439775.1 Gemmatimonadota bacterium | reverse complement strand
TGCCCCGGCCGGCGGCGGGCCTAGAGGTCCAGAATCGTCAGGTTCCGGTTGGTAAAGACGCAGATATCGGCAGCAATGGCCAGCGCCCGTTCCACGACCTCATGGGCCGAGTGGGTGGGATCGGGGAGGAGGGCGCGGGCGGCGGCCAGGGCGTAGTTCCCCCCCGACCCGACGGCGACAATCCCATCGTCGGGCTCGATCAACTCCCCGGCCCCGCTGAGGAGAAAACTGTGCTCTGCATCGGCGACGACGAGGAGCGCTTCCAGGCGACGCAGGATCCGGTCGCTCCTCCAGTCCTTGGCCAGCTCCACGGAGGCCCGCGGCAGGTTGCCGGGGTAGCGATCGAGCTTCTCCTCGAACTTCTCGTAAAGGTTCAGGGCGTCGGCCACCGAGCCGGCAAATCCCGCCAGCACCTTGCCACCCTTCAGAGTGCGCACCTTGATGGAGCGCGACTTGACCACGGTATCACCAATGCTGACTTGACCGTCCCCGCCGAGGGCGACATGGCCATTCTTGCGAACCGTGATGATGGTGGTGCCGTGGAAGGTGTGCATGGGGGCCTGGGGAGCGGGGAATGGGGAACAGGTATCGGGTATCGGGTATCGGTACGAACTGTGGCAGCGACAAACAGATGCCCACGACCGAACCGTTTCCGTGGGGCTAGCGTGCCCGGGGGTGTGCCTTGGCGTACACTTCCTTGAGCCGCTCCACGCTGGTGTGGGTGTACACCTGGGTGGTGCGGAGCGACGCATGGCCGAGCAATTCCTGGACTGCCCGGAGATCGGCCCCGGCGTCCATCATGTGGGTGGCAAAGGTGTGCCGCAGGGAATGCACCCGCTGCCCCTCCACCCCGATCTGATCGAACAGCCGGTGCATTCGCTTCTGGATCGAGCCGGCGCCGAGCCGGCGCCCGCGATGACTCAGGAAAACCGCCTCCCGCTCGGCGCCGGGCCGGCTCAGCACCCCGTCCCGCCCTGCAAAGTAGCGCCGCAGGGCCCGGACCGCCCGCGACCCGATCGGCACGATCCGCTCCTTGCGCCCCTTGCCCCGCACCTTGACCTGGTCGGACAGCAGGTCCAGGTCCCGCATGTTCATCCCCTGCAGCTCCGAGAGCCGGATGCCACACGAGTAGAACATCTCCAGCATGGCCAGATCGCGCAGGGCGGTGAAGTCCTCCGTCTCGGCGAGCCCCTCCGCCGCCTCGAACAGCCGTGCGGTGTCATCCTGGCGCAGGTAGGTCGGCAGGCGCTTCTCGAGCCGGGGCATCCGGGCCCCCCGGATCGCCGCGTTCTCCAGCCCATGGTGCACCTGCAGCCACCGGTACAGGCTCCGGAGCGCGGAGAGTGCCCGCGCCGCCGACCGGCGGGAAGATCCGCGGCGTTCGAATTCCGCCAGGAATCCCCGGAGCCCCAGACGATCGACCGATTCCCAGCTCCAGTTGCCGCCGTAGTAGCCGTCGGCAAAGGTCTGGAATCGCTCAAGGTCCCGACGATACGCCTTGATCGTGTGGGGGGACTGATCAAGCTCCTTCTCGAGGTGCTCCAGAAACTGGCTGACGCGATCGGCGCTCACAGCCGACCGACCCATTCCCCGAAGTCCCGGGCGGCCCGCTCGGCCAGAGCGGCCCGACGATCTGCCTTCTTGAACCGCCCCTCGAGGGGATCGAGCAGCCCGAAGTTGGCATTCATCGGTTGGAAGTGCTCGGGGTCTGCGTCTCTCAAGTACCGGAGCAACCCGCCCAGCATGGTGGTCGGCGGCGGCACCTCCGGGGCCAACCCCTGAAAGTGCCGGGCCAGGTTGATGCCCGCCAGGATCCCGGTGCCGAGCGACTCGGTGTAGCCCTCGACGCCGGTCAACTGCCCGGCAAAGAAGGTGGGTTCCCCGCCCCTGGATGCCAGCCCGGGCCCCAGGCTCCGGGGACTGTTGATGTACGAGTTGCGGTGAATCGACCCGTACCGCAGGAACTCGGCCTCGGCCAGCCCGGGTATGGTCCGGAAGACCCGCTGCTGCTCGGGAATCCGGAGCCGGGTCTGGAATCCCACCAGGTTCCACATCTGCCCGGCGCGGTCCTCGCGCCGGAACTGGACTACCGCCCATGGCTCCCGACCGGTCCGGGGGTCGGGAAGGCCGACCGGCTTCATCGGCCCGAACCGGAGCGTCTCGGGTCCACGCGCCGCCATCTCCTCGACCGGGAGGCAGCCTTCGAAATAGGGAACGGCGTCGAAGTCGTGGCCGGAGAACTGGTCGGCGGCGGTCAGCGCCGCAATGAAGGCGTCGTACTCCTCCCGATTGAGCGGGGCATTGAGGTAGTCATCGCCATTGCCCTTGCCATACCGCGAGAGGGCATAGAGCTGACCGTGCTCCAGGGACTCGTCCGAGACGATCGGCGCAATCGCATCGTAGAATGCCAGCCCTTCGGTGCCGAGCCGCCCGGCGATGGCGCTGGCCAGCGCACTGGAGGTCAGCGGTCCAGTGGCCACGATACCCGGGGTGGGAAGTTCCAGCGCCTCACCGGTCACGACCGTGATCAGGGGGTGGGCGCGAACCCTCGAGTCGACTGCGGCTGAGAAGAGGTCACGGTCCACGACGAGCGCAGTCCCCCCCGGGACCCGTGACTCGTCTGCCGCGGTCAACAGGAGGCTGCCCATCCGGCGCAGTTCAGCCTTGAGCAATCCGTGGGCATTGGTGGTGTCCACCGACTTGAACGAGTTGCTGCAGACGAGTTCCGCCAGCCGGCCGGTCTGGTGCGCCTCGGTCGGGGTGTCGGGCCGCATCTCATGCAGGCGGACGGCGATACCCCGCTCGGCCAGCGCCCACGCCGCCTCGCATCCCGCCAGGCCCCCACCAACGACCGTGGCCTCAGGCCACATCATCGGGTGCCTCCGGTTGGTGGAGACCATCCAGGGCCACCGACACGACCCGCGAGGCGATATCGGCCGGGGAGCCCCACCCCGCACCCACTACACAAGACGCCTGACGGTACCAGGGCGCTCGAGCCCGCAACAACTCCTCCAGCCGTTCGCGCGGATCGGGGTCGGCCAGCAGCGGCCGATTTCCAGCGCCGGCAATCCGATCTGCCACGACCACGGGGGCGACCTCGAGATACACCGTGACGGCCCGCTCAGCCGCGCCCCTCAGGTTTCCAGGTTGAGCCGCCCAGCCGCCACCTGAGGCAATGACCGTGGCGGACCCACCCAGCAGCGCGTCCATGGCCTCACGCTCGAGCGCCCGGAAGGTCGGCTCGCCCAGCGTGGCGAACAGCTCGGGGATGGACATCCCCGACTCCCGTTCAATCTCGCGATCGAGGTCGGCAAACGGCATTTCCAACAGGTCGGCCACGAGAGCCCCCACCGTGGATTTCCCCGATCCCGGCAACCCGATCAACACGAGATGCCGCGTCATTCCGCCTCTGGACCTTGGGGCTGGCGCAGGTCAGCCCAGCGCCGGCCCGCGGCGGCAAGGTACCCCTCGACGTTGCGCCGCATCTCGGCCAGGGAGTCGCCCCCGAACTTCTCGACCATCGCATCGGCAAGCACGAACGCCACCAGCGCCTCCGCAATGACCCCCATCGCCGGGACGGCGGTAACGTCGGAGCGCTCACTCTGTGCCGCGGCCACCTGCCCGGAGCTCAGGTCCACCGTGCGCAGCGGGGTCATCAGGGTGGAGATCGGCTTCATGGCCACGCGAACCACGATCGGCTCACCGGTGGTCATGCCGCCCTCGAGCCCGCCGGCGTTGTTGGTGACCCGGCGGAACCCGCCCCGGGCATCGAGCGGCTCTCCCGACTCGATCGGGTCGTGCACCCCCGATCCCGGCCGGCGTGCGGCCTCGAATCCCATCCCGATCTCGACACCCTTGACCGCCGGGATCGACATCAGCATCGAGGCCAGCCGGCCATCCAGCTTCCGATCCCAGCTGACATGACTGCCGAGCCCGACTGGCAACCCTCGAGCCACCACCTCAACCTCGCCGCCAAGGGTATCGCCGTCCTTCCTGGCCTGATCGATCCGGGCAATGATCTCGGCCTCGACGGTCCGGTCGAGCACCCGGACCTCCGACGCGTCGGCGGCGGGATTCAGCGGAATCGGCAGGGCCGCAACGGGCGCCCGGATTCCACCGAGCGAGACCACATGGCTGCCGATCTCCACCCCAAACTCATCGAGGAGGCGACGAGCCAGCGCCCCCGAGGCGACCCGGGCGGTGGTTTCGCGGGCGCTGGCCCGTTCCAGGATGTCCCGGGCATCGACCCGATCGTACTTGAGGACACCGACCAGGTCGGCGTGCCCTGGTCGGGGCCGCGAGACCCGCCGCCTCCGGAGCTCACCCGGCACGCCCTCCGCCGCCATCACATCCTCCCAGTTCTTCCAGTCGCGATTTGGAATGAGCATGGCTACTGGCGACCCGAGGGTCTCCCCTGCCCGGACTCCCGACAGCCACTCGACCCGGTCGCGCTCGATCTTCATGCGGGCGCCACGCCCGTAGCCCATCATCCGCCGGGCCAGGTCGCGGTCCACCGCCTCGGCCGAGATCGGCAGCCCGGCCGGCAATCCCTCGACGATGGCGACCAGCGCCTTGCCATGGGACTCGCCAGCGGTGGTGAAGTGCAGGGACACGGGGAAGGGCTCCGGGATGGGGTGGGCCAAAAATAACCCTGAATCAGGGCCGGCAGCGCGCCGGGTCCGTCCCGGGCGCTGCCAACGCGAACGGGCGCGCCGTCTGGCGCGCCCGTTGGCGGTGGTGCGGGATGACGCCGGACGCTCAGGGCGTCGTGGCACCATCCTCGATGATCCGCGGGGTGACCATGATGATGAGGTCCTTGCGGTTCTCGGTCACCTGGTTGAACGAGAACAGGGGACCAAGGAACGGCAGGCTGGAGAGCAACGGAATCCCCGATCGGGTTCGCGTCACGGTGGTCACGGTCAGGCCACCGATCACCGCCGTCTCGCCATCGGCCACCAGGAGCTGGTTGGAGGCCTTCTGCTGGTTGATGGTGTACCCAAGATCGGCCGCCGACAGCAGCTGCAGCGCGGAGCGTTCCACGCCGAGGGTCATCAAGACCTGCCTGTTGTTGGTGACCGAGGGGGTCACCGACAGGCGGATACCCGTCTCCTTGAACTGTACCGTGGCACGAGGTGCCTGACCGGCGGACTGTGCCGAGCTGTAATCGATCACCCGGACCGGGATTTCCTCACCGACCAGGATCTCGGCCTTCTGATTGTCGAGGGTCTGAATCAAGGGCTCGGCCTGCACATCGGAGAGTTCCACCCGCTCCAGCGCGCTGAGGAAGCTGGTGAGGCTGAATCCGCCGATGGCGGTGCTGAAGATCAGGTCGAGTGCCGGATTGGTGATCAGCGCCTCGGCATTGCCGACGGCCGCCACCGAGTTGCCGCCGAGATTGACGACGTTGACCCCCGGCGCGTACGGCTGGCCGCCCTGGAGCGGGTCCGGTCGCTGGAGGATACGGTTGAAGAAGTTGTCCCGGCTGCCGAGGTCGTACCGCAACCCCAGGGCTTCCAGATCAGTCCGGTCCACGAAGATCAGCTTGGCCTGGATCGAAACACTGGCGGTGCGGACATCGAGGCTGCGGACAAAGCTCTCCAGCTCCAATATCCGGGACTGGGTCTCGGTGATGAAGAGCGAGTTGGTGCTGGAGTCGGCGTAGACCACTCCCCGACCGCCGAGGGCCGACTCGACGGCGCCCTTGAGGGCCCCCGCCTTGGCATAGTTGATCCGAATCACCTTGGTCTGCATCGGCTCGAGCGAGTCGAGCTCCGCGAGGGCACGCGGGGAATCCACCCGGAGGATGCCGCCGGGAAGCTCCTGCACGGACAGCCCATAGGCGCCGAGAATGGCGCTGAACGCCTGCGGCCACGGCTGGTCGGTGATGGTATTGGTGATCGAGACGTCGACATCCTTGCCCACGATGATGGTGCGGCCGCTGATCGCGCTGAACCCGGCCACCACCTCGTGGATGCTGGCATTGTTCCAGGTCACGGTGAGCCGCGGCTCCTGGCGTGCCTGGGGGAGTACCAGCGCAGGCGCCGGTGGCGACACCTCGGGCGCCAGGCGGACCGGGGCGGGCTCCGTGGACATCGCCGCCGTTGCGGCTGCCGTGGACCATGCCACGAACTGCTGATCGGTGCCGAACGAGAGCCGCACGGCGTCGCCGGTCTGTTCGACCCGGTAGGTCGGCATCTGGTCAAGGTCGAGCACGACGCGCACGATATCGGCCTCGTACTGGCGGACCCGGACGTTCCGGATGCCGGCACGATTGACACCGTCATACGCCGACTCGGCTCCGGGGGCCAGACTGGCACCGTGGAGGTCGAGGACCAGTCGAAGCGGGTTGGCCAGGGTCATTTCGCGGACCGTGACCGCGCCGCGCAGGCTGATGACCAGGTCGGCCCTGCCCGGTCCGGGTCGGAGGCTGACGGCGGTGACCTCGCCGATGCGCTCCGGGGGAGCGGCGTGGATCGGGGTGGCGGCCGACAGCAGCAGCGCCGTCAGGGCCAGCGGGGTGAGCATTCTCATCGGATGTCATCCTCCTGCTTGCGAAGCGTCAGCGATTCACGCCGCTGCACACCAAAGTCGTCGATGGTAAACCAGAGATCCAGCTCGGTGATCGATGCCACGTAGAGCCTGCCAATGCGTTGTCCGGTGCGAACGGTGTGCCGGCGCCCGCTGACCTTTTCGCGCAGCACGGCGGTGGTCAGGCCGGCATTCCCCGCCACGTAGTAGATGGCGGCCAGTTCAAGGTCGGTGACGGCCGGGCCGGAACTCTCGGTTCCCACCAGGGAGACGAACGGATCCCGCGAGGCCCCGCCGTAGCTGAAGACTTCGCGGAGGATCACCGTATCCACGTCCGCCAGGACCTGGGCCGGGAGCGGTCGCGGCGCGGCGGGAGCCGTGGCAGGCGCGGCCGGAGCAATCGGGTTGCCATCATCATCCACGGCGACGTCGGCGGCCGGATCGGCGCCGCCGCTGCACGCCATCAGCAACAGGGTCAGGAGCGCCAGGGAGCTGGGTCTAGTTGCCACCGGTCACCCCCGCGCTGGACGCTGCCTTGACGTAGGTCCGAATCATGAACCGCGCCTCAAGGACCGCCCTGGAGGTATCTCCCAGGACCGCACCGGCACCGGCCGGCGCGCTGGCCAGGATCAGGTTTTCCGGCACGATGATGCGGCGGAGACTGGCGATGTCGGAGAGGAACTCGCCGACCTGGTCATAGCGACCGATCACCGCGATCTGGTAGCTGTGGGTCTCGTAGGGAATCGGCCCCTCCACCACCGGAAGCGGGGTCAGCGCGGCAAAACTCACGCCGCGGATCTTGCCCCGGGTGGTGATGGCGTCGATGAGATCGGGCACCTCGTTCGATTCCGGCACAAACTGGCGCAGCAGCGCCAGCGAACCGGAATACGACTCGACCCGGGCCCGGAGTTCCTCGACCCGCCCGCTGGCCACCAGCGACTTGACACTATCGGTCTGAGCGCGGAGGGCAACGATGGAATCCTGCATGGATTGGACGTTGGCCCGGCGGCTCTGAATGCCCTCGATGCCAACCAGGTTGAGACCGTCACCCGACCACGCCATGTATCCCAGCGCCAGGGAAACGATGATGGCGTAGATGGGAATCATTTTGGGGTTCATCTAGTTGCCCTCCCCACTGCCCACCAGCGTCTGCGCGACCGGCACCCGGCGGATGTACACCGAATCGGCCTCCGAGAACGCCGCCCGGACCACGAAAGCCGTGACCGACCGGTTGGCCTCGATCACGCTGGACGCGGAAATGGCGGTGACGGTGTGCAGAAAGGGGGAATCCTCCAGCTGGCGCATGAAGCGGGTAAAGCCCTGGATGTCCATGGTCCGGCCGGTAATCTCGACTTCAAGCGGAGCCCGGGTGATGTTGCCCAAGGTATCGACGGTGACGCCGCTCTCGCCGCCCGGAACAGGGGCGATTCCCACCAGCCAGACACCGGCCGGCAGCGCCTGGGTGACATCCTCGAGGATATGCGGCCAGACGAACCGGTCCTGGTCCACCTGCCGCAGGGTGATCAGTTCGGTCACCACCGAGTCCCGAATCCTCTCCTCGCGGCGAATCTGCCCGAGCAGCGTCCGGAACTGGCGATTCTCCTCCTGGACCCCGTCCAGCTCGGGCCGGAGCGTCCTGGTCTGCATGCTGGTGCTGATGAAGCCCCAGAGGAGACCGGCGACCACGACCAGCCCCAGCCCAAGGGCGGCGGCCCGCATCGGGTCCTTGACACTGGAGCCGAGCCCCTTGAGGCGCTCGCCCATCCCGGCCATGGAGGGACCGGAGGGGGCGCGCTTGGCACCAGGCCGTAGGTTGATGG
>JAWXBA010000145.1:0-14641 GCA_034439775.1 Gemmatimonadota bacterium | reverse complement strand
GTGATGTCCAATACCTTGATGATCAGTGTGTCCGGCATGCGCGGCATCGTCGGGAGCGACCTGACGCCCGAGCTCGTGGCGCGGCACGCCGCCGCCCTTGGTGCCTGGGCCAAGGCGGCCGGGAAGCCCGTCGTGGTGCTCGGCCGCGATGCCCGGACCAGCGGGGAAATGTTCTCGCATGCCGCCATTGCCGGCCTGCTCTCGGTCGGGGTGGAGGTGATCGACGTCGGGATCGCGCCGACCCCCACTGTCCAGATGGCGGTCGAACACCACCACGCTGGCGGGGGTCTGATCATCACCGCCAGCCACAATCCTATTGCGTGGAACGCGCTCAAGTTCGTCGGCCCCGACGGGGTCTTCCTGAACGAGGCTGCCGGCGCCGTGGTCCGGGCACTGGCCGAGTCGGGACCCCCCCGCGGAGGCTGGGATGGCCTCGGCACCGTGCGCCGGGACCCCGACGCCGTCGATCGCCACCTCGACGCGATCCTCGAACTGCCGCAGATCGATGTGGACCAGATCCGGAAGGCCGGGTTCCGGGTGGCGCTCGACTGCGTCCGCGGTGCAGGCGGTACCACCATGCCGCGGCTCTTCGAGCGGCTGGGGTGCCACCTCGAGGCGATTCATCTCGAGGTGGATGGGCTCTTTCCGCGTGAGCCGGAGCCGATCCCCGAGCACCTCGGCGAGCTGTCGGAGCTGGTCCGGCGCACCGGGGCCGACATCGGGTTTGCCGTGGACCCCGACGTCGACCGGCTGGCGGTCGTGGATGAGACGGGCGTTCCAATCGGCGAGGATTACACCCTGGCGCTTGCCGTCCGGGCCGTCCTGCACCGCCAACCCAAGGGGGCGCCACCCGCAACGGTGGTGGCCAACCTCTCGACCAGCCGGGTGGTCGAAGATGCCGCGCTGGCCGATGGAGCGCGATTCCTCCGGGCACCGGTGGGCGAGGCCAATGTGGCCAAGCTGATTCTCGAGGCCCAGGCGTTGATTGGCGGGGAAGGGAACGGCGGGGTCATCTTGCCGGCCCTGCACGTCGGTCGCGACGCCCCGCTGGGGGTGGCCCTTATCTTGCAATACTTGGCCGATACCGGGAAATCGGTGTCGCAGATCGTCGCTTCTGCTCCCCGGTACCGGATCGTGAAGGACAAGGTCCCCCGCGGGGCCGACCTCACCGTGATCTACGCCGCGCTCCGGGATCGCTTTCCCGAGGCGACGGCAGACGACCGGGACGGGCTCCGATTGGCCTGGCCTGATCGCTGGGTCCATGTCCGGCCCTCTGGTACTGAGCCGATCATCCGGTTCATTGCCGAGGCCCCCGACGACGGCGCGGCACGCGGGCTTCTGGATGCCTGCCGAGCAGCACTCCCCTGAGCTGAGGAAGACAACGCCATGTGCGGTATTGTAGGCTATGTCGGACCCCGGCAGGCGGTCCAGATCCTGGTGGACGGGCTCCGTCGGATGGAATACCGGGGGTATGACTCGGCCGGGGTGGCGGTCATCAACGGCAGCGGCCTCAAGGTCCGCAAGGCCGCCGGAAAGCTTTCGGTCCTGGCCACCCAGCTGGAACAGGACCCCCCGACCGGCACCATCGGCATCGGGCACACCCGGTGGGCCACCCACGGGGCGCCCACGACTCCGAACGCCCATCCGCACCTGGACCAGAAGGGGCGGATTGCGGTCATCCACAACGGCATCATCGAGAACGCGACCAGCATCCGCAAGGCCCTCAGCAAGCTGGGCCACACCTTCACTTCCGAGACCGACACGGAGGTGCTGGCGCACCTGATCGGCGAGTTTTATCGTGGCGATCTCGAGGAGGCCGTTGCGGCCGCTTTGCGGGACGTCGATGGGGCCTATGGCATCGCCGTGATCTCGGAGGACCAGCCCGATGTTCTGGTCGCGGCCCGGAATGGCTCGCCGCTGCTGGTGGGCGTCGGGACCGATGAGTGGTTCGTGGCATCCGATGCATCGGCCATCCTGGAGCACACCCGGTCGGTGGTCTACCTGGATGACGGCGAGATGGTGGTGCTGACCCGGAACGGCTACCGGGTCCGCAACCTGTCGGTTCGCAACATCGAGAAACCGGTCAACCAGATCGAGTGGGATCTGGCCACGATCGAGCGGGGCGGCTTCGACCATTTCATGCTCAAGGAAATCTTCGAGCAGCCGGAGAGCCTTCGCAACACGATGCGCGGGCACCTGCTCGAGGAGGAGGGCACCGGCCGGCTCAAGGGGCTCAATCTCTCCGACAAGGAGCTGATGGCGTTTGACCGGATTGTCATCACCGCCTGCGGCACCTCCTGGCATGCGGGCTTGATCGGCGAGTACATGATCGAGGAACTGGCGCGGATCCCGGTCGAAGTGGAGTACGCCTCGGAGTTCCGGTATCGCAACCCGATCGTGGACGACCGCACCCTCCTCATCGCCATTTCGCAGTCCGGCGAGACCGCTGACACCCTGGCGGCCATCCGCGAGGCCAAGCAACGCGGCGCCGCCACCATCGGCCTGGTCAATGTCGTCGGCAGCACCATCGCCCGCGAGGTGGGCGGCGGACTCTACCTGCGGGCCGGCCCGGAAGTCGGCGTGGCGAGCACCAAGGCGTTCTCCAGCCAAGTGGTGGCGCTGGCCATGGTCGCGCTCCGACTGGCGCGGCTGCGGCACATGAGCGTCCTCCAGGGCCGGCAGTTCATCCATGCCCTCCAGGCGCTCCCCGACCAGGTGGCCTCGATCCTCGAACGGGCCCCGTTACTCGAGTCACTCGCCGCCGAGTTTGCCCAGGCCCAGAATGCCCTCTACCTCGGCCGCGGAGTCAACTTCCCGACGGCGCTGGAAGGGGCGCTCAAGCTCAAGGAGATCTCCTACATCCACGCCGAGGGGTATCCCGCCGCAGAGATGAAGCACGGGCCAATCGCCCTGATCGACGAGAACATGCCGGTGGTCTTCGTGGCGCTGCGCGACGGGGTGCACTCGAAGATCGTGAGCAACATCGAGGAGGTGAAGGCGCGGAGGGGCAAGGTGATCGCTATCGTCTCCGAAGGGGAGACTGAAATCAGCCGGTTGGCCGACAGCACCTTCGAGATTCCCGAGACCCTGGACCTCCTCAGTCCCGTGCTCGCTGTGTTGCCACTCCAGCTCTTCTCGTACTACGTGGCGCTCCTGCGGGGATGCAACGTCGACCAGCCACGGAATCTGGCCAAGTCGGTGACGGTGGAATAGTCGGGGAATGGGGAACGGGGAATCGGGAATGGAAGGAGTTGGGCCGCCCGTCGGCATCAGCCTAGCGGCTTCCCAACTTCGGGCTCCCTTTCCCCACTCCCCACTGCCCATTCCCCGAATCGGTATGGCACTCCGGCCCGCTCCAGCAACTCCAACACCAGCCGTAGCGGCAACCCCATCACCCCGAAGAAATCGCCTTCGATCCGCTCCACCAGCGCCGCCCCGTACCCCTGGATCCCATAGGCCCCGGCCTTGTCCATTGGCTCGCCGGTGGCCACGTACCGGGTCAGGAACTCTTCCGTGGCGGGACGAAACGTCACCGCGGTGCGGTCCACCGCCTCGTGGGCGGTCCCGTCGGCCAGCAGGCAGATGGCGGTGATGACTTCGTGCTGACGGCCCTGCAGCTGCATCAGCATCCGTACCGCATCCGCGGCATCGACAGGCTTCTCCAGGATGGCCTCCTCAAGCACCACGATGGTGTCAGCCCCCAGGACCAGTGCCCCGGGCACCGCCCGCGCCTTGTCGCGCGCCAGCCGCTGGGCGTAGGCCAGCGGCTGCTCCCTGGGCAGGGGAATCTCCTGCACCGAGGCCGCCACGGCCCGGAACGGGATGCCGAGCATCTCCAGCAGCTGGCGTCGGCGCGGGGAAGCCGACGCCAGGATCAGCGGGTGGCGCCCCCTCACTGCCGCTCCAGGATCAGGGTGACCGGCCCGCTATTGTGGATCTCGACCTCCATCATGGCGCCAAAGGTGCCGGTCGCCACGATCAGTCCCCGGCTGCGGAGCGTGGCAATGAACTGCTCATACAGTGGCACCGCACTTTCCGCCCGGGCCGCCGCGATGAATGAGGGTCGGCGGCCCTTGGCGGCTTCGCCGTACAGGGTAAACTGGGAAACGACCAGCACCTCCCCGCCCACCTCGTCCAGTCCGAGGTTCATCTTGCCTTCTGGGTCTCCAAAGAGGCGGAGCCCTGCCACTTTGTCGGCCATCCACTCGACCTGGGATTTGCCGTCCCCGTGGGTAAATCCAACCAGCAGGCAGAACCCGATCCCGATCGACCCCACCACCTGTCCATCGATCGACACCGCGGCGCGGCTGACGCGCTGCAGGACTACGCGCACGTCGTCGTGTCCCTACCCAACCCACACCTCGATCGCACCGGCCCGCCCGCGGACCGAACTCCCGCCGTGGCGCTCCAGCGAGGCCGATCCGGGAAGCTCCAGGCGTACCGCCTCGGTCAGCAGGATCTGGTCTGCCTGGGCCACCTTGCAGAGCCGCGCGGCGACGTTCACGACGTCACCGATGACCGTGTAGTCCAGCCGGTGGTCGCTGCCGATCCGGCCGGCAAAGGCCTCCCCTCGCGCCAGACCGTATCCGACGCCGAGGACTGGGTGCCCGCGAGCGGCCCAGGCCCGGTTGAGCTCGGCCACCGCCTGGCGCATGGCCCGCGCTGCGTCGATCGCCCGGGCGCAGGCATCCGGCGACTCGAGTGGCGCGCCCCAGACGGCCATGAGGCCGTCGCCGAGGAACTTGTCCAGGGTGCCGCCATGGGAGAACACCAGCTCGGCCATGACCGTGAAATACTCGTTGAGGAGCCCGGCCACCGCTTCTGGTGGCAGCGATTCGGCCAGCGGGGTGAAGTCGCGGATGTCGCTGAACAATACCGTCACCACTCGGCGCTCGCCCCCAGCGGTCAGTGACCCCGTCGCGGCGCCGATCGTGGCCGCCACATCGGGGGCAAAGAACCGTTCCAGGTTTCGCTGCGTCTCCTCGCGCCGCCGGGCCGCGTCGAGCAGCTCGAGCTTGGCCAGGCTGACCGCCGCCAATCCGGCAAAGGCCATCACCGCCTGGGCGTCGGCATCGCTGAATGGTTCCAGCCGGGCGATCCGGTCGGCATAGAGCACGCCGACCACCTGCTCATCATCGGCCAGGAGCGGGGCCGCAATCGCGCTCCGGACCCGCGAGGCCTCCACCGATCCGCTGCGCAGGGTCTCGTCGTCCAGGGCGCTGGCGGTGATCACCGCCTGTCGGCTCGCAGCGGCCCGTCCCGCGATCGCCCGGGGCACCTGCACCGAACTGTCCTCCCCGATCCGATTGCGGCTCTGCACCGGCACCAGGGCGCCATCGGGCCCGCGGACCACCAGGAGCGCCACCCGGTCGGCCGGCACGACCTCGAACATCCGCTCCACGATGTCCCGGCAGAGCTGTTCCAGGTCAAAGGTGCCGGAGAGGGTTCGGGCCAGGGTCAGCAACTGTTTCAGCAGGTCGGGGTGATCCGGGACGCCACCCGGCACCGCCGCGGTACGCCATCGGGGGGCGTCCGGTTCGGCCGATGCCCCGGCTGGGCCGGGCCCCGTCAACCGAAACGCCGGTCGTCCGAGGGTGAGGGTATCGCCTGGGCGCAGGTACCCCTCGGCGATCCTGGCGCCATTGATGAAGGTGCCGTTGGCACTGCCGAGGTCGCGTGCCCTGAGCCCCTCGGTGGTGGCCTCCACTTCGGCGTGGTGGCGGGACACCGCCGAATCGGCGATGATCAGATCGGCACTCGGACCCCGTCCCACCAGCCACGGCCGGCCGCCGGGGACGAGGAGGTCCCCATGGCCTGTCAGCCCCTCCAGGTGCAGCGGTTGGCCGGTCATCGCGGGGAGGCAACGAGGTATCGGCCAGGGCCGGTCAGCATGGCGGTCAGGTGGTCGGAGGCGGGGCGCTGGCTGGGCAGGAAGGTGACCACGTTGTCGCCACCGACCTGGGCCACGAAGAGCGCCCGCTCGAAGTTGATGGCGGAACCGTAGCGCTCGCGGGCGCCCTGCGGCATGACGAAATGCACCGCATAGCTGAAGGTGAGCGTGGCCCCGGGACCCATGCGCGACCCCTGCTCCATCTCCAGGTCGAGCCCGAACGCGCCCGGGCGGGCCCGCAAGGTCAGCGTGGAAGTGGTCCGGCCGGTGGGCGGTACCAGACTGCCGGGCGGGATCCGCAGCTCGGCAAAGACGGTGTTGTCCGGCGCGCCCCGCCGCATCAGGATGACTCGCGGTTCAGCAGCCGAGAAGGTCACCACCGTGTCTTCCGGTGGCACCCCCCACGATTCGAGAACCAAGACTTGATCCAACGGTACCGCCCCGGGCACCGCCCCCGTCGGCGTGGCCACGTCGAGGGGTTGCGACGCGCGGCCGCCGCATGCCGCCAGCGCGATCGCGGCGATGCTTGCCCATCGGGTTGGCTCCCTGAATATTGCGAGCAGATGCGACTCCCCTGGATGATCCTGGTGCTGGTCATGGTTCCGGCTGGCTGGCCGACCCGGGCCGCAGCGCAGGAATGGGACACGCCAGCCGCGACGGAACTCGTGGCGCGGGCCGCCCTCCGTCGCGATCGCGCCGAAGCGCCAGACGGCCTGCAGCGCTGGGACGCATTGGCGAGGGGCGTCGTGCTGTTCCTGACCCAGGTCGGCACCGCCCAGTCCGCCCCCCGACTGGTCAAGGCCGACGAGCTGGCCGTCGAAGTGTATTGGGAGGCCCCGGGGCGGAGCAAGCAGACCATCCTTGCCTGGCGCGACCAGACCTTTCTCCCCACCGACATTCGCTACCACCGCGATCACCTCGGAATCGTGGCCAACGATTTCGGCCCGCTGATCCGGATCGGCGACGGCGATGAGGTCCGCGACGTGCCGCACCCGCTCTCGGCGGCCGGGATGGCGGGCTATCACTACGCCCTGGTCGACTCGCTCACCGTCTCCAGCGGAGGTCGGGACTGGCAGGTGTACGCCCTCCAGGTCCGCCCCCGCAATCCCGGGGTTCCCGCTGTCGTGGGAACGCTGTTCCTCGATCGGGGCTCGGCGGCCCTGGTGCGCTTTCAGTTTTCGTTCACGCCGGCTGCGTACCGGGAGGCCACGCTCGAGGATATCACGGTGCTGCTCGAAAATGCCCTTCAGGCCGGCGGATTCTGGCTGCCGTGGCGTCAGGAAATTGAGATCCGGCGTCGATCAACCGTCGTGGACCTGCCGGTCAGGGGCATCATTCGCGGCCGTTGGGAGCTCTCCGATCACCGGGTTGGCGCGGAGGCCCTTGCCCAATCTGCCTTCCCGGGAGGGATCGGGGGCCTCCGGGCGCCAGGCGGACCGACGGATCGGTGGGAGGGCTCCCTGCAGCAGCGACTCCAGACCCTTATGGGGCCTTCCGCACCCGGTGATCTTGATGGGCTTCGGCAGGAAATCCGTCAATGGCTCGGTGAAAGATCGATGCGGATTGGTCCGCCTATTCGCCCCGCCATCGGGGCTCTTTCAGAGCTGGCCCGCTTCAATCGGGTCGAGGGGTTGCGGCTTGGGCTCGGCGCCACGCTGCGCACCCCGATTGCCAACCTGACCATTGCTCCGTGGGTCGGCGTTGGCCTGGCGAGCCACCGAACGAGTGGGCGCCTGAACCTCAGCGCGACGGTTGGACCGGGTTCGGTCGTGCGGCTGCAGCTCGAACGTGCGGTCGTGGATGTCGGCCAGACACCGGTGATCTCGCCGCTGTTGAACTCGCTCCTGGCGCAGGAGTTCGGAGTTGATCGGGGCGATTGGGTTGAACGCGACCGGGTCGGGTTGGGCTGGAGCCGACAGCATGTCGGCGGCCTCGCCGGTGCAGTCGAAATTGCCCTGGTAGGATTCCGCCCGACCCCAGTCGTCATTCAACCGGCGCACGGCACCTTTCGCCCCAATGCTCCCTTCGAGCGGCGCAGGGAGCTTGTGGTGCAGGCCCAACTGGAGCGTCGCGGCTCTGCCGTCTCCGGGTATGAGGTCACCTGGCGGCTCGGCGCCGAGGTCGGCACCGGGTCGGACCGGTACCTTTGAGTCGACGGGGAGCTCCTCGGACGGTGGCCTGCCCTGCAGGGTGAGTTCGGGTTCTCGATGAACGGGGGATGGGGCAGCACCGCGCTGCCGCCAGTTCGCGGCTTTGCCATTGGTGGCTGGGGGACGTTGCCAGGCGTGCCGTTTCGGACCCTTGGCGGAAGGCGCTACGCCCTGGCCCGGCTGGAATGGCTTGGGGATCTCTCCCTGCCGGGGATCCCGATCGGTGACTTCGCCGCCGCGGAGCCGGGGGTGAGGGTGGGGCCGTTCGTCGCCGTCGGAGTGGCCGGCGGGGCGCTGGCGGAGCCTGGGTGGCTGCTCTCCGGCGGTGTCGAGCCGACAATCGGGCTGGCGGCGGAAGGCCTCTTTGGATTGTTGCGCCTTGAATTGGGTTACGCGCCCCGGTACCGGCGAATCGGCGTGACTGCGGATTTGGCGCGCGGGTGGTGGAATGTCTTGTGAAGTTTTCTTCATAAAAATATAGCGGCCTACGAATCCTCCCCTACCCCCCCTAGATTGGCATGTCCCACCTCAAGTTCAAACGCGCAGTTTCAGGCCGACAAGGGGGCGAATGCACTTCAAGGACGAATGGCTGGTGCCCACGCTATCCGCGCTGGTACCTGAGGCCGAGGTGGAGGGAATCCGTTCCGAGGCGGGCAACACTTCGGTGTCGCTCTGGGAAACGCTGGTCTCCAAGCGTCGGCTGACCGACGCCGAGATTCTCAGCGCCATCTCGACCCGGTTCCGGCTGCCGCTTGCGAACCTCTCCACGGCCGACCAGCGCAGCCACGAAAACCTACCTGAACAGCTGGTTCGCAAGTACAACATCCTGCCGCTGCGGATGACCGACTCCCTCCTGGAAGTCGCCAGCGCCAATCCCTTCGACATCGACGCCGAGAAGATGCTCGCCTTTGCCACGGGGCGGGAAGTCCGGATGGTGCTCGCCTCGCCGAGCAAGATCCGGGACAAGCTGGACGAGCTCTTTCGGTCGAGCGATGTCGTCGCCAAGCTGCTGACCGGAATGGCCGACAACGAGATTACCCAGCTCGTGGACGAGCCGGAGGACCTGAAGGCCAGTGCCGAGGAGGCGGCCGCCCGCCCGATCATCAAGCTGGTGGACACCCTGATCGCCGACGGCATCACCAGCCGGGCGAGCGACATCCACGTCGAGCCGACCGAGACGGGGATCATCGTCCGGTACCGGATTGACGGCGTCCTCCGCGAGATCATGAAGATTCCGCGCAAGGCGGGGATCCCGCTGATCTCCCGGATGAAGATCATGTCCGGGATGGACATTGCCGACCGGTTGCGACCGCAGGACGGCCGCGCCCGCGTGGCGGTCAACGGCAACCCCGTGGACCTCCGGGTCTCGAGCCTGCCTGCCTCGCATGGCGAGAAGATCGTGATCCGGATCCTGGACCAGAAGGGCACCGTCCTGACCCTGAATGCGCTCGGCATGGCGGCGAACGAGCGTGAGCTGATTGAAAATCTGGTGAAGCACAAGGAAGGGATCGTACTGGTGACCGGGCCGACCGGCTCAGGCAAGACGACCACCCTCTATGCGTCGCTCCGCCTGGTGCAGAACACCGGCGTCAACATCGTGACGGTCGAGGATCCGGTCGAGTACCGGTTGGGCGCCAACATCGTGCAGGTCCAGACCAATGACAAGGCCGGGCTGACCTTTGCCTCGGCGCTCCGGTCGATCCTCCGTCAGGACCCCGACGTGGTGCTCATCGGCGAGATCCGCGACGTGGAAACGGCGCAGATCGCGGTCCAGGCTTCGCTCACCGGCCACCTTGTGCTGTCCACCCTGCACACGAATGATGCCCCCAACGCCGTCACGCGGCTGGTGGACATTGGCATGGAGGCGTACAAGATCGCCTCCGCCTTGCGGGGCGTCATTGCCCAGCGCCTGCTGCGCCGGCTCTGCATCCATTGCCGGGTTCCCGACGAGGATCCCGTGGGCCGCGCCATGGCCAGCTGGGTTCCAGCCGGCACCAAGCTCTTCAAGGCCGCCGGGTGCAGCGAGTGCTCGGAGACCGGCTATCGCGGCCGGTTCAGCATCGTGGAGGTCCTGGTGATGAACCAGGAACTCGAGCAGCTGATCGGGGCCGGGGCCACCGCCGACGTGATTGCCGACTCGGCCCGCAGGGGCGGGATGCGCTCCTTGTTCGAGAGCGGGCTCCATCACGTGCTCGAGGGGCTGACCTCGATCGAGGAACTGCTCCGGGTGACCGACGTGCCGGTCCTGCGCAAGGTCAGCCAGGCCCCGACTGCCCCGACCGCCGCTACTGGCGCCGCCCCGGCGGGCGCCGCTCCAAGCCCGGCTCCCGCTGTCGGCAACCTGGCGCCGGCGGAGCTCCCCGGGTTCGAGTTGATTGACGAACTCATCCTCACCGATGATGACGGCAAGCCGCTCCCCAAGGGCACCGTGCTCCTGGTGGACGACGAGGAATCGCTTCGGATGGTCATGAAGGACCTGCTGGAACGGGACGGCTGGACGGTGCAGGAGGCGGCCGACGGCATGGCGGCACTCGCCGCCGTGGATCAGCATGCCCCCGACGTGATCCTGCTGGACCTCAACCTGCCGGGCATCGACGGCTACGAAGTCCTCGATCGCCTTCGCAGCCGCAGCTCCACCCGCAATGTCCCGATCATTGTCCTGACCGCCAAGGGCGATGAGGACAATGAGGTCCGGGTCCTCGAGGCCGGCGCCGATGATTTCCTGACCAAGCCGTTCCGGGCCCGCGCCCTCTCGGCCCGGCTCGATTCCGTGCGCGCACGCCGGCGCGGCTGATTCCTCCCCAATCATGACCACGGTGAGTTACACCCTGGTCGATGTCTACCTCCTCCGCCCGGTTGCCTCCGGCGTGGAGGTGCTGCTGTTGCGCCGGGCAGCTGGCGGGCGTTGCCCAGGATCCTGGGAGGGGGTGCACGGGCACGTCGAGCCAGGGGAGGTCCCCGCCGCCGCTGCCGACCGGGAAGTGCTGGAGGAGACCGGGCTGGTGGCCGAGCGGCTGTACAACCTCAGTCGGGTCGAGGGGTTCTACCTGCACCATCGGGACGAGGTGGCGATGGTGCCGGTGTTCGTGGCTTGGGTGCGCCCGGGTGTCGAGGTGTGCCTCAGCCCGGAGCATGATGCCTTCGAGTGGCTCCCCGCCGCTCTTGCCGCCGAGCGCTTCAGCTGGCCGCGCTCCCGGCGGGCGATCGCCGACGCGCTGGAGCTGGTCGGCAACGGTTCCGCGGGGCCGTTGGAGGATGTGCTGCGGGTACGGTAGGTACCTTGTGGAGGCCGAGGAATCAAATGGTAGCCCGGATAAATAGAGCCCCTTGCGGGCCTCCGCACCCGCGGGCTGATTCAAGTCTCAACCTGCCATCCTCGCTCCAGGCACCCTAGACAGGGGCCGCGACATGTCCGAACCCAGCCCGGACCACGCTGACCCACCCGACGCGCTTTCCCGTCCCGCCGCCACGCCGCCCACCGGCGACGCAGAGTTGGAGCGCTTCTTCCCGCTGGTCTACGACGAGCTGCGCACCGTGGCGCACCGCCAGCTGGGGCGCCAGGGTCCCGCCACGCTTTCCACCACCGACCTGGTCCACGAGCTGTACGTCAAGCTGCTCGAGGGGCAGCGAGTGGGCTGGGTGGACCGCCCCCATTTCTTTGCCCTGGCCTCCCGGGCCATGCGGTTCATCGTGGTAGACCGCGCCCGGGCCCGCTCCGCCACGAAGCGAGGCGGCCCGGGCGTGGCGGTCACCCTCCCCGAGGGCGGGGTGGCCGCGGAAGATCGCGCCGAGGAGGTCGTGGCCCTCGACGAGGCGCTGGAACGTCTGGCGGCACACAGCGAGCGACTGGCCCAGCTGGTCCAGTACCGGTTCTTTGGCGGCATGAGCTATGAGGAAATCGCCGAGGTCACCGGGCTCTCGGTGCCCACCACCAAGCGGGACTGGGCCCGGGCCCGGACCTGGCTCCACCGGTTCATGGAGGAGTTTCCGGGGGCCGCCGCGCCGGCTCGGGGCGCATGAGGGCCAGTGGTGGCGCTGGAGCCTGGCCCATGCCAGCACCCCCTGATGGCACCGGTGGTGGTGGCCAGTTCACCCCGCCATAAGTCACCACGGTAGCGCCGAGTGGCAGGTCCAGTATTGCCAGTACCTCATACTCCACGGTGGCGTGTGCCGAGATGGACTGGACCTTCGGGCTATTGGCTTTGAAGTCGGTGCTCAACTTGAGTGGCAGCGCCATAGGCTGGTCATAGACGAAACCGAACTCAAGGGTGTCGACTCGCTCGATCGTGGCTGGCGCCAATGGCGGTGACCCGCAGGAGTTGAAGAGCCATAGTCGCAGTTCGTTCGCGGATCCTCTGTTGAACCAGGCTTCCGTCTCCGTCCAGGAGAGCGGCGTACACGGCGTCGGGAGCTGCACGGCCGCCGCCGTCATCTTGATCCGCATTGCGATCCGAATCACCCCCTCGAACCAGGTGCCCGGGGGGCGGCCGTCCACCCGGAGGTAATGATTCACCGTGCCGGCGAGTCCTGCCAGCAGGGCTGCGTCATGCGCGTCGCCCTGCACCTGGCCGCTGATGGACACAGCCACGCTCCCCCTGTCGCGACCGAAGTCCTGGGCTGTCCGGGTCACGTGCACCGAATGACCGCCAGTGGTGCAGGACACAGCCCGGTTGAAGTTCAATGGCAACGGCAACCAGACCTCAATCCCGTCAACCAGCCAGCAGGGTCCAGACCCATTCGGAAGTCGCGGGCCAGTCAAGATGAATTGGTTGTGGCCCAGCTGGTATTCGCCCGGCGGCACCGGCTCCGGTGGCGGCGGCGGGGCCGGGGGCAGCGCGCACTGGTGTACCGCCGCCCGCCGGGCGTCCTGGCCCCCTTGGTAGAGACCGGAATAGGCGTAATAGCAGAGGATCCGGAGATCGCTCTGCAGCATCTCGTTGAAGGTCAGCGCATCGCCCTCGATGGTGACGGTCAGGGTGGTGAAACCGCCGTTGGCGTTGAGGTCAAACGGCACCCGGCGGGTGGTGTCGCCGGTGAACCCGTCGCCGTTGAGGTCGTAGCGGCTGTGGTCGGTGGCGTTCGGGGTGCCCGCCACGGCACGCTGCTGCACGTAGGCGCCAAACGCTGCGGAAAAGTCGGCCAGGTCGTGCTCGTCAAACCGGCCGTCCCTGCCGGGGGTGTTGGGGCCAGCGGCCACGTCGAGGAGTTCCCGGCGCATCCGCGGATTGCCGAGCCCGTTGTCCAGCCGCAGGACCGCGTAGCAGGCATCGAGCACGCCTGCGGTTGAGCGCTGGTTGTACGCCTCCAGGAGCCTGGTCCGGAGCTGGACCGGGGTCAGGCTGGGTTCCAGCGACCACAGGTACGTCGCAATCCCGGCCACGAGGGGCGTGGCCATCGAGGTGCCGGAGTAGCGGGCGGAACTGCCATTGCACCTGGCAGGATTGGCAGGGTAAGTGGAATCCTGGATGACGCACGGCGCGTAGACGTCCTCCCCGACCGCGCGAAGGTCAGAGCCGAGGCTGGAGAACGCCGACTCGACTCCGGCGCGATTCGAGCTCCCGACCACCAGGACGTTGGGGGAGCGCATCGCCGCCGTGGGGGCGTTGACGAGGATCCAGCCCCAGAGCGCGTCAAAACCGCTGGAATCAGCCGCCGGCAGGTTGACTCCCCGAAGCAATGGCCTGAGATCGTCGTGGCGGGCCGCGATGGTCCACCGGGAGTTCCACAGGGACTGGTTTGCCGGGTCGGGGGATCCGCCTTTGTTTCCCGCGGAGGTCATGTGGAGGAACCGCCCGAGATGTGGGGCCACGCTCATCCGCCACTCCACCGCCTGCACAACTCTGAAAAGGCGTTGGGCGGCAGAGTTGTCAAAGGCGCCAAATCCGATGCTCGTACTAAGCAGAAACTGCCCGGTAGGCGGCATCAACCGGTAGAACTCGGCGGCAAAGGAAACCAGGCCACCGTAGGGGATTCCGGTGAGATTCAACCGGGCGCGGTGTGGAAGGACCCCGGTAAACGGGGTTGCATCATGGTCGGCAGCCAGGATCCCCGCCACATGAAAGCCATGGTTTTGGGTCGGTGACGAGAGTCCCGTTCCATTGTTGGTGAAAACCAGGGGAGTAATGGAAGGGATCGGTACCAGGTTGTGGTAGAAATCGGGGAGCCGGACATGGACGTTGGTGGTGGCCAGCTCCTTGAGGTTCCAGGCGGCGGGTAGCCGGCCAGGAATAAGATGGCTGATTCCGGAGTCCCCGCTGGCCGGCAGGATGTGGATCGACCCCGTGGTCGGGGTGAATTAGGGGATGGCCAGCCAGAATGCACCGCTGGCAACGAGCCCATTCCCCACTGCCCGGGCAGCAGCCTCATCCGACGCTGCCTGGATGCGCAGGGTCAGGAACGGGCTGCCCGGTTCGCTGCCGTCCACCCGAGCCCCCGCCGCCAGGAGTGCGGCATTGACGACCGCCACCGTGGCGGTGGGCCGGACCACGCCAAGAAGCCGGGTCCGGATGAAATTCCCGGCCATCTGGTCGGGAGTAACCGCGGTGGCGCGCTTCGACACCAGGACGGTGATCGCCTCGGCGGTGCCCGGCCCCATCAGCAG
>JAWXBA010000144.1:0-6742 GCA_034439775.1 Gemmatimonadota bacterium | reverse complement strand
GGCGTGCGCTTGGCGCGCTCGATCCAGCATGTCTTTGCCATGTTCTATCCTCGACGGCCTTACGCCGCCTGCTGGGGGCTCTCGCCCCGGAACGGCCATCCCAGCTCACGAAGCAGCGCCTGGGCCAGGTCATCCCGGCCCGCGTTGGTCACCACGGTCAGGTCCATGCCATGGACCTGCTCCACCTTGTCGTAATTCACCTCGGGGAAGATCAGCTGCTCCTTGATCCCCATGGTGTAGCTGCCCCGGCCATCAAAACTCTTGTTCGGCAGACCGCGGAAGTCGCGGATCCGGGGCACCGACAGCGAGATGAACCGGTCCAGGAACTCCCACATCCGGGGGCCCCGCAGGGTCACCATCGCCCCCACCGGCATGCCGGCCCGGAGCCCGAAATTGGCGATCGCCTTCTTGGCCCGGGTCACCACTGGCCGCTGACCGGTGATCGTGGCCAGCTCCTCGACCACGGCATCGAGCTGCTTGGGGTTCTTGGTCGCCTCGCCCAGGCCGACGTTGAGCACCACCTTGACGATCCGGGGCACCTGGTTCGGGTTGGTCAGGCCGAAGGCCTTGGCCAGTCGCCCGCGGACCACCTGCTCGTAGTGCAGCTGCAGCCGAGGCGCACCCTCGCGCACCTTCGGCGCCGGATCGACGGCCCCAACGGGGACGGATGCCTTCTTGGACGTCTTGGCCGGCGGGCCGCCCGCGGACGGCTTGCGGGCGGGAGCCTTTGCGGTCTTCTCTGCCATTTACCGGTTCCTCGGAATCGACTGGCCCGACTTGATGGCGATCCGTTCCACGGTGCCATCCTTGTCGACCTGACGGCGGATCCGCGTCGGGGCACCGGACTTGGGGTCCACCAGCATCACCTTGGAATGATGGATCGGCGCGGCAAATTGCATGATGCCACCCTCGGTGGTCTGGGTGGCCTTGCGGTGGCGCTTGACGATGTTGACCCCCTCGATCGTCACCCGCCCGGTCTTGGGATAGACCCGGAGCACCCGCGCCTGGGTCCCCTTGTCATCACCGCTGATCACCTGCACCGTGTCGCCCTTGGTCACGTGCATCTTGACCCGGACCACCGGCTGGTTGCGCAGGCGCTTGGCCTTCTTGTGGACGAGCGGCTTCATGTCAGAGCACCTCCGGCGCAAGCGACACAATCTTCATGTATTTCTTCTCGCGCAGTTCACGGGCGACGGGGCCGAAGATACGGGTCGCCCGCGGCTCGCCCTTGTCGTCGATCAGGACCGCAGCGTTCTCGTCGAACCGGATGTAGGAACCATCCCGGCGCCGCACTTCCTTGGCGGTGCGGACGATGACGGCCTTGGCCACGTCGCCCTTCTTCACCTGCCCGGTCGGGATGGCGTCCTTGATGGCCACGACCACTGTGTCGCCCAGGCTGGCGTAGCGGCGCCGAGTGCCGCCCAGCACGCGGATCACCAGCGCCTTCCGGGCGCCGGAGTTGTCCGCAATCTTGAGAATCGTTTCCTGCTGTACCATGCCAGCCTCGCTGTGCCCAGTGGTCGGATGCGGTGCCCGAAGGCGCCGTTACTTCGCCCGTTCGACAATCTCGATCACCCGCCACCGCACCGTCTTGGCGATGGGCCGGGTCTCCATGATGCGCACAGTATCGCCCATCTTGGCGTCCTTCTCGTTCCGCGCCTTGAACTTCGAGCTGCGCGTCATCTGCTTGCCGTACATCGGGTGGGCAAACCGGCGCTCGAGCAGCACCGTCACGGTGCCGGTCATCTTGTCGCTGGTCACCACGCCGGTGCGCACCTTGCGCCGGGCACGATCCGCGTCGGGAGTCTTCACGTCATTCATGGTATCCATCCTCAGGCTGGGCCGCGCTTCTGGCGCAGGACCGTCAGAATCCGGGCAATGTTCCGCCGCAGGACCCGGAATTGCATCGGGTTGTCAATCGATTCGGTCGCCGAACGGAACCGGAGCCGAAAGCGCTCCTCCCGAACCTCGGTGAGCTTCAGCTCAAGGTCCTCGACCGACATTTGCTCGAGTTCGTTGGCCTGCATGACTCAGGTCTCCTCACGCTTCATGAACCGGGTCCGGAGCGGCAGCTTGGCCGAGGCCAGCGCCATCGACGACCGGGCCAGCGCCTCAGGCACACCCTCGATCTCGAACAGGATCCGGGCCGGCTTGACCACCGCCACCCAGCCCTCGGGATTGCCCTTGCCCTTGCCCATGCGGGTTTCAGCCGGCTTCTTGGTGACCGGCTTGTCCGGGAAGATCCGGATCCAGACCTTGCCGCCGCGCTTCATGGCGCGGGTCATGGCAACCCGGGCCGCCTCGATCTGCCGGCTGGTGATCCAGCCCGGCTCCAGGCACATCAACCCGTACTCGCCAAAGGCAATCGTGTTGCCCCGCGTGGCGATCCCGTTGGTGCGCCCCTTGAAGGTCTTGCGGTACTTGATCCGCTTGGGTGCCAGCATGGCTCAGGCTCCCGTGCTGTAAGTGCGGCCGGTCACGTCCTCGACCACCTCACCCTTGAAGATCCAGACCTTGATCCCGATCGTCCCGTAGGTCGTCTTGGCCGTGGACGTGGCATAGTCAATATCGGCCCGCAGGGTGTGCAGCGGCACCCGGCCCTCGTGGTACCCCTCGGTCCGCGCGATTTCGGCGCCGCCGAGGCGGCCCGAGGCACGCACCTTGATCCCCTGGGCGCCCATCCGCATGGCACTCTGGACCGCCCGCTTCATGGCACGGCGGAACGAGACTCGTTGCACCAGCTGGTGGGCAATGTTGTCGCCGACCAGCTGCGCGGACGTCTCGGGGCGCTTGATCTCCTCGACGTTGATCGCGGCTTCCTTGCCGGTCAGCTGGGCCAGCTCGTCGCGCAGCTTGTCCACCTCGGCGCCCCGCTTGCCGATCACCACGCCGGGCCGACCAGTGTGCACCGTCACGGTCACCTTGCCGGGCCGCCGCTCGATCACGATCAGGGCGATCGCCGCGTGCCCCAGCCGGGTGTGCAGGTACTTCCGGATCAGCTCATCCTCCTTCAGGAGGGCGGGCATTTCCTTGGTGGCATACCACCGGGAACTCCACTGCTTGATGACCCCGAGCCGGAACCCGATCGGATGTGTCTTCTGTCCCATCAGGTCTTCTCCTTCTTGGCGTTCACGTGGATCTCCACGTGGCTGGTGCGCTTGCGGATCGGGGTGGCGCGGCCCTGGGCGGCGGCGTGGATACGCTTCAGCGTCTGGCCGGCGTTGACGATCGCCTTGCTCACCACCAGGCGGTCCACGTCAAACGCCTCGTTGGCGGCGAGCGCCTTCTGCTCGGCATTGGCCACCGCCGACCGCAGCGTCTTGGCCACCTGCCGTGCCGCCAGCTTCTTGCTCACCTTGAGCACTGCGTAGGCATGATTCACGTTCTGCCCGCGGATCAGGTCAATGACCAGCCGCATCTTCCGCGGCGACTGCCGCACGGTGCGCTGGATGGCGTGTCCGTTCATGGTCATGGTCACTCCGGCTTCGCCTTCTTGTCGGCCACGAGCTTGCCGCTGTGGCCGCGGAACAGGCGGGTGGGGGCGAATTCACCGAGCTTGTGACCCACCATGTTCTCGGTGGCATACACCGGGATGAACTTGTTCCCGTTGTGCACCGCGAAGGTGAGGCCCACGAACTCGGGGAGGATGGTGCTCGCCCGGCTCCAGGTCTTGATGACCTTCTTCTCGTTGGTCCCGGCCGCCGCAAGCACCCGCTTGAGGAGCGCTTCCTGGATGAACGGGCCCTTCTTGACGCTGCGTGCCATTACTTAGTCGCCTTTCCGCGTTTGCGGGCCCGGACGATCAGCCGGGTGGAAGCCTTCTTTCGCTTCCGGGTCTTGACGCCTTCCGGCTTGCCCCAGGGGCTGACCGGCGGGCGACCGCCCGAGCTCTTGCCTTCACCACCACCGAGCGGGTGGTCCACCGGGTTCATGGCGACGCCACGGACCTTGGGACGCTTGCCCAGCCAGCGGTTCTTGCCGGCCTTGCCGACCGACAGCAGCTCGTGCTCGGAGTTGCCAACCTCGCCGATCGTGGCCAGGCAGCGCCCGTGCACCAGCCGCATCTCGGTGCTCTTGAGGCGCAGGGTGACATACTCACCCTCCTTGGCCACCACCTGCGCCCCGGTCCCGGCCGAGCGCGCCATCTGGCCACCCTTGCCGATCTTGAGCTCGATGTTGTGCACCGTGGTGCCCAGCGGGATCTCGCCCAGCGGCAGCGCGTTCCCGAGCCGGGCATCGCTGCCGGGTCCCGAGACCACCGTATCGCCCTGGTTCAGCCCCTTGGGGTGCAGGATGTAGCGCTTCTCACCGTCGGCGTACACCAGCAGCGCGATCCGCGCGGTGCGGTTCGGATCGTACTCGATTTCCGACACCTTGGCCGGGATCCCGAACTTGTTCCGCTTGAAATCGACCTTGCGGTACATCTGCTTGTGCCCGCCACCCCGGCGCCGGATCGTGATGTGCCCCTTGTTGTTGCGGCCACCCGACTTCTTGATCGGCTCCAGCAGCGACTTTTCCGGGGTGCCCCGGGTAATCTCGTCAAACCCCGACACCGACTTGAAGCGGGTCGCAGCCGTCATCGGACGGAAGTTGCGAATGCTCATCTCAGCCCTCGAACACGGCGATGGAGTCGCCGTCCTTGAGTGTCACGACGGCCTTCTTCCAGCGGGGCGAGACGCCCCGGGTCTTGCCGCGCGTGATCTCGTTGCGGCGCACCACCATGGTGCGCACATCGGTCACCGTGACCCCGAACAGCGCCTGCAGCGCGTCGCGGATCTGGTGCTTGTTGGCGTCCGGATGGACCTCGAAGGTGTATTCCTTCCGGTCCTGCCACGCTGCGGAGCTCTTCTCCGTGATCAGCGGCCGCACAACGGTCTGGTGCAGGCTGGGCATTATTCAGTCTCCTTCTTCTTGCGGGCCGCAGGCTTCTTGGCCGCGGCCTTCGCCTTCGGGGCTGCCTTGGCCTTTGGTGCCGCCTTCTTGACGGCCTTCTTGGTCGCCTTCTTCGCCGCCTTCTTGGCGACCTTCCTGGCCGCCTTGGCCGGCGCGGCATCCAAGGCCTCAGCCTTGGTGGACACCGCGTCGCTCAGTGCGCCGGCCTCCACCACGATCGCCCCGGCCCAGAGCACGTCATACGCCGACGCCTCGTGGAACGGCATCACCTTGGCGGTCGGGATGTTCCGGGCGCTGAGGTACACCGCGGGACGGATCCCGCTGGTCAGCACCAGCACCTTCCGGTCGGCCACGCCCAGCGCCTGGAGGAAGCCGGCGAACGCCTTGGTCTTCGGTCCGTCCATCGTGATCGGATCGACCACCAGCAGGTTCCCCTCGCGAGCCCGGGCATTGAGCGCCGAGCGGCGGGCCAGCTGGCGCACCTTCTTCGGCATCTCGCTCCGGTAATCGCGCGGCTGCGGTCCGAACACGATGCCACCGCCCCGCCAATGAGGCGCCCGCGTTGAGCCGGCCCGCGCGCGGCCGGTGCCCTTCTGCTTCCACGGCTTCTGGTTGCCGCCCGACACGAAGCTGCGGGTCCGGGTGGCGGCGGTGCCCTGCCGCTGGTTGCCCAGGAACGTCTTGACCGCCTGGTGCAGCACCGGCTCGTTCACGGTGCCATCGAACAGATCCGCCGGGAGGGCAAACGCGGCCTTGTGCCGGGCCCCCGTGGCGGAGAAATGCGGCGCCTCAAGCATGACGACTCGCTCCTCCCTGCTTGGCCACCAGCACGATGCCGTTCTTGCTCCCGGGGATCGCGCCCCGGACGAACAGCAGATTTCGCTCGGCATCCACCCGCACCACCCGCAGGCCCATTTCGGTGTGGCGCCGGGCTCCCTGGTGGCCGGGCATCTTCTTTCCCTTGATCACGCGCGACGGGTCGGTGCCGGGCCCGATGGAACCAGGCTTCCGGTGCCGGGTGTTGCCGTGACTGCCAGGGCCGCCGTGGAACCCGTGCCGGTGCACCACACCCTGAAATCCGCGACCCTTGCTGGTGCCCGTCACCTTGACCATTTCGCCGGCGGCGAATATCTCGACGGTAATGGTGTCGCCCGGGCTCGGCGCGACCTCGGCCTTGTCAAAGCTCCGGACAATCTGGGGCGCTGCCTCGAGCCCCGCCTTCTTGGCATGTCCCATCGCCGCCTTGGTGGTCCGCTGGGGCCGCCGCGTCCCGAAGCCGAGCTGGACATCATCCTCGCGGACCTGTACCACGCGGCACGGCCCCGCCTCGATGATCGTCACCGGCACCGCGGTGCCATCTTCCGCAAAGACCCGGGTCATCCCGAGCTTGCGGCCGATCAATCCGTTGGTCATCGGCTCACCCGACCTTGATCTCGACGTCGACGCCGGCTGGCAGATCCAGCTTGGTCAGCGCGTCCATCGTCTGGGGGCGCGAGTCGCTGATGTCGAGCAGGCGCTTGTGGGTCCGCAGCTCGAACTGCTCCCGGCTCTTCTTGTCGACGTGCGGGCTCCGCAGCACCGTCCACCGCTCCATCTTGACCGGGAGGGGGATCGGGCCGGAGACCTGGGCGCCGGTCTTCTCCACCGAGCGCACGATGTCCGCCGCCGCCTGGTCGAGGACCACGTGGTCGAACGCCTTGAGCCGAATCCGAATTTTGCCTGACATGCGTCACCCTTTCGTTGCTCATCATGGTCCGCCCGGCGGGTGGATCACTGTAGCGTGGTCGTGCATTCTTGCGTGCTGCCGGCGTTCGATCGGGGCACCCCACCGGGCGCCCTGGCCCGTACG
>JAWXBA010000143.1:0-6470 GCA_034439775.1 Gemmatimonadota bacterium | reverse complement strand
GTCGTAGGGGCGGCGTGTACGCCGCCCGTTCCCGGCATGCCCCAGTCGTAGGGGCGGCGTGTACGCCGCCCGCGTCGCACGATCACAACACGGGTAACGACACGCCGCCCCAACGGAATGTGCCCGGTTACAGGTCCTTCCGCACGAACCGCCGCATCCCCAACCACGCCGGAAGCGCCACCCAGAGCGCCAGCGCCAAGGAGGAGATCACCAGCCCACGGCTGCTCCCGAAGAACCGCTCGAACACCGCGCCCGTGTACCCCATCAGTGCCGCAATGTCGACCTTGAGCAGCAGCAGCACCCGGGCCAGGTCAATCGGATTGAGCACCACCGCCGCCAGCACCGGGGTCTCGATCGGATAGTTGGCGAAGATCGCTGTTCCCACCAGGATCATCCCGTCGTAGACCACCGCCAGCAGCAGCCAGACCAGAATCGCGGCGCCCAGCCCCGCCGCCCGGTCCTGGAACGACACCGCCAGCAGGTATGCCAGCGCAGTGAACACCGCCGTGAGGGCGGCACCAACCAGCAGCAACGTCACCAGCGTACCCCCTGCCCCACCCGTGCCGTGCCAGAGGAACGGCAGCCCCACCCCGGCCACGAACGCCAGTGCCATCGGCACCGTCAGACCCAGCCAGAGCGCGCCGAACAGCGCCCGCCGCCCCACCGGCTGCGACAGCAGCAGTTCCACGAACTCGCGGGACTGGTACAGGTGCATCGTCCCCACCACGATGCTCACCAGCGGCACCAGGAGGAGCACGACGTTGAGAAGGCTCAGCAGCACCCGGTCCCCACTGCCGCCAAACCGGAACAGCAGGTCGGTCAGCACCAGGAACAGCACCGCGTACCCAGGCAGCCACCTGCTCCGGAGCACATCGCGCAGCTCGGCGCGGAGGATCCGCAGGAACGCCGTCATGCCGCCCGTACCATCAGGCGAGCCACCGCCCGCTCCAGCTTGTGTTCCCCCGTCTGCTCCCGCAGCGCCGCCACCGTGTCGTGGAAGCGGACCCGTCCCTCGAGGAGGAAGGCCACCCGGTCAGCCAGCTCCTCCACCTCGCCCATCAGGTGGGAGGTGAGCAACACCGTGGTCCCCTGCCCCGGGGCGGCCAGCACCTTGTCCTTGAGCTGGGCGCTCGACACCGGGTCGAGTCCCGCTGTTGGTTCATCCAGGATGACCAGGGCCGGGCGGAAGAGGAACGCCACCACCGCATTGAGCTTCTGGCGCGTCCCCCCGCTCAGGGTGCGGACCGGCTTGGCCAGTTCTGGCACCAGGCCGAAGGTCTTCACCAGTTCCAGGTCCTGGTCGGCGGGGTGCCCGCGCAGCCCACTCAGCAGGCGGATCACCTCGTGGCCGGTCAGGTTCTCCGGAAACCGTGCCGCCTGGGGCATGTAGCCGACTCGTTCGCGGTACGACTCTCCCGCCTCGGGTCGCTGGCCGAGCACCGAGAGTTGCCCCCGATCAGGGCGCACCAACCCCAGCACCGCCTTGATGAAGGTCGATTTGCCAGCGGCATTCGGCCCGACCAGTGCGGTGATACCTCCAGCCGAGATGCTCAGGTCGAGTCCCTGCAGCACCGGCAAGCGGCCAAACCGCTTCTCCAGCCCGACAGCCTCAATCACGGCCGTCATCGCGGCACCGCCATCAACGGCCGCCGATCCACCAGCGTTTCCGGCGAAAGCACCGGCAGCACCCGCTCGGCGGCATCCAGCAGATCCACGAAGAGGCTGCGTTGCAGCACCAGGGTGGCGTCGTGCCGGGCCACCAGATAGGCAAAGAGCCGCACCGGACGGAAGGGGATATCACCCACCCCATCGCGGTCCAGGTCGTACCCCTGGTACTGGTCCCAGTGGTTGCCCTCGAAGATGCTGCTGTGCCGCCGACCGTTGGTGGTCACGTCAAAGCTGTTGCCGGCGAACTGGTTGGCGGTCAAAGTGTTGTCGGCAGAGTTGGCCATCAGCTTGAGGCCCCAGCCGTTTCGCGCGATGGTGTTGCCCTGCACCTCGAGGCGGCCGCCGCCCTCGATGTAGAGCCCGACGGTGTTGTCGGCGATCCGGTTTCCCGTGATCCGGCTGTCGGTGATGTCCTTGAGCAGCAACCCGAACGCCGCCTGCCCCTGGTTCCACTCGAACCGGTTGTCGGCCATCACGACATGCTTGCTGTACATCACCGCCACCCCGGCCCCGTTGCGCTGGAAGGTGTTGCCCCGGTAGTCGGCGCTGTCGGAAAACATGAAGTGCAGGCCATAGCGCAGGTTGTCGACACTGGTGTTGGACGCGATCCGGGATTTGCGCGCAAACTCGAGGTAGATCCCGTCGCGGTGTCCGCTGAGCCGGTTGCCGGTGATGGTGACATCGCGACTGTTCCAGAGGTGGATCGCGTTGCCGCTGAGCGCCTCGGTGGTGGCGTGCCCCTCGATGGTGTTGCCGGACACAAGACAGCCCCGGGTTTCCGCCAGGTACACGCCAAAGAACGTCAGCTCGAGCCGGTTGTCCAGGATCCGGCAGTCGTCGGCGCGCTCCAGGCGGATGCCCGCCCGGTCGTCCACGGCGCTCTGCCCGGTGTTGCGCACCACGAATCCGCGGATCGTCACCCCGGGGGCGGTCACCAGGAAGATGCCGGCGCGCCCATCGCCATCCACCACTGGCCATCCTTCACCCACCAGCTCCACCGTCTTGTCCACCGCCAGCATCCGCTCATGGTAGCTGCCGGCCGGCACCACAATCCGGCTCCCCGGGGAAGCCACGCGCAGCGCCTCAGCGATGGTGGGCACCTTGGCGGTGCCCACCACGAGCGTGGCGACCTGCAGCAGCGCCAGGATCATCTCAGTGCCCGTGGGGGGTCGTGCGAACGGCGGCCCAGCGGAGGACTTCGCCGCCAAGGGCCACCGCCAGACTGTCGGCCTGGACCGACGTGGGCACCGCTGCCAGCCCACTGGCCATCGGGGTGTTGAGCGAGGGCGCCCGGACGAACCACGCCGCCTCGGCCTCCAGCAGTGCGGCCGGGGCCAGGAAGTCGGTTACCCAGAGGGAGCGGACCTGCGGCCCAGCCACCACCCCGTCGTTCAGGGCCGTGGCCAGGCAACCGGCATCGTCAAAGATCAGCACCTTGCCGGTCGTGGTCACCAGCTGCGACACGAACCGAGGGTCGACCACCGTCATGTGGCAGTGCTCGCAGAGGTCGGTCCCCACCACCACCTCCCGCGGCCCCGGAGTGGAGCATGCGACGAGCAGGAGGAGGGAACCGATCCAGGCGCGCATCGCTCCGCCTCAGGCCGGTCTCGGGCGGCGCGCCAGCCGCCGCTCACGGATGATCAATGCAATGCCCAGGGCCAGCACCCCGAACGCAATCCACCCACCCGCCGCCGGCAGCGACGTCGCATGAAAATTGAGCAATTGCTTGCTGCCCAGCAGCGGCGGCTGGTACGTCATGCCGGGGATCTTGATCGCGGCGGTCGGATCGAGATCATGGCCGTAGTCGTACCCCCACCGCCAGAAATCGGCGAGGCCGGCGAGGGCGCCCAATGCCAGCAGGGACACCCACGCCACCAGCGCCTTCCGCCTGCCCCACGCCGCAGCCCCCAGGCCGGCCAGAACCAGCCCGCCCAGCGCCCAAGGCATCAGGCGCAGCTCCGGAATCGACTCCGGCACGATCTGCTTCATCCCGATGTAGTGGTTGAGTCCGTTGATGCTCCGAAGATCCCCACTCATCCGGTTGGCCCAGATATAGAACCCCAGACCCTCGGGGTACTGCGGCGCCAGCAGCGCCACCCGCCAGAGCGGGAGAAAAAGGCACGCCACGAGGGCCAGGGCCAGGCCGGCGAGTGCGGTACGGGACAGGCGGTCCATCATCATGGCCTCACTGACCCGGGCTGTTCCACTTGAGCGGCACGCTGGAACCGCGCTCGGAGACCCGGACGTAGCCCTGCATCTCCTGGTGGAGCGCCGAGCAGAAATCGGTGCAGTAGAACGGGTACACCCCGACGCGGATCGGTATCCAGACCAGGGTCCGGGTCTGGCCCGGCATCAGCAGCAGCTCGGCGTTCCGCGCACCCATCATCGCGAAGCCGTGGGGAACATCCCAATCCTGCTCCAGGTTGGTCACGTGGAAGAAGACCGAGTCGCCGACCTGGATCCCCTCGATGTTGTCGGGCATGAAGTGGCTGCGGATCGAGCTCATGTAGACATGCACCTTGGTGCCCGAACGGGTCACCTTGGTCTCCGCCTCGCTGCGCACGACATAGGGGTCATTGTTTGCGGCCAGTGCGTAGGTCCGCACCTGCCGGTCCTTGATCTTGCTCGCCTCGATCGCCTGGGCGTAGTGTGGCTCGCCGGCGACCGGGAAGTCGAGCAGGAGGCGCATCTTGGGGCCGGAGATGTCGTACAACTGGGCCGACTGGGTCAGCTCCGGGCCGGTCGGGAGGTAGCGGTCCTTGGTGATCTTGTTGAGCGCGATCACGTACTTGCCATACGGCTGGCGGGTATCGCCGCCGGGAACCAGCAGGTGCCCGATCGAGTAGTAGGTCGGGGTGCGGTCCACCACGGTGAAGTCCTTGAGGCTCCACTTGATGATCTCGGAGGAGATGAACACCGAGGTATAGGCAAAACCGTTGGCGTCGAACTCGGTGTGCAAGGGGCCCAGGCCCGGATTCTGCACCTCGCCCGCCATGACCGCCTCGTACTTGAGCACCGGGATCCCGCCCACTTCACCATCGAACGCCTTGGCCTCGATCGCCGCCAACATCTTGCTGAAGGAGTGGACCGGCAGTACGGTGGCCAGCTTGCCACCCGCCACGATGAACTCGCCGGTCGGGTCCACGTCCACGCCATGGGGCGACTTCGGGGTGGGCAGGAAGTACACCAGGTTGGAGCAGCTGGCCACGTCGAGCATCGTCACCGAGGTCATTGCCCGGCTGGTGGCCCGCATGGTGGAATGGTCCATCTTGTTGTGGACGTACTGCGAGGGTGTCGCCACGCCGAGTCCGCTGGCCACGCACTCCTCGGCACGCTTCCAGTTGATCGCCGCGATGAAATCCTTGTCGTTCTGGGAGGCGCCGATCTCCTTCAGCGTGTTGGCCTTTTCGCTGTTGTAGGAGGTAAAGAACGACCAACCGTGCGAGGGGCCCTTGCCCGAGGCCGACAGGTCATAATCAAAGCCGGGCATCTTGACCTGGAACGCGATCGCCATCTCGCCACTGTTCGGGTCCACCTTGACGTAGGTGAGCACCCCGTCGAAGCCGGTCTTGTACTCATCGATCGAGATGTCCCGCTGCGGCGTGGGCACGCTGAACCGGGTGGCGCTGACCACGTACTCGGTGTTCTCGGTCAGGTATGGCGACGCGTGGGAGCCGGCTGAGTTCGGGATCTCGATGATCTCGACGGTTTCCATCGTGGTCAGGTCGATCCGGGCAATCCGCGGGGTGTTGTTGCCGTTGATGAACAGCCAGCGCCCGTCGGTCATTCCGGCGGTCTGGGACAGCTTGGGATGGTGCGAATCGTCCCAGGGAATGAACCCGAAACTGGTCTCCAGCATCGGCTTGGTCTGCTCGGTGTAGCCGTAGCCCTTCTCGGGATACTGGGAGAAGACCGGGATCTGCGCCAGGAGTCGGCCAGAGGGCAGGCCATAGACGGTCACATTGCCGCTGAACCCGCCCGACAGGAAGGCGTAGAGTTCATCGTGCTCTCCCGGGGCCACGTAAACCGCCTGGGCAGCATCGGCGTCGACGGCCATGTTGGCCGACCCGCCACCCGCGCACCCTGCCGCGGTCAGGGCGGCCATCAGGCCGCCGGCAAACTGGTGCATCCAACTGCGAGACATCGTCTCCTCCGGAAGTGTTAGGGGTGCTGGGTGCGGATGTATTCGACTACCGCGCGCGCGTCCTCGCGGGTCAGGCCCTGGTTGGCCATGAACGACATTGTTTCCGCCAGGAGCTGCTTGACGACTGGGTGTTTCTCGATCATTTCCTGCGGGTTCAGGATCATGTTCATCACGAAGGCCGGGGTGCGGCGGTCCAGCACGGTGCCCAGTTCGGGACCGATGTACTTCTCCGCCATCTTGTGGCACGCCGAGCACTTCAGGACGAAGATCTCCTCGCCCTCCTCGGCCAGTTCATGATCGATCGCCTCAGGCAACGTCATCGCCTCGGTAATCGGCCCGATGCCGTGCTCCAGCTGGAATGCGGTCAGCTCGCCGGTGGCCGCAGGTGGGTTCTCGGCGGGTGGGGCGGCGTCCCCACCCCCACCACATCCCACCACGAGCGCCGCGCCCATCAGCGCCACAATCATCAGCTTCGAACGGTGAATCGCTGCCATCCTGCTCTCCTCCTGTAGTGTCCTTGGCCGATCGGCCGGGATCCGACCCGGAACCTCGCCCTTTGGTGCTTGAATCCTCATGAACTCTTTGTGAAGACTTGCTCATGTTGTTTTCGGACATGCTGGGACTGCTCCCACCCCACCTCACCCCCCCAGGTCCTCAT
>JAWXBA010000142.1:0-4464 GCA_034439775.1 Gemmatimonadota bacterium | reverse complement strand
CGCGGTTCTTCTTGTCGTGACCCATGGCTGCCAGCAGATCGTCGACCAGGAAATCGGCCGGGAGGGTAACCGGCAGCCCCAGCGTCTGGAGCAGGTCGCGCAACCCCGCCCTCAGTCCCGGTTGCGCCAATCCCAATTCCTCCGCCAGTGCCGCCTCCGCTACCAACCCGATCGCCACCGCCTCGCCATGCGAGACGGCAAACCCCGAGACCGATTCGATGGCATGGGCCACCGTGTGGCCAGCGTTGAGGACCGCCCGCCGCCCAGTCTCGAATTCATCTTCGGACACGATCCGGGCCTTGATCTCGATGCTGCGATGGATCATCCGGGTCAGCAGGGTCTCGTCGCGCTGGCCAATGCCAGTGGCCTCACGTTCAATCCACGCCAGGTACCCCGCATCGGCCACCAGCCCATGCTTGACGACTTCGGCCAGCCCGGCCCGGTACACCGGCTCGGGGAGTGTGCGGAGTGTGTGCGGGTCTGCCACCACCGCCACCGGCGGATGAAAGGCGCCGACCAGATTCTTGCCATGGGAGGTATCCACCCCGGTCTTGCCCCCCACTGACGCATCGACCATGGCCAGCAGCGTGGTCGGCACCTGCAGCCAGGGCACGCCACGCAGCAGCGTGGCGGCCACGAACCCGGTCAGGTCTCCCACCACGCCACCGCCGAGTGCCACGACCGAGCTGTCGCGGCCAAAGCCCAGGTCCAGCAGCTTGTCCGACAGCTCGGCCCATTTGCGGCGGGTCTTGGACTGTTCGCCCGGGGCGATGACGAGGGTGGGCACTTCGAGCGGCGTCGGGACGGCGCGGGCCACGTTGCGGTCGGTGATGACCGCCATTCGGCGACCCTGAAGGTGGCGGTCCGCGAAGGCCGGGAGGTCATTGAGGAGCCCGGCGCCGAGGTATACCGGATACTCGCCGTGGCGGTGGCGGATGGTGACGGCAGTGGTCATGGCGGTGCGACTACCAGGTGACGTCGCCCTGGCCGGCTTCCGCGTTGGCAGCGCGAGCGAGGGTAAAGAGGAGGTCGGAGAGCCGGTTGAGGTACACCAGGAAGAGTTCGGGCACCGATTCCGCATGCGCCAGGGCCACGACACTCCGCTCGGCGCGACGGCAGACGGTGCGCGCCATGTGCAGCGCGGCGGCCTTCGGCGCTCCTGCCGGGAGGACAAAGGCGCGAAGCGGCGGCAGCTTGGCATCCATCGCGTCGATGGCCGCCTCGAAGCTGGCCACGCGGGCGTCGGACAGGGTCGCTTTCTCGAGCGCCTTCTGGACCTTCTCAGGATCCGGGGTGGCCAGGTGGCCGCCGATCGAGAAGAGATCGCGCTGGATCTCCTCCAACAGCGCATCGTGGAACTCCGTGGGCGCGGCAGCCCGCGCCACGCCGAGCGCGGAGTTGAGCTCGTCGACATCGCCGTAGGCGGCCACTCGCAGGTGGTGCTTGGAGACCCGACCCCCGCCGAAGAGGCCGGTCTCTCCAGAGTCCCCGGTGCGGGTGTAGATCTTCATGACGATGCTGTGGTTGCTGTGGCCTGCAGGGCGTCGAGCATTTCCTGGAGGCGGGTCAACTTGACCCGGGGGCGGCCGAGCTCGGTGCCAGCGGTCAGTTCGATGGCATTGAGGCGCTGCCAGTCGGGGTAGCTCACCACCGACACCCCTCGGCTGCGGAGCAGGGTGGGAATGGCCTCCGGGTCTGCCTCTGTCGGCGCCGGAAGGCTGCCGTCGTCGAGGTCTGCGAGCAGCTGTGTCATGGTTTCCACCGCATCGGGCTTGTTGGTGCCGATAACGCCGCTGGGCCCTCGTTTGATCCAGCCTGCGGCATAGACCCCCGGCAGGACGGTTCCGTCTCCGTCCACCACCCGGCCGGCCTCATTGGGGATGACACAGCGCCGGTCATCGAACGGTACTCCGGGGAGCGCCACGCCGCGGTACCCCACCGAGCGGAAGACCAGCCCGGCCGGAATGAGCTCTTCCTCGGACGTGGCCACCGCCCGGACCCCCCCGCGCCCATCCGGTTCCAGCCGGTTGCGGACGATGCGAACTCGCTCGACTCGATCGGTCCCCTCCAGCGCCACCGGGGAGACGCAGAATCGCATGATGATTTTCTGGTCCTTGGTGCCCGGCGCCCGCTGGGCAAAGGCGGCCAGGGTGTCGAGGTTTTTCTGCGGGGTGCGGTCGTCGCCTGCCTCGACCATGGCTCGGCTGGCGTCGTCGAGTTCGAGCTCCGCGGCGTCCACCACGATGTCGGCGGCTTCGAGTTCACCCAGCTCCTTGATCTCGGGATTGGTGAATGCCGCCTGCGCCGGTCCCCGGCGACCCAGCACGTATACCGTCTTGACCTGGCTCCGGCTCAAGGCCTCAAGGGCGTGGCACGCAATGTCGGTGGCGGCCAGTTCGGCCGGGGTGCGGCACAGTATCCGGGCCACATCCATGGCCACATTGCCAACCCCGACCACCACCACACTCTCCTGGCTCAGGTCGAACTCGAGGTCCCGAAAATCGGGATGACCGTTGTACCAGCCGACGAACTCGGTGGCGGTCCGGCTGCCGGCGAGCTCCTCACCGGGGATGCCGAGGGCGCGATCGGTCGGGGCGCCGCAGGCGAAGATGACGGCGTGGTAATGACGCAGGAGCTCCCCAAGGGAGAGGTCGCGCCCGAACTCGACATTGCCAAAGAACCGGAAGCCTGGCCGGGCGGCGATCTTGTCGTAGACCCGGGTGACCGACTTGATCTTGGGGTGATCCGGGGCCACTCCGCCGCGCACCAGCCCGAACGGGGTGGGGAGGCGGTCAAAGAGGTCCACCGCGATGCCGCGCTCCTGCTTCTGCAGATGCTCCGCAGCGTAAAAGCCGGCGGGGCCGGCGCCGATGATCGCAACGCGAGGGGTGGTGGGCATGGGGGGAATATACCGTGGAGCGGCGTGCAGGGGCGGCGCGTACGGGCAGCGTGCACGCTGCCCCTACGGCCGCCCCACCCGCACCACCACACTGTCAATCTGCCGCACCACCGCCGCACTCGAGAGGGCATGGTGATTGGCCACGATCGAAAAAATCAATGGTCGCTGTCCGGGGCGCTCAATGTAGCCACTCAGGCTGTTGACCCCGGCGATCGTTCCGGTCTTGGCACGGACATGACCCTCCAGGGGCGTGGCCACGAACCGGGTGCGCAGCGAGCCACGTTCTCCGCTTCGGGGAAGCCCGGCGGCAAACGCTTCGTAGCGCGGGTGGGCCTGCATCCATTGCAGCAGCTTCGCAAAGACCAGGGGGCTCACCAGGTTCTGGCCCGAGAGTCCCGAGCCATCCATGGCCCGGAACTGGGTCGAGTCGACCCGCACCGAGTCGATCAGGAAGCGACGCACCACCTGATGACCGGCCCGCCACGATCCCTCGCCGCCGAACTGCTTGCCCAGCTGCTTCAGCAGCATCTCGGCAAACCAGTTCTGGCTGCTGTTGAGCACCGGGTATATCCAGTCCTCGATCGGCCGGGATGCCACTTCGGCGAGGGCCGCACCCTGCCGAAGTGACCTCGTTGCGAGGGAATCGGTAGTGCTGCGGGTCGTTCCCAGCACCGTGATTCCTGCCTCGGCCAGGAGCCGCCGGAAGACGGTGGCGGTGTAATAATTGGGATCGGGGAGAGCGAAATACTGGGTGGTCGGCCGGGTCGACTGACGGACCGTGCCCTCCGCGATGATCTGGAGCGTTCCCGCGTTGCGGGTGTAGTCGAGAGTCTGGGGCTCGCGATCGGCGACGGTGGTGGTCCGGTTCTCGAGAGTCATCCCCTCGACCACCGGCTCGATCCGGATCGTCGCCGGCTCGCCGAGCACTCCGCCGGCATGAATGACCGAGACGGCGTTGTCATGGATGCCAAGTCCGGAGACGGGGGCGGCGTACCACCAGTTGAGGTCGTATACCTCCCAGGTGGGGTGGACCATCAGCGGTTCAAACCAGGAACCGTCGCCGACCAGATCGCCGGCTATCCTGGTGACCCCGGAGCGCCGGAGCCGTTGGGCGAGCTGCCGGAGCGGTTCCTCCGCGTCGCGCTGGCAAACCCCGGCCTGGAGGGTATCCCCGGCGTAGCATCGCTTGCTGAGGGTCGGGTCGCCGCGGCCGTAGAGCACCAGGTCGCCGGTTACCGTGCCTTGGACCACGGGCCCCCCACCATAGACGCTGGTCTTGACTGTAAAGCCCCGGGGAAGCAGCACTGCTGCCGCAGCCGATACCAGCAGCTTGGTGTTGCTGGCTGGCATGAACAGCTGGTCGGGGTGGCGGCTGGCCAGGATCCGTCCTCCGGGGTCCATCACCACCAGTCCCCAGTGGTTGCGGTTGAACGGTGTGGCGTCGAGCAGCCGGGCCACGTCACCCGAAAGGGTCTGCGCGTTCGCGCCACCCGCTGGCACCGCCGCCAGCAGGCCCACCAGCAGGGCGAGGTGGCGGGTTTGGGGAGCCTGGGGGCGCCACCGGG
>JAWXBA010000141.1:0-5283 GCA_034439775.1 Gemmatimonadota bacterium | reverse complement strand
TGAGAGGTGAGAGGTGAGAGGTGAGAGGTAAACCGGAGTGTCGCGACCCCTTACCTCCACGCAAGTGGCCCTGCTCCCTGGGATCGGGTGCAGGGCCTTCCTGTCAGGGATTTGCGCCCAGCGTCGTGGTCAGAAGCTGACGGTCCAGCTCATTGAGGCATGGCGGCCCGGTTCAGGCCGAAAAAAGCCGGCGTTCGGGAACTCGGCATAGAGCTTGTTGAACAGGTTACCGACCAGAAGGTCCACCCGGTGTGCGGTGCGGCCCGCCGAGAAGAGGTGGGCGCCCCCGCGCAGGTTGCTGACGGTGAACGCGGGGAGCTGGTCACCGATCGGGCTGGAGCCGAGATCCACTTCCTTCCGGACGCCGTTGTGCCGCAGCTCGTAACCGGCGTAAAACTTCCCCGCCGGCTCCCGATAGGTCACGGCGCCGGTGGCCCGGCTGGAGAAGTTGTCGCCCACCGGGATTTCGGGTTCGGCCACATTGGTGGAGTTGATATTGGTAAAGGTTCCTCCCAGGAAAATCCCCCGGACCACACGCAGGTCAGCCTGCAGCTCCACGCCCACCTCCCGCAGCTTCTCGACATTGATGTTCTGGAAGACCGGCCGCCCCTGCTGGGTGTCCCCGGTCCTGGCAATGCGGACTCCCTCCTGGATCTCATTGCGGAAGACGAATCCTTCCGCATAGAGCGCGCCGCGCTGGTACTTGAGGCCAAGGTCGAAGTTCAGGCTGGTCTCGGGTACCAGGTCCGGGTTGGGGCGCTGGAACCCCGAGCCGTCCGAGGTCGGGCCACTGAAGAACCGTTCGATCAGGTTGGGGCTGCGAAAGGCCCGGCCGGCCGCGACGACCAGCTTGAGGTGCGGCGTCAGCCCCACGCCCAGGTTGGCGGAGCCAACCAGAGCATTGTCGCTGCTGGAGGTCAGGGCATCACTCAGCCCGACGGTGGGCCTGGTCTCCGCCGTCACGTCCTGGAAACGTGCGCCTACCACCAGATCCACCCATTCCGCCAGGCGCAACTCACCCTGGGCAAAGAGCCCCCGGCTCCGATAGGCGGCATTGGGGACCGACGGCGTGGTGCTGACCTGTGTACTCGGGGGCCCGAACCCAGTCACCACGGTCCGGCTGGAATCGGAGTTGTCTGACCGCTCGTCAAAGAAGTCCAATCCATAGGTCAGGATATGCCGCCCAACCGACTTGGCGGCTTCAGCACGAAATCCGTTGGTCCGGCTGTCGGTCAAGGTCCGGCTGTCAGCAGCCAGGGTCGCCCCGGGCCCGATCGGGACCAGGATGCTCCGGCTGAAGTTGCGCTGGTTGAGCAGGGCGTAGCCGGTCAGATCCACCCGGTCCGCCAGGAAGGAACGAATCCCGGTGTTGCTGTATCCCAGGCTGAGTCGGTCCACCACCTGCTCGGGATAGTAGAGACGGATTCGCGACCCGCCCGGATCGCCGAGCTGCTCGGGCTCCACGAAGCCAAAGCCGGCGTTCTTGGCGTCATACCGGGTGTACCGGAGGTAGGTTCGCGCCGAAGCGCCGGTACCATAGCCAAGCTCGGCGTGATAGTTGGCATCCTGGACGCCCGAGTCCTCGACCCGGACCGGCGTGTTGAGGGTCACGTTGCCGAACGTGCCCTTGGGAGCTTGATACGGATCGGCATCGCGATACTGGGCACCGATACTGAGGCCAAAGCGGCCCTGCTGCACGGCGATGGTCCCGTTGAGTTGCTGCAAATTGCCCGCGCCGGCGTACCGGTACCCAAGGTTGCCCGCCACGCTGCGCCCAGAGCCGCCGGCAGGGGCCCGGATGGTCACCATGTTCATCACCCCGCCGATGGCATCGGAGCCATAGAGCACCGACGCCGGGCCGCGAACCAATTCCACGCGGCGCAGGTCGTTGGTGCCCACAATCGCCGGGACCTCACCGAAATCCTGTTGGCGCCTGGAGTTGTTGAGCCGGATCCCGTCCTCGAGGATGAGGATGCGCTGGCCGCGCTGGCCGCGGATGGCCACCCGGTTCTGGTTGGGGCCGACACCAATGACATCGATCCCCGGGGTGCTCCGCAACAGGTCGGCGGCATTGTTCCCCTGGGCACGCTGGATCGTCGTCGAATCGATCACCGTCACCGGGTGAGGGGTGCCAAAAACAGCCCGGGTGCTCCGGGTGGCGGTGACCGTCACCTCTGGGAGGCGAGCAACGGTGTCTCGCGCCGCCCGGCCGGGTCCCTGTGCCTGCATCAACGCGGGAGTGAAACTGACGAGTATGGCGAGGACCAGCGGGGGGCGAGGCATGGGTACAATCCTGAGATAGGAGGAATCCGCACGACAAACCGTATCGTGAACGGACCCACACTAGCGGGCGGATCGGTTGCTGGATATTCGGAGGGATACGGTACGGGGTCCCCGGAGGATTACGGGAACAGCTCAGTAAGATCTTGCGGCCACATAGCTTAGAAGACCTGAGGCGGCCCCACCTGGTGTTCCACAAGAACAACGTCTCACACTACATTCAAGATATCCTCATAAATTGCACCGCTCCGGCAGGCTGGATCAAGCACCGGCAGTCTTTCGCGAGGTGGTGCCTGGACTCGCCGCATCAGGGCGAAGGTCATTCGATCAGCCTGCGCCGCCTGGTGGCCCTCGATGCCCAGGCCGTCGAGGAACTCGCGCTGACCCGGAACTGGTCAAGTGGTTCCACCCGGTGGGGCCAGGTGCGTGCCGTGCTGGCAGTCGACAATTATCGAGGATGTGACGGCCTTCGATCAGTGCGGTCTGCCGCAACCGGGGCGGACGATTCGTGTGGGGTTGGAGCTGCGCTGATCGCGGCGCCCCGGGGAAACATTCCCTGACGCCCCGCGTAGAGTGAGAGGTGATCAACCTGGGGCCATTCCACGTGGCGGCGCTCCTCAGCCTCGCCTCGGTGATCGGGGGGTTGGTTCCGGTGCGAAGGCGCCGGCCCACGGGGGCCTGGTTGACGCATCATGCCTACTGGATGGCGCGGTCGTACGTCGGGTTGCTGGCGGCGGCCGCCGCGGAAACGGTGAGCCGAGTGCCGGCCTCACCGTTCTGGCGCATGGTGGGACTGGCATCGGGAATGGTGGTGCTGGTCGGCAAGCTGGTGATCGATCGGACCGTGCCCGCAACCCTGGGACGGTACCGACGGGCGTAGCCCGGCGGACAGGGCGGACCGCGATGGTACCCCGCTTCGGAGGGGCCGGGCCCGCCCGGCCCGCGATCGTTCACCGTCCAGCAGGGGCCGAAAACGTCAGCCGAGGAGGCGGGCCCGGATTTTGGCGTGGCGGGAATGGGTATCAAACCGGAGCAGGAGTCGCTGGGCCTGGGCTGGCACCACCGCGCGTTCGTGGTCCGCGCCTGCAAAGGCCTTGATCGCCTCGAGCGAATCGAACCACATCAGGGTGGTAAACTCGACCTCGCCGTGGTCGAGTGCTCTCCGGAGGACCTGAATCTCGAGAAATCCAGCAATCTTCCGGGCCACAATGCCCGGGCCGATTTCCGAGACCAGGAGCGTTTCGTAAGCATCAGCATTGGCGGTGGTGGTCCAGCCGGTCCAGGTTCGGCAGATCATGGTGCTTCCTCTCTGAAGGTTGTCGCTCCCCCCAATTCTGGCCCGGGCCAAGGCACCGATGCAAGAGTGGATCGGGACAGCCCCGGGGGGCTATTCTTCAGGCTTCACCACACCCCTGCCCTGCTCACCCAACCTGTAGGACGGAATTCATGTCACGACTCCGCCTGATCCTTGCCGCCACGGCGCTGCTCAGCCCCACGCTGGCCGCCCAGACTACCCCTGCCCTGGATCCGGTCGTCCAGCGGCTCTGGACCCTGGGTATGGAACAATCCCAGACCGAGCAGCTGGCCCACGTCCTCCTCGACTCACTGGGCCCCAGGCTTCCCGGCTCGCCCAACATCAAGGCGGCGCAGGACTGGGTGGCCCGTACCTACCAGTCGTGGGGCATCGAGGCTCGCAATGAGCAATACGGCACCTGGCGCGGCTGGCGGCGGGGTGTGTCGCACATCGACATGATCAGCCCCCGGGTCCGTTCGCTCGAGGGGACGATGCTGGCCTTCTCGCCCGGCACCGGTGGCCGCAACCTGGACGCGACCACGATCATCCTGCCCCGCTTTGCCGACAGCACTGAGTTCGTCCGCTGGCTCCCGGCGGTGCGCGGCAAACTGGTAATGATCTCGGCAGCCCAACCCACCTGCCGCCCCGCCGAAGACTGGCGCGCCAACGGCACCCCGGCATCGGCCGAGGCGATGGCCACCCTGCGCGCCGAGACTACCCGCGACTTCCAGGCCCGCATTGCCGCCACCGGATACAGCGCGGCGCTCGGCGGTGGCTCGCTCGGCATCCGACTGGAGCAGGCCGGGGCGGCCGGGAGCATCTCCTCCCGCCCCAAGGTCAATGCCTGGGGGACGATGGAGATCTTCGAAACCTACAACACCACCACCCCGACGATTGCCCTGAGTTGTGAGGACTACGGGCTCGTGTATCGGTTGACCGACTCGGGTCGCATCCCGACGTTGCGCCTCAACCTTGACGCCGAACTGCTGGGCGAGCAGCCGGTGTTCAACACCATCGGGGTAATCCGGGGCACCGAGAAACCCGATGAGGTGGTGCTCCTCTCGGCGCATTTCGACTCGTGGGATGGTTCGTCGGGCGCCACCGACAACGGCACCGGCACGCTGACCATGATGGAAGCGCTCCGGATCCTGAAGATTGCCTACCCTGCCCCCAAGCGGACGATCATGGTTGGCCACTGGAGCAATGAGGAGGTGGGGCTGGTCGGATCGCGGGCATTCGCGGAAGATCATCCCGAGATTGTGGCGGGGCTGCAGGCGGTATTCAACCAGGACAATGGTACTGGACGCGTGGTCCGCCTGGGTGGCGGCGGCATGGTGAACGCGCCGACCCACGTCAACGCCTGGATGGCCAAGCTGCCGACGGTGTTCCAGGAGCAGGTGAACTTCGGTGGCCCGGGCCGTCCTTCCGGCGGCGGCACCGACGAGGCCTCCTTTGCCTGCCACGGCGCCCCGGGCTTCGGCCTGGGTGCCGCCGGCTGGAACTACGGCAACTACACCTGGCACACCGACCGCGACACCTACGACAAGGTGGTCTTCGATGACCTGCGCAGTAACGCGACGCTGACGGCGATGCTGGCCTACCTGGCCTCGGAAGACCCGGTCAAGGTCTCGCGGGAGCGGGTCGAGATTCCGACCAATCCCAACGGTGGCGGCGGGTGGCCCACCTGCGCGCCGGCACCGCGGTCCACG
>JAWXBA010000140.1:0-7781 GCA_034439775.1 Gemmatimonadota bacterium | reverse complement strand
CGTTCTCGCTGCCCGCCGGCGAGGTCCTCCCTCTCTCTCGTCGGCTGACGGGAGCCGGCGATCCGCTGGTGCTTTACAGCCGCCTGACCAACGGCGGGCGGGCACCGCACACGCTGCTGCTGGAATCGGCCGACGCCGCCACCGGCGCCGGCGAGCGCAGTGTGTTGATGATCGCGGCGGCATTGCGGGTCCGCTGCCTGGGCCTGACGGTCCAGGTCGATGCCCTGACGGCAAACGGTCGGGCCCTGCTGCCGTGGCTCGCGGCCCGGCTGGAAGGGCGTGCCACCGTTCAACTGAATGCGTCGGAACTGGCGGCCACCTTCCCCGATCCCCAGCAGCAGGAGCTGGACGAGGCCGCCCGGGGCCGGGCCGCCTCGCCGCTCGACGTGCTCCGCGTGCTCTCCGGCGAGGTGCACCTCTCGTCCCGGCCGGCCGACCTGAATCATCTGATGGCGGGGATCTTCAGTTACGACCTGGTGGACCTCTTTGAACCCCTGCCGCCGCCGGCGTCCGACCCGATGGCGTTCCCGCGCTACGATTTCTGGATGCCGGAACAGGTGATCATCCTGGATCATCTCCGGAATGCCACCACGGTGGTCGCCTTGGTGGTTGGCGGTGACGAGGCCGAGAAGCGGTATCACGATGCGACGGTGGCGATCAGCGCCCTGGCTGGAGAACTCGGGGTCACCGGGACCGGTGCGGCCAGTGGGGTCGGTGACGGTGGAGCGGTGTCGGTGGACATCGACGACGCCGAGTTTGCCGAACTGGTGACCCGGCTCAAGCGGCATATCCATGCCGGGGATGTCTTCCAGATCGTCCCCTCGCGCACCTTCTCGGTGGCGTGTCCCGACACCCTGGCGGCCTATGGCCGGCTGCGCCGGTCCAACCCGAGCCCGTACATGTTCCATGTCGTGGCCCCGGAGTACACCCTGTTTGGCGCCTCGCCGGAAACCAGCGTCAAGGTGGGCGGCTCGCCGCGCCGTGTCATGATCCGGCCGATTGCCGGGACGGTGCGGCGCGGTCGAAACCCTGACGGCTCGGTGGACCCGGACCTCGACGCCCGTCTCGAGGCGGCGCTCCGCACCGACACCAAGGAAGTGGCCGAGCACCTGATGCTGGTGGACCTGGCTCGGAACGATGTCGCCCGGGTCTCCAGGCCCGGCACCCGGGCGCTGGTCAAGCTGCTCGCGGTCGAGCGGTACTCCCACGTGATGCATCTGGTCTCCGAGGTGACCGGCGAGCTGCAGCCCGATCTCGACGCCCTCCACGCCTACGCCGCCTCGATGAACATGGGCACCCTGGTGGGGGCACCCAAGGTCCGGGCGGCGCAGATCCTCCGCGGCGTCGAGACGACGGCGCGGGGGCCGTACGGCGGCGCCATCGGGTACCTGACCGACACCGGTGAGTTTGACAGCGCCATCATCATCCGCTCGGCCCTGGTCCGCAACGGCGTGGCGCAGGTCCGTGCCGGGGCCGGCATTGTCTTCGATTCCGATCCGGCGGCGGAGGCCCAGGAAACACGACAGAAGGCCGCTGCAGTGCTCCGGGCGATCGTCGGGCAGGAGGTGACATGAGCCTCCGCGTCGTCTTCATCGACAACTTCGATTCATTCACCTGGAACCTGGTGGACGAATTTGCCAAGCGGGGCGCCGAAGTCGAGGTCTGGCGCAACACCGTCACAGCCGTTCACGCCCTGCAGCGCGCCGAGAGTGGAACCGGTCCGTCATTGCTCGTGCTGTCGCCAGGACCGGGGGAGCCAAAGGATGCCGGCTGCTGCATGGAACTGGTCCGGCTGGCCGAGGGCCGGGTACCACTGTTCGGGGTCTGCCTGGGCCATCAGGCAATGATCGAAGCGTACGGCGGGGTGATCGGTTCGGCCGGTGAGATCCTGCACGGCAAGACCTCGAGTGTGGAACACGAGGGAGGCCCCTTGTTCGAGGGACTCCCCTCGCCCCTGACCGTGGGACGCTATCACTCGCTCGGCGCCTTTACCGTGCCGGCACCACTGCAGCCGGTGGCCACCGGAGGAGCCCTGGTAATGGCCGTCTCGCACTCCAGCGCCCCGATGCTCGGGGTGCAGTTCCACCCGGAGTCGATCCTGACGCCGTTGGGCAGCCGGATGATTGCCAACGTCATCCGGTGGGCCGAGGCAGCTGATGCGGGCCGGTGAGACACTCGATGTCCTGAGGACGCGGAGCCTCAACCGGAACGAGGCGTTCCAGCTCTTCCGCGCCATCGTCGCCGGCGAATTCGGTGAGGTCGAGATCGCGGCCCTCCTTGCCGCGCTCAAGACCCGCGGTGAGACGCCGGTCGAGATTGCCGGCGCCGCCCAGGCGATGCGCGAAAGCGCTGTTCCCTTCCCCGCCCCCGACTATCAGTTTGCCGACACCTGCGGCACCGGCGGCGACGGGGTCGGCTCCCTGAACGTCTCCACGGCGGCGGCGTTCGTGGCGGCCGAGCTGGGCCTCCCGGTGGCCAAGCACGGCAACCGGTCGGTCTCCTCACGCTGCGGCTCTGCCGACGTGCTGGAAATCCTCGGCGCCAAGCTCGACGCCTCGCCGGAGGTGTCCCGGCGCACCCTCGACGCCGTGGGAGTCTGTTTCCTCCTGGCGCCACAGTATCATCCCGGCGTGCGTCACGCCATGCCGGTGCGCCGCACCCTGGCCACCAGGACCATGTTCAACCTGCTGGGCCCGCTGGCCAATCCGGCCCGCCCCCCGGTGCAGCTCATGGGGGTGTACGACCCCCAACTGGTTGCCCCGCTGGCCGAGACGCTCGGGCTGCTCGGCTGCCGCGCCGCCCTGGTGGTGCATGGTGCCGGGCACGACGAGCTGGTGCTGCACGGCAGCTCCACCGTGGCCCGCTGGAAAGACGGGGTCCTGGACACCTTCATGGTGACCCCGGAGCGCGCCGGAGTGCCGCCGGCACCGAGCGACGCGCTCCTTGGCGGCGGTCCGGAGGAGAACGCCCGCTGGCTCCAGGAACTGCTTGCGGGTCAGGCCACCGAAGCCCAGACCAACGCCGTGGCCCTCAATGCCGGTGCCCTGGCCTGGGTGGCTGATCGGTATCCTTCATTGCCGGCGGCGGTGGCGGCCGCCCGCGAAACCATCCTGGCCGGCAGGCCGCGTCACCGGCTGGACCAATTCATCGAGCTCTCCCATGGCACTTGAACAGATCCTGGCCCACAAGCGACCCGAGGTCGCCGCGCGCCAGGCCGCCCGCCCCCTGCAGGAGTTCCAGCACCAGGTGGTGCCGTCGGATCGCGACTTTGCGGCCGCACTGCGGAAGCCACGGACGGCGTTCATCCTGGAGTGCAAGAGTGCGTCGCCCTCGCAGGGACCGATCCGGCCCGACCTCAGCCTCCAGGAAGTCGCCGCGGCCTACGACCCCCACGCCAACGCCATTTCCGTCCTGACCGACGCGCAGTTCTTCGGCGGGTCGCTGGAGCGGATGACGGCGCTGCGGGCGCTGGTGCACCGTCCGGTGCTCTGCAAGGACTTCGTGGTCGACCCCTATCAGGTGCACGAGGCCAGGCATCACGGGGCCGACGCCATCCTGCTCATGCTCTCGGTGCTGACCGACGAGCAGTACCGGTCCTGCCGCGACGTGGCCACCCACCATCGCATGGGTATCCTGACGGAAGTCCACGGTGAGGAGGAGATGGCCCGCGCCCTGGCGCTCGATGCCACCATCATCGGCATCAACAATCGCGACCTCAAGACCCTCGAGGTGGACCTGTCGGTGACGGAGCGCCTGGCCCGGCAGGTACCGCAGGACCGGCTGGTCATCTCGGAATCCGGCATCGGCAGCCACGCCGATACCCGCCGGCTCCGCGGGCTGGTGGACGGATTCCTGGTGGGCAGCTCCCTGATGCAGCAGGCCGACCTGGCGCATGCCACCCGGGCGCTGGTGTACGGCATCACCAAGATCTGCGGCCTGACCCGCTCCGAGGATGCCGCCACCGCCCACGTGCTCGGCGCCACCCATGGCGGGATGATCTTCGCCCCGGAGTCGCCCCGGGCGGTGACGCCGGAGCAGGCCGCACAACTGCGGCGAGCGGCACCGCTGCGGTGGGTTGGCGTGTTCGTCGATGCACCCGTCGAGGAGGTTGCCCGGGTTGCCGAGCTACACGACCTGGCGGCGGTGCAGCTGCACGGTGAGGAGTCGCCGGCGATGGTGGCTGCCCTCCGGAATGGGTTTGCCGGGCGGCGGGAAGTATGGAAGGCGGTTCGGGTCCAGGGTCGGCTCCCGACCCTGGCCGAAACCGGGGCCGATCGTCTCCTGCTGGACAGCTACGACGAGCGGGCCCGTGGGGGAACGGGACACCGCTTCAACTGGGACGTCCTGGCAGGGCACCCGGACCTGGGACAGATGGTCCTGGCCGGTGGGCTCAGTCCCGAGTCGGTGGCGTCCGCCGAAGCGGTGGGCACCTGGGGGTTGGACGTGAACAGCGGTGTGGAGCGTGCCCCAGGGCGGAAGGACCCCGCCCGAATGGCGCAATTCCTGGATGGGCGGCGCGGCGATCGGCGCCAACCCGGGGCGGCACGATGAAGCTTGACGGCCGGTTCGGAGAGTTCGGGGGCAGCTATGTCCCGGAGATCCTCATGCCCGCGCTCGAGCAGCTTGAGGAAGGGTTCCTGGCCGCCATGGCGGATCCGGAGTTTCGCGGCGAGCTCGACGCGCTCCTGTCGGAATATGCGGGGCGGCCCACGCCGCTGTACCGGTGCCGCAACCTGGCCGCCGACACCGGCTCCGAGATCTGGCTCAAGCGCGAGGACCTGCTCCACGGCGGGGCTCACAAGACCAATCAGGCACTCGGCCAGGGGCTGCTGGCCAAGCGGCTCGGCAAGACCAGGCTGATCGCGGAAACCGGTGCCGGCCAGCACGGTGTGGCCACCGCCCTGACCGGCGCCGTGCTCGGGCTGCCGACCAGGGTGTACATGGGGGCGGTGGACATCGAGCGCCAGCGCCCCAATGTGTTCCGGATGCAGCTGATGGGCGCCGAGGTGGTGCCGGTGGAGTCCGGAAGCCGGACCCTCAAGGACGCCATCAACGAGGCGATGCGCGACTGGACCGCCTCCTATGAAGACACCCACTACCTCCTTGGGACCGTCGCCGGACCGCACCCCTTCCCGCTCATGGTGCGCGAATTCCAGCGGGTCATCGGCGAGGAAGCGAAGAAGCAGTTTGCCCGGCAGGCCGGAGGACTCCCCGACGTCCTGGTGGCGAGCGTCGGGGGCGGCTCGAATGCCATGGGATTGTTCAGTGACTTTCTGGACGATGCGCAGGTGCGCATGGTGGGGGTGGAGCCGGCAGGCCACGGCCTGGACAGTGGCCAGCATGGCGCCACCATCCTGCGTGGACGGACCGGCATCCTCCACGGGTCCAGGACGATGCTGCTCCAGACCGATGAAGGTCAGGTCATCGAAACCCACTCCGTGTCTGCCGGCCTGGACTATCCGGCGGTCGGTCCCGAGCATGCACACCTGGCGGCCACGGGGCGCGTGACGTATGTCGGCGTCACCGACCAGGAGGCGCTCAGCGCGTTCAGCGCCCTGGCGCGCCATGAGGGGATCATCCCCGCGCTGGAGTCGGCGCATGCACTGGCCGAGGCACTCCGGATGGCCCAGGGGAGCCCGACCCCGCTGCGGATCCTGGTCAACCTGTCCGGTCGGGGTGACAAGGATCTTGAGACCGCCGCGAGGTTGCTCGGATGAGCCGCTACCAGTCGATGTTTGCGCGGCTGCACGCCGCCAGCGAGGGCGCCTTCATTCCCTTCGCCATGCTCGGCGATCCCGACCTGGCCACCTCCCGCATGGTGCTCGAGGCGCTGGTGGCTGGGGACGCCGATGCCCTGGAACTCGGCATTCCCTTTTCCGATCCGGTGGCCGACGGGCCCGTGATCCAGGCTGCGGCGGTGAGGGCCCTCGCCGCGGGGGTGGTCCTGGCCGACTGCTGGTCGCTGATCCGCGAAATCCGGACCGCACACCCCAACCTACCCATCGGCCTGCTGGTCTATGCCAACCTCGTGGCCCATCGGGGGCTGGCCCAGTTCTACGGCGAGGCCGCCGAGGCGGGGGTGGACTCCGTCCTCGTAGCAGATCTTCCCGTTGCCGAGGCGGAGCCGTTCCGGACGGCGGCCGCGGCCGCCAACGTCGAGGCGGTGTTCATTGCCCCACCCAACGCCCGCCCCGACCGGCTCGAGGCGATTGCCCGCGCCGGCCAGGGGTACACCTACGTCGTCACCCGCTCGGGAGTCACTGGTACCGACAGCATCATTCGCCGGGACAGCAGTGGCCTGTTGCGCCAATTGGAGGCGTTGGGCGCACCGCCGGCAGTGCTGGGATTTGGAATTGCCCATCCCGATCAAGTCCGCGCTGGCCTGGCAATGGGTGCCAAGGGTGTCATTTCCGGTTCTGCCGTAGTGCAGCGTGTTGCCGAGCACCGCAACAATCCCACGGCGCTCGTTGCGGCACTTGAAGAATTTGTTCGCACCATGAAAGCCGCGACACTCCCCGGTGGCTGATCGCCGCCGCGGGTGCCCCTCTTGATCCATCCATTCGCTGGAGTCGTGATGCTGCGCTTTGCCCTGCTGCTGCCACTGGTCGTCCTGGTCCCGTCGCTCGCCGCCCAGACCGTTTCGGTCCCCGTCGCCCATCGGCGGGTGGTACCGGCCCTCGCGGCCATCGAGTCCGACAATGCGTGGACGCTGGCCGAGCAGGTGTCGCTGTGCGAAATCCCCGCGCCGCCGTTCAAGGAGGCGGCCCGGGCCGCATCATTCAGCGCCCGGCTGGCGGCGCAGGGCCTGGTCAACATCCGGACTGATACCGAGGGCAATGTCATTGCCGAGCGTCCCGGTTCAGGGGGCGGGCCTCGAGTGCTCATCTCCGCCCATCTGGACACGGTCTTCCCCGAGGGAACCGATGTTTCGGTGACGCGGACCGGCACCCGCTACGCCGGGCCCGGCATCGGGGACGATTGCCGCGGGCTTGCGGTGCTGCTCCAGGTGGCCAAGGCGATGGCCGGTGCCGGCATCCAAACCACCGGCGATGTCATCTTCGTCGGCACCGTCGGCGAGGAGGGCGAGGGAAACCTTCGCGGGGTGCGCCATCTCTTCAGCGCCGGAAGCGCCGGCAAGATCGACTACTTCATCTCGGTCGACGGTGCCGGCTTCGATGCCACCATCGGTGCCGTGGGAAGCCATCGGTATCGGATTACCTATGAGGGGCCAGGCGGCCACAGCTACGGTGCGTTCGGGATGCCCAATCCGATGCATGCCATGGGCCGCGCGATGGCGGAGATTGCGGAGTTCAAGGTCCCGACTTCGCCGAAGACCACATTCAGTGTCGGGATTGTATCTGGCGGCACCTCGGTCAACTCGATTCCGTTCAGTGCCACAATGGAGGTGGACCTCCGCTCGGAGTCACAGGCCGAGCTCGACCGGGTGGATGGCCTGCTCCAGGCCGCGGTCCAGGCCGCGGTGGTGGCGGAACGCAACCGGTGGCCCGACAGCCAGCGCCCGCTGACGGTCAAGGTCGAGGACATGGGCAAGCGGCCGGCCGGTGCCCAAGCCGACTCCGCCTACATCGCGCGGGTGTCGCTGGCGGCGGCCCGCGCGATGGGCACCACCACCAGCCTCTCCACCAGCAGCACGGACTCCAATATCCCGATCAGCCTGGGGGTGCCGGCAGTGACCATTGATGGTGGTGGCAGGGGCGGCGGTTCGCACTCCCTGACCGAGTGGTACGATGACGGCGAGCGGGGATGGCAGGGGCCCCAAT
>JAWXBA010000139.1:0-15733 GCA_034439775.1 Gemmatimonadota bacterium | reverse complement strand
TGGGCATCACTCGGCGGCCGCCGCCGACCAGGTGGACCAGTTCCTCCGGGAACATCCGGACTATCCCCCGCGGTTGCGTGGCAAGATGCTCCAGGCGGCAGACGACCTGTTTCGAAGTGCCCGAATCGTCAACGACTGGAACGGTACGCAACCGGAAAGATGAGTCCCAGAGGATCTGGATGAGGCGCGGCTCAGAAGAGCAACAGCCCTGCCCCCGCAGCCACCGCGTAGAGCACAAAGGACTGCAGCGTCCGAACCTGCGCCGGGATGATCCGGCGGGTCTCCTCGGGGGTGGCGAGGAGCGTTCGGGAAGCGGCAGTGGCTGGCAGGATGGCAAATGCGCCGAGCAGGGCGCCGCGAGGCACCAGGATCAAGGGAAGCAGCACCATCAGGAGGGATGTCACCAGCACGATGCCCGCGAATGCCCGGCTTGCCCGCCTCCTCCCCAATCGGACCACCAGCGTCCGCTTCCCGGCGGACTGGTCGGCGAGATAGTCGGGGAATTCATTGATCAGCAGGAACCCACCAATCAGGAGCGCCAGCGGGAGGGAGAGCCAGAGCACGTCGCTGCTCACGGTGCCGCGCTGGACCAGATAGGTGCCGGCACAGACCAGCGGGCCATACACCACCGCCACCGCCACCTCTCCCAATCCACGGTACGACAACCGGAATGGAGCGGCGTGGTAGAAATAGGCCAAGCCGACACCGGCCACACCAATCCACAGCACCCCTGGCTCCCGCGCCGCGACAATCAGCAGGCCGGCCATAATCCCGACCGCGTAGCTGACCCAGGCAATCCCGACTGTCTCACCCCGAGTGAGCAGTCTCTCCACCAGCACTCGCTTGCCACCCGAAAACGGGCTCCGGTCCGCCTCGGTCACCGCCTGGTCCACCCCATGGTCGAAATCCACGACTTCGCCGGAGGCGTTCTTGGCCACTTCGATGGCGAAGCTCCCCGCCACCGTCAGGCCCAGCCATCCCCAGGCTATGGGGCCGTCCACCGCGGCAGCCGCTGCACCAAGGGCCATCCCACTGAAGGAAGCGAGTGAGATCTTCGGATCGGCGAGGCGCCAGATGCCCTCGCGAACGGTGGGAGCCGGCATCAATCACCTCGCTCGGTCTGCGTGGGGGAGCGAACACAAAAGGGCGACCCACCGCATTCCGTGGAGGAACTTGGTGGGCCGCCCGGGGTACCGGCTACCCGGAGTCGGAGGATTGCTCCCCCGTTCTTCACTCCTCGACCACCGACGGCTGAGTTCCTGTCGGGCCGGTCTCGGAGGCTCCGGCTTCCATCCCCTGGGAGGTTGGCTCCTGCTCCCAGATTCACCGGCACCAGCGCTTCACGTCGGCCGCCTCGCGGAGCGGCTTCGTGCTCGGCACACCGGCGCGCCGGCTCGGTGTGGACAGGACACGCGAGTGGTCCCGTCGGCCAGACGAGTGGATCATCCAGAGTATCTGGCCTGTAGTTCCGTTACCGGAACCCCGACGGCCCCCTGGCTCATCTGACATTTGGAACGTACTCCCGGGGACATGAAGAACGTGTGAGCGATTCAGGAAACCTCCTTGCAGCCAACCCCCTGCCCATACACGGCGTGGCACTCGCGCTCCCGGCCGCGGACGACCCGCCGACCCTGCAGGGCGCCTTCGCGTTCCGTCACGACGGTGGCCTGGCCCTCTGCACCAGCGCCGTCGTGGTAGATCACCACCCAGTCGTCGGTACGGCCCAACTGGTGGGCTCGCGCCGTGTTGGAGAACAGGGCGGTGTACTGCCGACTCCCCCGCGTGGTATGGAGGACCGGAAGCCACGCCTCCTTTCGGGGATTGAACCGCCGCGGTGCGATCCGGGGCAGGCTGGTGGTGGCGGCCAGCCTGAGATACTCGAGATCCACGTTGAGGATTTCTCCTACCGGAGGGGGCGAGTCGGTCGGTTGCCCCCTGAATCCGCGCTCGAGCCAGCCGTCCAGCCAGGGCATCGCGAATCCCGGCTATTCGCCGCTCGCCGAATCCGGCCAGCTCGTCAAGGCGGCCGTCATGGGCCGCCATCTCGAGCTCCTCCAGGGTCGCGACATGGAGGTCATGGTGCACCCGCTCGGCCAGGACCGCCCCGATCCCGGGGACGGTGGTGAGCAGGGGCACCGGATCGCTCTCGCCACGCAGCCGATCCAGCAGCGGCAACCGCCCGGTCCGAATGAGCGCCTCGATCGCAAACGCCAACCCCTCGCCAATACCGGGCAACTCATCGAGCCCGCGGAGACCGCCGTCCTCCAGGACCTGCTGTACCGGAACCTCCAGGTGCCGGACGGTCTCAGCCCCGCGACGATAGGCGCTCACCCGGAATGGCGAGGCGCCCTGCTCGTGGAGGAGTCCGGCAACCTCGTCGAGTCGGCGCGCGATGTCGTGATTGGCCCGCAGTCGCATCGTTCCTCCCCAGGAAGGCGACCGGACTGGTCCAGAGGCCGACCTCCCTCCTCCCATGCTAGCATGTCCCGCCTGAAGCACAGATGAAGGGTGGGTGAGCAACCCGCCAACCGTGGAGGGGCGGTGCCGCCCTTCACGCACACCGGTCAACAAGTGAGCGTGGCGATTCCACACCGCCGGACGGTCTTGAGACGCAGAGAGCCCCACCGGGTTGACACCCGGTGGGGCTCGGTTTCTCTGTCATGGGCCTGAGAGGAGTTGAACCTCTGACCTCACGCTTATCAGGCGTGCGCTCTAACCAACTGAGCTACAGGCCCGGTGACCTGGCAAGGGCGGAGAATATACCCCACCCGCGAGCAGGACGGCACCCCTTCGGGTTGCCATCCCGCCCAGCGCAGCATCACCGAGAGTCGTCGTCCCGGTCCACGTCAAAGTTCTCGTCTTCCGCGTCGACATCCTCGTCGGCGAGCTCGTCATCGTCGTCGCCGCCCTCCTCGCCGTCCTCGGACTCCTCGTCCTCATCTTCCTCGTCGTCAAACGTGAAGCCATCATCCTCGAATTCCTCGTCATCGCCGAACTTCGGACGACGCAGCTCCACTGCCTCCAGCGAGGCCTCCCAGGCCGACATGTGATCTCCTGCCTTTCCAGTGTTGTGAGTGGGGGTCCGGACCATGCGCCCGTCAGGACGCGTCGGCCGCCCGGGCAGCCCGGGTGGCCTTCTTGCGATCATTGGCATTGAGCATTCGCTTGCGCAGCCGGATGTTCAACGGGGTCACCTCGATCAGCTCGTCCTCCTCGATGTACTCAAGGCCGTACTCCAGCGTAATCTGCCGCGGGGTCTCCAATTGGACATTCTCGTCGCTGGAGGTGGTCCGCATGTTGGAAAGTTTCTTTTCCTTCGACACGTTGACGTCCATGTCGCCGGGCCGGGAATTCTCGCCGGCAATCATCCCCTCATACACATGGTCGCCGGGGGTCACGAACATCTGGGCCCGCTCCTGCAGGTTGCCCAGCGCAAACGCCACCACCGCGCCTTCGCGATCGGCCACCAGCACCCCGCGCTTCCGGCCACTGAGCGGGCCGGCCCACGGCCCGTATTCCAGGAACCGATGGTGCATGATCCCCATCCCGCGGGTGTCAGTCAGGAACTCTGACCGGTAGCCGAACAGCCCCCGCGCCGGGATCTTGAAGGTCAGACGCACCGACCCCATCCCGGGGTTGCGCATCTCGGTCATTTCGGCCCGGCGGGGCCCGACCCGCTCCATCACTGCCCCCATATACTCCTCGGGGACGTCAATCGTCAACTCCTCGTACGGCTCCTCGCGCTCCCCGTCCGGTCCCTCACGGGTAATGACCCGGGGCCGGGAGACCTGGAACTCGTACCCCTCCCGCCGCATCGTCTCCATCAGGATGCCGAGGTGGAGCTCGCCGCGGCCGGAGACGGTGTGGGTATCCGGGGAATCGGTGGCTTCCACCCGCAGCGCCACGTTGCGTTCCAGCTCCTTGAAGAGCCGGTCCTTGATCTGGCGGCTGGTGACGTACTTCCCCTCGCGACCGGCAAACGGCCCATTGTTGACGATGAAGTCCACCGAAATCGTGGGCTCCTCCACCGCGATTCCCTCCAGCCGCTCCGGATGTTCCGGCGCCGTCAGCGTCTTGCCGATTTCGATTCCCTCGAACCCGGCGGCGACCACGATCTCGCCGGCCTGCGCCTCCTGCACCTCGACCCGGCTCAGGCCGTCGAAGGTGTAGAGCTTGGTGATGCGGCTGCGCTCCACCGACTCGCCCTCCGGCACCATTCCGGGGATGCCGATCGGCAGCAGCGCAATCGAATCGCCCACCTTGACCCGGCCCCGCTCAATCCGCCCGATGGCCATCCGGCCCAGGAAGCTGGAGAAATCCAGGGTGGAGATCAGCATCTGGAACGGCCCCTCCGGATCACCAGAGGGCGGGGAGACGTGGTCCAGGATGGCCTGAAAAAGCGGCGTCAGGTCGGTACCCGGCTGCCCCAGCTCGTGGGTGGCCGTTCCGGCCCGGCTCGAGGTGTAGAAGAACGGAGCGTCCATCTGCTCCTGGGTAGCCTCGAGGTCCATGAACAGCCCCAGCACCTCGTCGTGTACCCGCATCGGCTCGGCGTCCTGCCGGTCGATCTTGTTGATCGCCACGATCGGGCGGAGGCCAAGTGCCAGCGCCTTCCGGGTGACAAACCGGGTCTGGGGCATCGGGCCCTCGGCGGCGTCGACCAGGATCAGCACCCCGTCGACCATGCGCAGGATCCGCTCCACCTCGCCGCCAAAGTCGGCGTGGCCGGGGGTATCCACGATGTTGATCTTGGTATCGCCCCAGGTCACCGCGGTGTTCTTGGCCAGGATCGTGATCCCGCGCTCGCGTTCCAGCGGATTCGAGTCCATGACCCGCTCGTCCACCTGCTGGTTGGCCCGGAACGCCCCGGCCTGCCGCAGCATCTGGTCCACCAGCGTGGTCTTGCCGTGGTCAACGTGCGCGATGATTGCGATGTTCCTGATCTTCACTGGTCCCACCTTCATGATCCTGCATAAGGGGCCGACAACACGCCCGCCCGACGAAGAACGCTCCTCAACCTCGCGGATGTTCCCGTCGCGACGCTGACCAACCCGCTGTCCCGCTGACCCGCCCCCTCCGACCCACTCCCCAACGGGCGCCATATATAGACGCCCGAAGCCCTTCCCGCAAGCACCGGGCCTAGTGGGAGTGCCCCGGGTGATGCTGGTGGCCGTGGTGATTCCCCACCACCTCCACGGGAAAACAGTTCTCCCCGGCACAGTCCCCCGCTACCTCCAGCTGGATGGTGGCATGGGCAATGCCCTGTTCCTTGAGCCGATCCTGGAGCTCAGTCAGGGTCGCCGGATGGCTGGCAAGATCCGGCACCACCACATGTCCACTCATCGCCACCATCCCGCTGGTCACCGTCCAGACATGCAGATCATGCACCGCCTGGACCCCCTCCACCGCCAGCATCCCGGCACGGACCGCCCCCAGGTCCACATGGGCCGGCACCGCCTCGAGCAGGACATCGACGCTTTCCCGGACCAGGCGCCAGGCACCGAAGAGGATCAGGACCGAGAGCAGGATCGAGATGATGGGATCGGCCGGCAGCCACCCGGTATACCGAATGACCAGCGCCGCGGCGATCGCCCCCACCGAACCCAGGGCATCGCCCACGATGTGCAGGTACGCCCCCCGGACGTTGAGGCTGCCGTGGTGGGCACCGTGCAGGATCCACAGCCCCAGGAGGTTCACCACCAGCCCGATCGAGGCGATGACCAGGAACAGGTCGGCCTCCACCGGAACTGGTGACCGCAGACGCTGCACCGCCTCCACGACCACCCACGCCGCCACGCCAAGCAGGACCGCCCCGTTCACCAGGGCGGCCAGGATCTCGAGCCGGAGATATCCGAAGGTCTTGCTGGGCGTGGCGGGGCGGCGGGCCAGCGTGGCGGTGACCAGGGAGAGGCCGAGGGCGCCGGCGTCGGTCAGCATGTGACCGGCATCGGCGATCAGCGCCAACGAGCCGCTGAGCCACCCGCCGACCGCCTCCACCACCATGAAGGCGGTGGTCAGCAGCAGGACAACCAGGAGCTTCCGCGGCACCCCAGACCGCACCGTTTCGGGTGTCTGGCTAGATTCCCCCATTATGGAGCCTGCCGCAGAAGATTCAATATCGGTCATCGTCGGGCTGTTCCTCATCGTTGCCCTGGTGCTCGCCAACGCCTTTTTCGTGGCGGCCGAGTTTGCCCTGGTGGGCGCCCGGAGGACCCGCCTTGATGAAATGGCCCGGACCGGTGATCGCAAAGCTACCCTTGCCCGCCGAGCGGTTCAATCGCTCGACCGGTACATCTCCTCGACCCAGCTGGGGATCACCCTTTCCTCGCTGGGGTTGGGCTGGATCGGGAAGCCCGCCCTGGCCCACCTGATCGACGGCGCGTTCAGCTGGCTGCCGGATGGCGCCGAGGCATTCGCCACGACCACGGTGTCGGTCGCGATCGCGTTCGCCATCATCACCGTCTTGCACATCGTCCTGGGCGAACTGGTCCCCAAGGGGGTGGCCCTGCTGTATCCGGAGAAGGTCAGCAGCTGGCTCGCGGCGCCGCTGATGGGGTTTACCTGGGTCATGGCGGGGCCAATCAAGATCCTCAACGGTACGGCCAATCGACTCCTTCGCCTGGCCGGGGTCCGGGTACCCGGTGCGCACGAACGGCTGCACTCTGCTCACGAGATCCGGATGCTGGTGGAGCAGAGCACGGAGGGTGGGTCGATGGAGTCCCAGGATGCCCGGCTGCTGGAGGGAGTCTTTGAGTTCAGCGAGAAGAACGCCGAGGACGTCATGACTCCCCGGACCGAAATGGAGGCGATCGAGGCCGATCTTCCGGTCGAGGAAGCGGCCGATGTCGTGGCCCTGGCGCGCCGCTCCCGTTACCCCGTCTTCGTGGATTCGCTCGACGAGATTGTCGGCGTGGTCCATGCCAAGAACATCCTCACCGCCATGCGGCAGGCACCGGGGACCAATGTCCGGGAGATCATGCGCCCGCCACTGTTCGTGCCGGGAACCCGGGAGGTGGAGGACGTGCTGTCCGACATGAAGCGGCTCAAAGTCCACCTGGCCATCGTGCTGGATGAATACGGCGGGACCGCCGGCTTGGTGACGATGGAGGACCTGCTGGAGGAAATCGTCGGTGAAATCTTCGACGAGTACGACCCGGCCGAGGGAGCTCCGGTAGACCCGGCCAGCGCTTCCACCCTGGACGGTGCCATGCCGATCACCGAATTCAACAGTGAGTACGGTGCCGAACTGGACGACGCCGACTATACCACGCTGGGCGGATTCCTGTTCGGCCAGCTGGGCCGGCTCCCCAAGGCCGGAGACCAGATCCCCACCGGGGCGCTCAACTTTGAGATCGTGGCAATGGATGGTCGGCGGGTCAAGACGGTGCGGGTGATCCGGGACGTGGTGTAGCGTCGCACAGCTGCGCGACGCTACACGCCCCGTTCCCCGCCCGCCAACCGGACCGCCAACCGCACCGCCTCGATCATGCTCCCGGGGTCCGCCGCGCCCGTCCCCGCGATATCAAACGCGGTGCCATGATCAGGTGAGGTCCGCGGAAACGGCAGCCCGAGCGTGATGTTCACTCCCTGACCGAACGCCGCCACCTTGATGGCGGTCATCCCGACGTCGTGGTAGGGCGCCAGCACCACATCGAACTCCCCCCGCAGCGCGCGAACGAACACCGTGTCGGCCGACAAGGGACCGGCGGCGCCCAGGGCAAGCGCAGCGGGCGCCAGGATGCGCGCCTCTTCATCGCCAAAGAGGCCCTGCTCGCCGGCGTGGGGGTTGAGCGCGCAGACCGCCAGCCTCGGCTCCGCAATCCCGAACCACCGCCGCAGGCCCGCCCGAGTGACCTCCCCCGTCGCGATCACCTTCTGGGTTGTCAGCAGGGCCGGCACATCGCGCAGCGCCACATGGGTTGTCACCAGCACCACGCGCAGCGGCCCCGCAGCGAGCATCATCGCCACCGGACAATCCCCCGCCAGATGCGCCAGCCACTCGGTGTGGCCGGGCCAGGGAAACCCGGCCAGGTGCAGGGCGTGCTTCTCGATCGGGGCGGTGACGATGGCGTCCACCTCGCCGGCCATGGCCATCGCCACCGCGCGCTCGATCGAACGCCCGGCAATGGCACCGGCCCGGGCGGCCCGGGTTCGGGAATCCGCCGGAGAAAGGCCCGCCGGTTGCCCCGGTCCTTCCGTCCAGCTCCCGACAACGACCGCGGTGGCGTCGGCCACCGCTCCCACCTGCTCAACGGCCCCGATGACCACCACCTCGGCCCCGACCGGTCCGGCCAGGGCGTGAATGGCAATCTCGGGGCCGATGCCGCGCGGGTCGCCAAGGGTCACGGCGATCCGGGGCAGACGGGTCAAGGGTCGCGAACCTCGATGTAGGTGGATTGCCGCAATTTATCCAGATACCGGCGAATCCCGATCCGTCGGGAGAGACTGCGCCGCAGGTCATCCACCACATCCTCAAAGCGCGGTTCCCCGCCCGGCGTCCTGGCGGTCACCTGGACGATGGCGTACTTGGTCCGGGTCGAGTCTGCCTCGGGCACCGCGATCAGTGCGGCGAGCTGACCGACCTCCACTCCGTTCATGGCGGTCAGGTAGGGCGCCGGGATGTTGGTCTCGGGAATCTGGTTCGAGGCCCCGGGGATGGTGCCGTCATGGTGCAGCCGCTGGATCGAATCGAGCGATGCCCCGGCCCGGATGGCGGCCATCAGCCGCTCCGCCAGCACCCGGGCGCTGTCGGCCTGCGGGGGGTCAATCGCCGGGCGGAGCAGGATGTGCCGTGCCTTGACCTCGGCGGGCTGGGTCCGCTGCACCTGGATGATGTGGATGCCAAACGGGCTCTCAACGGGGTCGGAGATGTACCCGGGGCGGAACGCAAACGCGACCCGCTCGAATTCGGTGACCATTTCCCCGCGGCGGAACCAATCCATCTCCCCGCCCTGCTGGGCCGAACCGGGATCCTGGGAAAACCGCCGCGCCGCGGTGGCGAAATCCGCGCCGCCACGCAGTTCCCGCACGATCGAGTCGGCGAGGGCCATGGTCGCGGCCTTCGCCGCGGCCGTCGGCTTGGGAGCCACCAGAATCTGGCGGAAGCTGAACAGCGGCGGCCGCGGCTGAAGAGTGCCCTTCTCGCGCTCGAATACCGCGCGCATTTCCGCCTCGGTCGGGGTCACCGGCTTGATCAGGCCGTCCTGGGTTCGGTTTGCCTCCAGCGACTGGATCAGCAGCGCCCGCCGCTGATCGTCGGCCAGCCAGGTGCGGTATTCCTCTGGAGTGGCAAAGCCGGCGACCTGGATCTCTGCCCGGAACGCCGCCTCGGTGGGGAATCGTGCCCGGGTGGCACGGAACGTCTCATCTACGGCAGCCTGGACATCTTCGGCCGTCACCCGGATGGTCGTGTCGCGCTGGGCCTCGACCACCATCAGTTCATCGTCGATCAGCGACTCAAGGATTTCACGGGAGAGCGCCCGCAACTGCGCCGGGTCGGTGGGAACTCCTTGGGGATAGCGCTGGTACAGCGCCTCCTCCACCTGGGATGACATCAGCGCGCGGGTACCCACCACCGCCACCACGCGGTCCACGACGCCACCCGGGGGCGCGACCGGCCCCTGGGCCTCCAGCCCGCCCGCGGCGGCCAACAGCAGGCCGCCGAGGAGGCGGACGCGACGTCCGAGCTTCATCAGGGCTGGATCCCCGGCAGCGGGGGGGCCGCCGGGGGCGGTCTGCACCGCGCCCGGCGCACTCGCGCCCCCACCCACCACGCCGGCGGCGGAATCGGCGACATACTTGGCCACCGCCAGCTCGACCGACCTGGCAATGCCGGCCTGATTGATCTTGTTCGGGAACAGGGTCCGCAACCGGGCCGCCATCCCGGGAATGATCTGGCGGCTCTGGGCTTCGCCACTGGCCAGCGCGGCGATGTACGCATTGACCCGGTCCGAGGCCAGCTGCAGCCGCTGGGCCACCGTGGCCGAGGTGGTGTCGCTGAATTCCGGGCCATTGAGGCCGAGTTCACCCTGGATCTGCTCAATCGAGACCCGGTAGGAGAACTGCATCGCCTGCCAGTTCACATCCGGCACTGGAATCGCGGCGGAATCCGCCTGCTCGAGCATCACGACGTTCTGGGCCAGGAGCTTGGCGAAGTTCTTGAGCGATGAATCGGACTCCTCACGAAGCCGCTGCGGAAAGCCCGGGGGCAGCGCCATGATCCACCGGGAAAAGTCGCCGGCAGTCATTTTGCCGCCGGTCCAGGTGGCCACTTCCCGCGACGACGAGAGGCCCTTGTTCAAGTCGTTCAAGGCGGCCCGAATGGCCGCGGGGGCGGAGCCTGCCGCCTCGATCTTGCGGCCGGCCACCAACTCGGCGCTGAACACGCTGTCGGCGGTCCGCTTGCCCAGCTCCTGCAACGCGGTCTCGAGGCGCGGCGCGGACTCCTCGATCGTCGGGCGGCGGATGAAGTGCCAGCCGAACTGGGTCTCCACCACTCCGCTGGTCTGCCCCGGGCTCAGGGTCCAGGCGACCGAGTCGAACGGCTGGACAAAGCCGCCCCGCGGGGTCGGCGGCAGGAATCCGCCGTCGCCGCGAGTGGCATCGGTGTTGTGTTCATCGGCGAACCCGGCAAAGCTCCGGCCGGCCCGCAGCCCGGCCTCAATCTGCCGGACGGTGGTCCGGGCGGAGGCGCTGTCGGCGGCAGTGCCGCCCGGCGCCACCAGGATGTGCTGGAAGACGCGGGCATCGCCGCTGTCGTAGAACCGCTGCACCTGCTCGGGAGTCACCTGGACCCGCCGCGCCATCAGGGTGTCGTGCCAGGCCCCGATCCGGGCCTGGGCCAGGTCAAACCACAGCGCGTTGGCCACCGACGCCGAATCGCTGGGAATGCCCGTCGTGACGATGGCATGGGCCATCAGGGTCAGGTCCACCCAGAGCGATCCGACGAATTCCGCGATCTCGGTGCTGGGGCGCTGTCCCTGGACCTTCTCGAGGACGCTGGCGACCTGGACCGAGCTCAGGCTCTGTCCGTTTGCCTCGGCCACGACATCGGCGTTGCCTCCCAAACCGCATCCGCCGACGCCAACCGCGCCCGCGACGATCAACAACAGTCCACGCATGCCAACTCCCAAGAGGGGGTGAGTCCTACCGTCCCGGCGCACCGACCGGTGCTCCCTTGGCCACCGCGGCCAGGGCCCGGACCAGGGCCGGGATCATCGCTTCGCCACCGAGGCGCTCCAGCCGAAGCGAGAGCGGCATTGTCCGGCGGACATCGACCGCCAGCTGGACATCGTCCAGGGCAGCGGCCAGGCCGGCCATGCGGGGGGTGGCCCCCGCTCGGAAGGTGACGCGGGCCTCGTCGCCCCGCACCATGATGTGCTGGATGCCAAGCCTGCCACCGAGCACCCGCAGCCGCGCCAGGTCCAGAAGGTATTCCGCCTCCTGGGGGATCGGTCCGAACCGCTCCCGCATTTCCCCGCGCAACTCATCAATTTCGCCTGTCCCGACCGCTCGCGCCAGTCGGCGGTACAGGTCGAGCTTGGTCTCGTCGTCCGGCACCCACTCATCCGGCAGCTGCGCGGCCCGGTCAAAGACCACCTCAGGTGGGGCTGGCAACTCCAACGTCCCCCCGCCCCGCAACGCCTTGACCGTCTCCTCCAACCAACGCAGGTAGAGGTCAAACCCGACGGCGTGGGCATGCCCGGACTGCTCGGCGCCCAGCAGGTTTCCGGCCCCCCGCATTTCCATGTCCTTCAGCGCAATGCGGTACCCGGACCCCAGCTCGGTGTGGTGTTCCAGCACCTTGAGCCGGTCCTGGGCGTCCGGGTCGATGGAATCGGGCGCCAGCAGGTAGCAATAGGCTCGCCGGTGGCTCCGTCCCACCCTGCCCCGAAGCTGGTAGAGCTGCGCCAGCCCCAGTCGATGGGCATCGTGGACCACCATGGTATTGGCGTTGGGCACATCCAGCCCCGACTCCACAATCATGGTGGAGACGAGGATGTCCACCTCCCCTGCCACAAACCCACGCATGACCTCCTCGAGCGGCTCGGCTGCCATCTGGCCGTGGGCCACCCCTACCCGGGCCCGGGGGGCGAGAGACCGGATCCGGGCGGCGATCGTGTCAATCGTCTCGATCCGGTTGTGGACCACGAAGACCTGCCCGCCGCGATCGATTTCCCGAGCCATCGCCTCCTCGAGGAGCCCGTCGTCCCAGGGCTCCACGAAGGTCAGGATCGGCGACCGGTCCCGGGGGGGCGTCTCAATCAGGGTCAAGTCGCGCAGCCCGGCCAGCGAGAGGTGCAGGGTACGGGGAATCGGGGTGGCCGTCAGCGTCAGGACATCGACCGTCAGCCGCAGTTCCTTGAGCCGCTCCTTGTGCTTGACGCCGAACCGGTGTTCCTCGTCCACGATGAGGAGGCCCAGATCCTTGAACAGCACGTCCTTGGACAGCAACCGGTGGGTGCCGATGATGATATCGGTGCCGCCCGCCGCCAGCCGAACCAGCGCCTGCTTCTGCTCCTTGGCGCTCCGAAACCGCGACAGCACTTCGACTTTGACCGGGAAATCAGCCAGCCGCTCGGTAAAAGTCCGTCCGTGCTGCTCCGCCAGGATCGTCGTTGGCACAAGGACGGCCACCTGCTTGCCGCCCTGCACCGACTTGAACGCCGCCCGCACCGCGATCTCGGTCTTGCCGTACCCCACATCGCCCACCAGGAGCCGGTCCATGGGGCGGGGGCGCTCGAGGTCACGCTTGACCTCCTCCGTGGCCTTCCGCTGGTCGGCGGTGTCCTCGTAGAGGAAGCTCGACTCGAGCTCACGTTGCCAGCGGGTGTCCGGCGGGCTGGCATAGCCCGCCGCCACCTGGCGGTGGGCATACAGGTCCAACAGCTCCTGGGCCATCTGGCGGATGGCGGAGCGGGTCCGGTCGCGCACCTTGCGCCAGCTCGTCCCCCCGATCCGGTGGAGCTTGGGCGGGGCCTGGTCGGCATCGTCGCTGGCGGCGCGGTAGCGCTCCAGCTGGTCCAGTCGATACAGCGGCACATTCAGGCGGTCCCCGCCCTCGTACTCCACCACCGCCACGTCGAGGACTCCGCCTTCCACCGTCGTCGTTCCGATGCCACGGTAGATCCCGATGCCATGATCCAGATGGACGACATAGTCGCCCGCGCTGAGGACTCCGGTGGCCGCCGAGGGCGCCGCCTGGCGGTACCGTCTGGGACGGCGGAGCCGCCGGGCCCGGCGGAACACCTCGTGGTCGGTGAGCACCCGCAGCGTGGGGAGCACGAAGCCACCGTCGAGCGCCCCGACCTGCAGGTCGGCGATGCCGGCTGCGGCCGGTTCGCCATGGAGCAGCTCGTCGAGCCGCTCGCGCTGGCCGTCGTTGTCACAGAGGATGACCGTCGGGGTCGGGCCGGCCAGGAGGGCGCGAAGCCGCCCCAGGTCGCGATCGACCCTTTCCGGTGGCAGGAATCCCATCTGGAGATCGGGCGAATCGTTCGAGAGCGCCAGCCGGGGGAACTGCACCAATTTGGCGGACCAGGCCTCGGGGTCCAGGAACAGATCGGCGCGGTCCGGGACCTCCTCACCGAGCTTCCGCGCCACCTCCAGATGATGGGCCGCCTCCTGCCAGGCCCGGCGCACTTCCTCGGCGTCGGGTCCCTCGGACTCCTGTACCAGGAGGGTGTCCGGTGGCAGGAGGTCCAACAGACTCTGCCGGGCGGTTGCCGCCTCGGTCCCAATCCCGGTTCCGGTTCCCGCAGTCCTGCGGCCACCAGCCGCGATCGGGAGTACACCGATCGCCCCGAGTTCCTCGCCCGACCGTTGGGTGGTAAGGTCAAAGCTCCGGATCGAGAGAATCTCGTCCCCCCACCATTCCAGGCGGGCCGGCAATGCCAGACCGAAGCCATACACGTCCACGATGCCGCCCCGCACCGCGAACTGGCCCACCTCGGTCACCACCGGCACCCGCGCATATCCCATCGCCGCCAGTTCCGACACCAGCTCGCCGAGCGGCAGCTGACGTCCCTGGGCAATGGCGAGGCGGCGGGCACCGAGGGCGGCGGCAATGCGCGTCCGCTCGGCGGTGGCCCGGGCGGTCGTCACCAGCAATCGGAGTTCGCCGTTGAGGAGCGCTTCGAGGGTCTCGACCCGTTCCCCGGCAATTTCGAGGTGCGGCTCCTCCTCGCCGAGTGCCTCACGTTGGGGGTACAACCCCACCGGCGCGGTAGTCAGGTGGGCCAGGTCGGCAATCCAGCGCTCAGCGTCGGTCGGGGTGGAGGTGACCACCGTGATCAGCTGGGTGGGCCGCCGCTCGGCCAGCCAGGCCACCAGAACCGCTGGGCTCGAGCCGGGCAGCCCACCGAGGGTCAGTCGGGATCCTCGATCGGGGAGCCGGCCCCAGAGCTCACGTACCGAGGGGGTTCGCTCCAGTGCCTCGCGGATCCGTTCGCTGCTCATCGCCCTCGCCGTCCCAGGCCTGCAAGAAGGAGTTCAGCCGCTGCCAGCAGGGCGGCCAGCCAGAGCAGGGGGCCCTGGAGATCGGCGCGGCCGGTGCGGGTAAAGGCCAGGTCGGCTGCCGGGCCGGCGGTGGTGATCTCTGCCCCGGGCCACACCGTGGTGAGGAGTTCGCTGGTCGGGCGCCCCAGCTCACTCTCGCGCGGGTCGTGGTTGGACTCCACCACGCCGATGGTGTCCAATCCACTCAGCAGCCAGTGCAGCCCAGGCGTCGCAGGGCGCCAGCTGGCCCCACCCTCCACCCGCGCCTGCCCGGAGGGAGAGGCCACCGCGGTCACCCGATCCGGCAACTGGACCGGACTGCCGGTGGCGGTCACCAGTCGGGCGGTCTCGCCCCGGGCCAATCGATTGAGGAGCAGATCCATGAACGGCATGAACGCGGCGCTGAGCGGAAGCGCGGTCCATGCCGGCTCAAACCGGCTGGCCACGAGGAGGACGTTGCCACTGCGCACCATCCATGGCTCGCCGCCAGCGGTCAGGAGGACATCGCCGCTTGCCCCGCCGACTGACTCGAGGTGGTGGCGCAGCAGCACCGAATGCCGGCCGAGGAGGTTGGTGCTGTCGGTCGCGGTGGTGCCACCCAGGCGGGATCCGAATTGCCAGTTCGCCCCGCGCGCCACCAGGGCCCGGTTCAAGGCGCCAAGGGCGGAGGGATCAGCCGGCGGGAAGACGATCGATGGCCCCGATCCAAGCTGGTCGAGCCAGACCGAGGCGCCGCGGACCAGGCGACCGTTGGCAAGGAGGACTTCGGCGGCGTCCGCCAGATACGAGCCGTCGGTCGGCCAGGTGACGGCGGCTGGCGGCGCCACTCGAACACCGACCTGCACCTTGTCGTCGAGCCGGAGTTCATCGGGGTCGATCTCGATCGTCAACTCGTGCCACCCCGGCACCAGCGCGCCGAGGGTCGTGGTAGCGGTGCCGCCAGGCGGCACCAGCAGCTGGCGAGCCACCCGGCTTCCCTCCAGTACCGTCAACGCCGCCGGCCGGGTGGAGGCACCGGCAATCGAGGTCGTGATGCGGCCCGACCCACCCCACGGCTGCGGGCCGGTCTCCACGCTGGCCACACCGCGGTTCCCGGGTGGTTCACCGGAGGCGGCGCCGACGACCGTCCGGCGCCCATCCGCGGCGCTGATCGCGGTGGCCTGGAGGTCCGAGAGCACAATGATCTCTCCCGGCAACGTGGTGGAGTTGAGCAGCTCCTGTCCCGACTGAATGGCGA
>JAWXBA010000138.1:0-22651 GCA_034439775.1 Gemmatimonadota bacterium | reverse complement strand
CGAGCAGCTGCTCGGCGGTGGCGAAGCTCAACAGCGCCTCGGCGCCGGTTGCCGCAGTGCGGACCTTCTTGACGGCGTTGCGCAACTGACTCCGTTGCGCCTTGTTCCGGGCAGTGCGAGTCTTGGTCTGACGCATCCGCTTCTTGGCAGACTTGATACGCGGCACAGGGACCTCAGTACGGAAATCGGTGGTGGCCCCCATGGGGGCGGTCAGGTTTACAGCCCCGAATTGTACCCGGACCAGGTACCTGACGCAAGCCGCCCGGGTATTTTGACTTGGTCCTCTGCGGCCCTTATGTTCCCGCCTCCGCACGACTTGCACCCTCGCCACGGAACCCGTGACCTCCTTGCGACCCGCCCCGATCCGGACTGCCAATGACCAGCCTTCCTGACAGGGTTCCCGGGTTGCTCGATCTCGAGGCTGGATTCGTGGTGGAGTTGGAGAGCTTCTCAGGTCCGCTCGACCTGCTGCTCCACCTGCTGCGCGAACAGCAGGTGGACATTGCGGACATCCCGATTGCCCGGATCGCCGACCAGTTTCTCAAGGTCATCCACCAGCTGGGCCTGAACCAGGCCGCCGATTACCTTGAGATGGCCAGCCGGCTGGTCCGGCTCAAGGCCCAGATGCTGATGCCACGGCACAGCGAGGAAGAAGGCTGGGAAGACCCCCGGGCCGAGCTGGTGCGACGGCTGCTGGAATACCAGCAGGTCAAGGAGATTGCGCTCTGGCTGGCGGCGGCGGCGGACCGGCGGGCGCTGCGGTTCCCCCGGGGCTACCTCCCGCCGCCACCAGATCTGCCGCCACCGCCACTGACCCTGGACCTCGGTGAAGTGCTGGCGGCAGTGGACCGGGTGCTGTCGGGGATCATGACCCCCGTGATGCACCGGGTGGTGGCCAGGCCGTTGGATGTGGAGGGCGCCACGGGGCGGATCACCGCGCTGCTGGAGTCCCATGCGGAGATTTCCTGGCACCAGGCGCTGGGGCCGTCGCCCACCCTCACCGATGTGCTCAGTACCCTGCTCGCCCTGCTGGAAATGGCACGACGTGGCATCTTGTCCCTGACTCAACCGGCGTCGTTTGCGCCCCTGGTGATTACCCGTGAATCCACTCTCTCAGCTGCTTGAGGCGGCGCTCTTCGCCGCCGACCGACCGATCACCGTCGAGGAACTGGCGGGGCTGGCACCCGACGTGTCCCTGGCGGAGGTGCGAGCCGCGCTCGACCAGCTCCGGGAGCACTACGACTTTGACGGCCACGGCGTCGAGCTCGGCGAGCTCGCCGGCGGCTACCAGTTGCTGACCCGCCCGGCACTCGCGGCCGCCATCGAGCGGGCCCAGTTTGCCGCCCGCACTTCCCGGCTCAGTCCGGCAATGCTGGAGACGTTGGCGGTGATCGCCTATCGGCAGCCGGTTGGCCGGGCGGAAATCGAGGAGATCCGGGGGGTGTCGGCCAGCGGGGTGCTGCGGACGCTGCAGGAGCGCGGCCTGATCGAGGTGGTCGGCCGCAGCGAAGGACTGGGCCGGCCACTTCTCTATGGCACGGCGCCGCTCTTTCTGGAGCTGCTGGGCCTGCCCGACCTGCAGAACCTTCCCCGGGTCGAGGAACTGCTCATCGCGTTGCGCCCGCATGAACCGGTGGCCGATAGTGACCCCGATGATGTTGGCGAGGCCGCGGCCTACGTGGCGGCCGAATCATGAGCACGATGCGGCTGCAGCGCGCCCTGGCCCGGGCAGGGGTGGCGTCTCGACGCGCCGCCGAGGAATTGATCCGCGCCGGACTGGTCCGGGTGGACGGCGTGGTGGCCACCCTGGGCAGCAGCGTGGACCCCGATACCCAGAAGATCACCGTCAAGGGTCGCCGGGTGGCGCAGGCCGCCCGACGGTGGCTGGCATTCCACAAGCCAATGGGAGTGGTCACCACCGCCTCCGATGAACAGGGGCGCCCGACCGTCTTCGATGCGATCCCCGACCACACCGCCCTGACGTATGTGGGCCGGCTGGACGTGAACACCACCGGGTTGCTGCTGCTGACCACCGATGGTGACGCAGTGTACCGGCTGACCCATCCCCGCTATCGAATTCCGCGGCAGTACACCGCCCTGGTGCATGGGCTCTCCGCCGGCCAGATCGAGGCGGCCGCCGCGCGTCCGGTTCTGGTCGATGGCCGACCGGTCACGCCGTCCCGGGTGCGGGTGCGGGAGGGGCGCGACGGGCGGAGCATCGTGGACCTGACCCTGATCGAGGGGCGGCATCATATCGTCCGGCAGTGGGGCGAGGCAATCGGGGTCAAGGTGGAGCGACTGGCCCGGATGTCGTATGGTCCAATTCGCCTGGGCGACCTGCCGGTTGGCCGGTGGCGGCCGCTGACGCCGCGCGAGGAAAAGGCAGTCTACGCCGCCATCAAGCTTGATCCCGATGGGGATCCGACGCCGGCGCCGAAGCAGGGCCGGAAATGACCTCCGCGCCGACGGCCACTCCCGATCCTGCCCTGGTCCGCGACGTGCGCCGGGAAGTGGCGCTGCGCGTCGTGGGCCAGGAAATGATGATCGACCGTTTGCTGATCGGGTTGCTCACCGGGGGTCATGTCCTGCTGGAAGGGGTGCCTGGGCTGGCCAAGACCCTGGCGATCCGGACCCTGGCCGAGGTGCTCCACGCCTCGTTTGCACGGGTGCAGTTTACACCAGACCTGCTCCCGGCCGACCTCGTGGGGACCATGGTGTACGACCAGTCCTCCCAGTCGTTCAACGTCAAGCAGGGACCGATCTTTGCCCAGATCGTCCTGGCGGACGAGATCAACCGGGCCCCGGCCAAGGTGCAGTCGGCGCTGCTCGAGGCGATGCAGGAGCGCCAGGTCTCGATCGGTGGCAAGAGCTATCCGCTGCCCGAACCGTTCCTCGTCCTGGCCACCCAGAACCCCATTGAGAGCGAGGGCACCTACCCGCTCCCGGAAGCCCAGCTCGATCGGTTCCTCCTCAAGGTGACGGTCGGCTACCCGAGCCGGGCCGAGGAGAAGGAGGTGCTCCTCCGGATGAGCGGGGGTGGGCCGATTTCGGTTCGCCGGCTGGTGGAACCGGCTGCGATCCTGACCGCCCGTGGGGAGATCGAGCAGGTGCACCTTGATCCGCGCCTGGTGGACTACATCGTCGATCTGGTCCGCGGCACCCGGGAACCGGAGTCGATCGGGCTCGGCGCCTTGACCTCCCTGATTGCGTTCGGGGCCTCGCCACGGGCTTCCATTGCCCTGGCGCAGGCGGCCCGGGCGCACGCCTGGCTGCGGGGCCGCGATTACGTGGCGCCTGAGGACATCCAGGCGCTCGCGCCGGATGTGTTCCGCCACCGTCTGGTGTTGACCTTCGAAGCCGAGGCCGAGGACGCCACCGCGGACAGCATCATTCACCAGGTCCTGAACGCCGTCTCCGCCCCGTAGGCGGGGGCGGCCCGCCCGAGCGTATCCCCCCCATGCCGCCGATCTCTCCAGACATCATGCGCCACGTCAAGGCGATCGCCCTCCGCGCGCGCGGCGTGGTGAACACGATCCTGGCCGGCGAGTACCGCTCGGTCTTCCGGGGCCAGGGGATGGAGTTTGCCGAAGTCAGGGCCTACGAGCCCGGAGATGACTACCGGGCAATTGACTGGAACGTATCGGCGCGGTTCGGATCGACGTTCGTCAAGACCTTTACCGAGGAGCGCGAGCTCACCCTGCTGGTCATGGTGGACCAATCGGGGTCAGCCCGGACGGGAGCGCCGTCTGCCAAGGTGGACCGGGCGGTCGAGGTGGCCGCCGTGCTGGCCCTGGCTGCGGCGCGGCAGCACGATCGGGTCGGCGCCCTCCTGTTCACCGATCATCCCGAGCATGTGGTGCCGCCGCGCAAGGGGCGGCGCCACGCCATGCGGGTCATCCGGGACCTGCTCGCCTTCGAGCCGACCTCGCAGGGCACCGATCTGGCCGGCGCCATCCGCTATGCCGCCAAGCTGCTCCGTCACCGCAGCATCGTGGTGGTGCTCTCCGATTTTCAGGCCGAGGGGTGGGAGCAGCCGTTCCGCCAGCTCGCCGCACGGCACGATGTTGTTGCCATCACCGTGGATGATCTCCGGGAGCTGTCACCGGCCAGCGCCGGATGGATTGAGTTTCAGGATGCCGAGTCGGCCGAGCGGACCCTGGTGGATACCGGCAGCCTGGCAGCGCGGCGGCGGTGGAAGACGCTGGCGGCGCGCCAACAGGCCCGCCGGGCCCAGGCACTCAAAGTTTCCGGGGCCGATCACCTGGCCCTGACGACCGAGGGCGACTTTGCCCTGCCACTCCGGCGGATCTTCGCGGAGCGGTTGCGACGGCGCGGACGGCGGCGCGTCTCGTGATGATCGCCCTGCTCGCGGCCCTGGTCCAGGCGCCGCCCCCCCCGCTGGTGGGAGACACCGTCTGGATTGAACGCCAGGTGCGGGCCCCGGCGGGCAGCCTGCTGCGCCCGCTTCCGTGGCAGCCGGGAGCGATGGCCACCCTGCTCGGGGCCCCCGTGATCGAGGTGCGCACCGATGGCTGGTTGATGCGCTATCCGGTGGTCTTCTGGGAGGTGGGGCGGCATCGGTTGCAGGTTCCCGGTCCACTGGTGATTCGAGAGGACGGTCGCACCGACTCGCTGCCCGCCCAGGCGGTGGAGATCGAGGTGGGATCGCTGGTGCCGCGGGGACAGACGGTGGCCGACACCGTGGCGCCGAAGCCTGCCGCGGATCTTCTTCCGGTCGCCGAGCGAAGCCTGCAACCTGCGGTGCTGCTCGGACTGCTGGCCGCGCTGGTCCTGGCACCACTGCATTGGTGGTGGCGACGCCGGGGCCGTCCCGTTCCGGGCGGTTCCACGCCAGCCAGCGGACTCAGCCTGCCACCCGATGTCTACGCCAAGTGGTCGGCGATGGGCGAGTGGCGGCTGGTTGCTGATGGCTGGATCGCTAGGCTCGAGGCGCAGTCGCAGGGACCGGAACGGGAACGCCTGCTGCGCGACCTTCGCTCGGCGCGATACGGCAGCGGTGATCCTGACACCATCGAACGGCTCTGCCGCGAAGCGGCGGCGCTGTGAACCTGGCCCGACCCTGGCTGCTGCTGCTGGCGGTCGCCATCCCGCTCTGGCTCTGGTGGCGCGCCCGCCAACCGGGGACGGTGGTACCGCACGGCGATGGCAGCCTCCCGGCGGGCGCCGCACGGCGGAGCTGGCTGCCGATCGTCCCACCCGCCCTCCGCGCCCTGGCCCTGGGTTGCTTTCTGCTGGCGGCGGCCGGCCCGCAGCTCGGCAGCAGCCGGCTGGTGGAGCGGCGGGAGGGAATCGCGATCATGATTGCGGTGGACATCTCCAGCAGCATGCTGGCCGAGGATTTTGCACCGTCCAACCGACTCGAGGTGGCCAAGCGCCAGGCGATCGCCTTTATCCGTGGCCGGACCGCCGATCGAATCGGCATGGTCGCGTTTGCGGGTGAGGCCCTCACCCTCGTCCCCGCCACGCTGGACTACCCGGTGCTGGAGCGTTCCGTCCTGGACCTTCGGATCGGGGCGCTGGTGGACGGCACGGCGATCGGCAGCGGGCTGGCGACGGCGGTCAATCGACTGCGGCGACTTCCCGAGCGCTCCAAGGTGGTGCTGTTGCTGACCGATGGCGAGAACAACCGGGGTGCGGTCGATCCGAGGACCGCGGCCGAGGCGGCCGCCGCATTCGGGATCCGGGTGTACACCGTCGGGGTCGGCACCGAGGGAGAGGCGCGGATTCCCACCGGCCGAGGGTTGAGCGGATTCCGCTACGAAATGCTGCCGGTCCGGATCGATGAGGAATTGCTCCAGGAGATGGCCGCGACCACCGGCGGCCGGTACTTCCGGGCCAAGGACGCCGAAGCGCTGAGCCGCATCTTCCGGCAGATCGACGAGCTGGAACGCACCCCGGTCGAAACGATCCGGTACACCCAGCACGCCGAACTGGCCCTGCCGCTGTTGCTGGCCGGGCTCCTGGTGCTGGTGGCCGAGCTGCTGCTCGGCTCGACAGTCGTGGTGCGGGCGCCGTGAGGTTCGAATGGCCCTGGCTGCTCTGGGCGGCGCCACTGGTGGCGCTCCTCTTCGTCGGACTCGGCGCGACGGCACGACGTGCCCGGATCCGTGCGGCCGATGCCTGGGGGGTGGCGCTCGGTGCCCAGGCCCGCGGACTCGGCCGGCGTTCGGCGCTGGGACTCGGTGTCGTGGCGCTGGTGGCCACCGCCGCTGCGGCCGGTCCCCGGTTCGGGCGCCAGGAGGTGGACCTGGAAAGCCGGGCGCTCAACGTGGTGCTTGCGGTGGATATCTCCCGGTCGATGCTGGCCGAGGATGTCCGCCCCAACCGGTTGCAGCGGTCGGTCCAGGAAGCGCGGCGATTGCTCCAGGACGCCACCGATGATCGGCTGGCGCTGATTGCCTTTGCGGGTCGGAGCTATATCCTGACGCCGCTCACCCTCGACGCCTCCGCGGTGCAGCTCTACCTCGATCACCTGGACCCCGACATCGCCAGCGAGGGCGGCACCGACCTGGGCAGCGTGCTGCGTCAGGGCGGGGAATTGCTGACCGCGGCCTCGCAGGGTGGCGACCGCGCCCTGGTGCTCTTTACCGACGGGGAGGGCCATGACTCCCTGCCGGTCGCGGTCGCGGCGGCGGGTCGGCTGCGGGCGGCGGGGGTTACCCTGATCATCGTGGCCGAGGGCGGTGCGGAGCCGGTCCGGCTGCCGGTGCGCGATTCGGTGGGGGCATTGATCGGCTACCAGCGGGATGTGGACGGCAGTGAGGTCCAGAGCCGGGCACGGGAAGACAACCTCCGCGCCATTGCCAACGCCGGGGGAGGCGCCTTGATCCAGTCGGATGTCCGTGACCAGGCGGCGGCGGTGCGGGGGATCCTGGAGTCCCTGGAGCGGCGGCCGGCCCGCGACCGGCGGGTGGACGATCTGGTACCCCGGGCCTGGCTCGGGGCGCTGCTGGCCTTCGTCCTCCTGTTGATCCACTCGCTGTCCCGCCGGAGCGCCGCCCTGGCCGGTGTGGCCCTGGTGCTGACTGTGGGGAGCGCCGGAGCGCAACGCCCGGTGCAGACAGGGCGCACGCTGGGAGCTGGTGCCGGGACGGAGGTGGCCCGCGAACTCCTCCGCACCGCTCAGCGCCGGGTCACTTCCGATACCGCCTGGTACAACGCCGGCACCGCCGCCCTCCAGGCGGGCGACCTTCCCGGGGCCCGCACCGCGCTGGTCGCGGCGGCCCGCTCGCTCGATCCCGAGCTGCGATTCCGGGCGTTGTACAACCTGGGGCTGACCGGGCTGCTCGAGGCGCGGGGTGACAGCACCCGGCGGGATTCGCTCCTGGCTGGTGCGGTGGCCAACCTGCGCGAAGCGCTGCTGCTGCGTCCGGGCCGGATGGACGCCAAGTGGAACCTGGAACTGGCCACCCGACTCCGCCCGCCGCCACCGTCCAATCCGCGAGGCGGCGGCGGAACCCCGCCGCCCACGCAGGGCGGGGGTGGCAATACCCCCGAATCCACCCGACCGGGTGCGCTCTCCCGCGCGGAGGCGGAGCGGATCCTCGCCTCGGTGGAGCAGGCGGAGCGCGGGGTCCGGGAGGACCAGGTCAGGCGGCGACGGGGATTGACCGCCCGGACGGCGAGGGACTGGTGATCTCGCTGGCGCTCCTGCTGCTCCAGGTGGCGATGCCCGGAGTCACCGTGGCGACCCGGGTCGAGTCGTTGCTGGCGCGCTCGGAGTACCCCCGCGAGGGTGACGTCTCGGTGATCACGACGGCGTCCACCGACACGGTGTATGTCGGCGATCAAGTGGAGATCATGACCGCCGCGTGGTTCCCGACCACCGTTCGCGAGCGACTGCGGCGACCCCCTACGCTTCGCCCTCCTTCGCTCAATGGGGTGTGGAGCCTTCCGGTCGTGATCCTCCCGGGCGTGGCGGCGCATCGCCAGATCGGCGAAACCGGCTACGACCTGTATGCCAGCCACCAGGTGGTCTTTCCGGTGAGCCCCGGCCGGCTGGTGATTCCGGCAGCGGAGCTGGCGTTCTCGAGCCCCGCGTCGCGGCAGTTTTTCGGCGACGAGCGCCGGGAGGACCGCCGCAGCCGCGAACGCTCCATCGTGGTGTTGCCGCTGCCCGCGACCCGGCGACCGGACGGGTTTGCCGGTCCGGTCGGTCGCGGGCTCCAGGTCAACTGGCGGATTGCCACGCCGAACGCCCGCGTCGGTGAGCTGCTCCCGGTGGACCTGCTGGTCCGTGGCGAGGGGAACCTGTCGCTCTGGGGCCCCCCGCTCGTCGAATGGCCGGCCGGGGTGCGGGTGTATCCCGACCGCACCACGGAGTTGCCGGGATGGCGTGGTGGCCGGATGGCCGGGACGCGGCAATTCAGGTTCCTGCTCCTGCCCGATTCGGCCGGGAGCGTGACCCTGCCGGAGGTTCGCTACCCGCACTTTGATCCGCTCCAGCAGAGCTATCGCACCGCGGTAGCCGCAGCGGTGCTGATTCCGATTCTCCCCTCGGTGGCCCCCGGCGAGACTCGCACCCCGCCCCCGCTCCTGCCCGAGTCAATGCCAGCCTGGCCGGTGCGGCTGGTCGAGGATTGGAGTGGACTCCTGGTCAGCGCGGTCGTGCTGGCGCCGGCCCTCGTGTTGCTGCTGGCGGGCTGGCGCCGCCGGGCGCCCCGGCGGATCAAGCCATCTTCCGCCCAGGCCCTGACCCGTTTTGAGCTGGTGCTGTCGCGCCTGGCGGGACCGGCGGCCGGGCGCGATCCGGCTCGAGTGGGCCAGGAACTGCGCCGGGTCGGCGTGGCCCGCGAGGAGTCGGAGCGCGCGGTGACGCTGCACGAGCGGATCCGGGCGATGCGGTATGCGCGCGCCGAGTCGCGAGGGGGAAGTGAACAGGAGCTGGCCGAAGAATCGGCGCGGTGGCTGGCGCGACTGCCGTCTCGACTGGTGCGGCGGTGGCTGGGACCGGTCCTTGCCATCCTCGCTGCCGGCGTCGCGGTGCCAGCGGCGGCTCAGGGACCCTCGCCTTCAAGCCTGTACGGGGAAGGGACCTGGGAGGCCGCGACCCGAGCTCAGGCTGGCCGGATGTCCCCCGGGGATCGTTCCGCCGCCGCCTGGTACAACCTGGGTGCCATGCGCTGGATGGCCCATCACGATGCCGGGGCGGCGGCCGCCTGGCTCGAGGCCATCCGGTTGGCGCCCCGCGACCCCCCCATCCGGCGGGGCTGGTCCGAGTTGGCCCTGCGGCACCAGCAGGCTCGGGATTGGGAGCCGCTGCTGCCGGTGACACCAGAAGAGTTGATCGTCGGCGGGGCCGGACTCTGGATCCTGGCAGCCTTCATCCTGGCGTTGGCGCGGCGTCGGCGCCGGGTGGCGGTGGGGCTGGCGGTGCTGGGCGTGCTCAGCATCGCCGCGGGCCTGGTGGCCCGGACCAACCGACAGCGCCCGGAGGGCGTGACGGTGGTGACCGCGCCGCTGCGTTCAGCGCCGCACGGGGTGGCCGAGACGACCGGGACGGTGGACGGGGTGGTGCTGGTGCGGGTCGAGGCAACCGACGGCGCGTGGGTGCGGGTCCGGGACCCGCGCGGGCGGCAGGGATGGCTGCCGGCCTCCGCGGTCGTGATGGTCCGCGGATTAGATTGAGGGATGGTTCCGATCCTTTCCCGGCGCATTGCCATCCTGTCCAACACCGTCGCCGACCAGATTGCTGCCGGGGAGGTGGTGGAACGCCCCGCCTCCGCCGTGAAGGAGCTGGTGGAGAATGCCCTCGACGCCGGGGCACGTCACATCCGGATCGCCCTGGAGAACGGGGGCAAGACTGCCCTCGAAGTGGCCGATGATGGCAGCGGCATGGGCCGCGATGACGCCCTCCGGTCCCTCGATCGCCACGCCACCAGCAAGATCGTTTCCGCCACCGACCTGGTCGGGGTCCAGACCTTCGGATTTCGCGGCGAGGCACTTCCTGCCATCGCCTCGGTGTCACGATTTACGCTCCTCACAGCGGAATCGGCCGGCGAGGCCACCGAGGTCAGCGTCACCGGCGGCCGGGTCAACGGCGTCTCCCCGGCGGCGCGCCAGCAGGGCACTACCGTTACCGTCCGCGGCCTGTTCTTCAATACTCCTGCCCGCCGCAAGTTCCTGCGGTCCGTCTCCTCCGAGGCCCGCCAGGCGTGGGAGGTGGTGGCCACGCTGGCCCTGGCTCACCCTGGCGTCGGCTTTGAGATGGTGATCGACGGACGGGTGCGGCTGGCGGTGCCTCCTGACCAGGCCCCGGACGCACGGCTGAGCGCAGTCTGGGGCGAGGATATGGTGCGCACCCTCATCCCGGTGTCGTGGGCCCAGGGTCCGGTCAAGGTGACGGGGTACATCCAGCGCCCCGGCGATGCCAAGCCGACCGGGCGCCGGGTGCAGTTGTTCATCAACGGCCGCCCGTTCCGCGATTCCTTCCTGGTGCGTGCCGTCGAAGCGGGCTACCGCAGTGCCATCCACCCCGGCGACCGTCCCTCGATCTTCCTCCAGATCGAGACCGCACCCGACCAGGTGGACGTCAATGTCCATCCCGCCAAGCTCGAGGTCCGGTTTCGGGAACGGCTGGCGGTGGAGCGGGCGCTGGAAGAAGGGGCCCGGGATGCGCTGGGGACCCTGGCCGCCGCCGCGCCGGTAGGCCAGTGGTCCGGGCTTGCCCCCACCACTCCCTACCCGGGAGCGCCCGCAGACCTTGGGCCGGATCTCTTCGGCGACGAGGGGGCCGCCATCGATCCTGGCGGCCCCGCGAGCACCGAACCCCGTGGGTTCGAGGCCCCGATACTTCAGCTGTTCGACAGCTACCTGGCCTTCGAGTCGGCGCAGGGAATGGTGATCGTGGACCAGCACGCCGCCCACGAGCGGGTGCTCTATGAGGAGGTCATGGCGCAGCTGACTGACGTCGGTGTCGCGGCCCAGCGGCTGCTCCTCCCGCTGACCATCGAACTGACCGACGAGGAGCTCGAGGTGGTGGAGGTCCACGCCGCCCAGCTCGAGCGGGTGGGCTTTGACGTGGAACCATTCGGGGCCCGGAGCGTGGTGGTCCACACGGTGCCATCGCCGCACCCGCGGTTCGACGCCGCGGCCTGCTTCCGGGAACTGGTCGCGGACCTGGCGCGGGGACGCTTTGGCGGCTGGGCCAACCGGCTGGAGCGGTTCGCTGCCACCTATGCCTGCCGTGCGGCGGTCAAGGCGGGTCAGTCGCTTTCCGACGCAGAGATGCGGGAGCTGTTGCTCCGTCTCTTTGCCAGCACCCTGCCGCCCCACGATGTCCACGGCCGGGCCACCATCGTGCAGTTGCCCCGCGAGGAACTGGAGCGACGATTTGGACGCCGATAGCGTCCCGGTCATCGTGGGGCCCACCGCCATCGGCAAGACGGCGGTCGCCATGGCCCTGGCCGAGTTGATCCCGCTCGAGGTCGTGTCGGCCGATTCGCGCCAGGTCTATCGCCGACTCGACATCGGCACCGCCAAGCCCGGCCGGCGCGAGCGGAGTCGGGTGCCCCATCACGGGGTGGATATCGCCGAACCAGGTGAACGGTACAGTGCCGGGCGCTTCGCGCTCGAAAGCCAGCAGTGGCTGGCCGATATTCGCGGGCGCGGCAAGCTGCCGGTGGTAGTCGGAGGAACCGGCCTGTATGTCCGGGCGATCGCCGATGGCCTGTTCCTGGAACCGCCGCTGGAGGCAGATCGACGCCAGGCGCTGGAGACCTGGACCGGGCGTCTCACCACCGCCGACCTGGTGCGCTGGGCCGGGCGCCTCGATCCGGGGTTTGCCGGCGGGGGGCGCCAGCGTGCCACGCGCGCGGTCGAAGTGGCGCTGCTCTCGGGCTATCCGTTGACCTGGTGGCAGCAGGTGGCGCGGGCCGAGGCAGCGATCCGGCCATGGTATGTGGTGCTCACCGCGCCGCGGCCGATCATCCACCAGCGGATTGCCTCCCGGAGCTCGGAAATGATCCGGCGGGGGTTGATCGAGGAGGTCGCCGCAGTCCTGGCCGAGGGGCACTTGGCAGGTGCCCCCGGGCTCGATGGTGTCGGGGTCCGGGAGGCCGTCGAGTATCTCCATGGCCAGCGGGACCGGGACAGCGTGCCGGAGGCGATCACGATTGCCACCCGCCAGTACGCCAAGCGGCAGCAGACCTGGTTCCGGCACCAGGTGACCGGGACGGTATGGACCCTGGACGCCACCCGGCCTCCAGAGCAATTGGCGGCGGAGATTGCCGCCGTCTGGCGGCAGCGCGACCAGGTCCCGCCGGCCGCCGATCACCTTTCGGCACGAAGCGAGTCCGGCACATGAAAATCGGCATTACCTGCTATCCCACCTACGGAGGCTCCGGGGCGTTGGCCACCGAACTTGGACTGGACCTGGCGCGGCGGGGGCACGAGGTGCATTTCGTCACCTACGCCTCGCCGTTCCGGCTGCGGGGGTACCAGGAGCGGGTCTACTTCCACGAGGTGGACACCACCACCGGCCGGTACCCGCTGTTCGATCACTATCCCTACACCCTGGCGCTCGCCTCCAAGCAGCATGAGGTGGCCCAGCGGGAAAAGCTCGACATCCTGCACGTCCACTACGCCATTCCGCACGCCACCACGGCGTGGCTGGCCCGCGAGATGCTGAGCGAGGAGCGGTCACTCAAGGTCGTGACCACGCTGCACGGCACCGACATCACCCTCGTCGGCCAGGAGGCCGGCTTCTTCCCGATCACCCGGTTCTCGATCCAGCGCTCCGATGCGGTGACCGCCGTGTCCCATTTCCTGAAGCAGGAGACCTGCCGGCTGTTCGGGATCGAGGGCGACACGATCCGGGTGATCCCGAACTTCGTCAACATCGACGAGTATCACCCCTGCACCCCGGACTGCCGGGAGGGCCTGGCACCGAAGGAGCACAAGATCCTGCTGCACATGTCCAACTTCCGCGAGGTCAAGCGGGTCCAGGATGTGGTGCGGATCTTTGCCCGGGTGCGTCGCCAGATTCCGGCCACACTGCTGATGGTCGGCGATGGCCCGGACCGGGAAATCGCCGAGAAGGAAGTGCGCGACACCGGGGTGGGCGCCGATGTCCGCTTCCTGGGCCGGCTCGACACCGTGGCCAACCTGCTCCAGGCCACCGACCTGTTCGTCCTGCCGAGCCAGACGGAATCATTCGGGTTGGCGGCGCTGGAGGCCATGGCATGCGGAGCGCCAGTGGTCACCACCAACGCGGGCGGGCTTCCCGAGGTGGTGGATGACGATGTCAACGGCCTGACCGAGCCGCCCGGGTCGGTGGAGGCGATGGCGCGGCGCGCCATCGCGCTGCTCCGCGATCCGGTGCGCCACGCCGAGATGCGGCAGGCCGCCATCGCCAAGGCACGCCAGTTTGCCGCCAGCCTGGTCGTGCCGCAATACGAAGCGCTGTACCAGGAGATCCTCGGCCGATGAATCCCGCCGACTGGCCGGTCCTGTTCAAGGCCGCGGTGCTCGGGGTGGTCGAGGGGGTGACGGAATTCCTGCCGGTCTCGAGCACCGGGCACCTGATCCTGGCCGGCGAGTGGCTGGACTTCAATGGCGGGCAGGCGGGCACCTTTGAGATCTTCATCCAGCTCGGGGCGATCCTGGCCATCACCTGGATCTACCGGGGGACGCTCGCCGTGGTGCTGCGCGGGCTGGCCCGGGATCCGGTCCAGCAGCGGTTCGCGCTCAACCTCATCATCGCCTTCCTCCCGGCCGCCGTTGTCGGGCTCCTGGCGCACGACCTGATCAAGGCCCGGCTCTTTTCGCCGCTGGTCGTGGCGGTGGCGCTGGTCATTGGCGGGGTCATCATCCTCCTGATCGAACGTCGGCCACCCCCGACGCGGGTGGCCAGCGTTCAGGCCATGGGGTGGCGGCTGGCGCTGGGGGTCGGACTGGCCCAGGTCCTTTCGCTCATTCCAGGCACCTCCCGATCGGGCGCCACCATCATGGGTGGCTATGCCATGGGCATGTCCCGACAAGCGGCCACGGAGTTCTCGTTTTTTCTGGCCATCCCCGTGATGGTGGCCGCAACGCTCTTCGACCTGCTCAGCAGCCGGGACCTCCTGAGCAGGGCGGATGTCGCGCCGTTTGCGGTGGGGTTCGTCACCGCGTTCGTCTCGGCGCTCATTGTGGTCAAGGCGTTCCTCGGGTTCGTGGCGCGCCATGATTTCCGTGGCTTTGCCTGGTACCGCATCGGCTTCGGCGTGCTTCTCCTGGTGTGGTACCTCCGTCCCGGTGCCTGAGCCCGCGGCATCGGTTCGCTGGCTGGAGACGGTGCCCTCCACCCAGGAAGTTGCCCATCTCCTGGCCGAGTCCGGTGCCGTCCACGGCACTGCCGTCGCGGCGCGGGAGCAGTTGGCGGGGCGGGGCACCCGCGGGCGGAGCTGGCACTCACCACTGGGAGGCCTGTGGATGAGCGTCGTCTGCCGTCCGCAGCAGGCTGCCTCCGGAGAGTGCTTCAGTGTCCGCGTTGGCCTGGCCGTGGCGGCGGCGATCGAGGCCTGTCTGCCGGGCGCACCGGTCTTGATGCTCAAGTGGCCCAATGACCTCTACCACCACGGCCGCAAGCTGGGTGGCATCCTCTGCGAGGCGCGGTGGCAGGGAGAAGAACTCGCCTGGATCGTGGCCGGGATCGGCATCAATGTGCGCAACCCGCTTCCGGCGGAACTCCGGGATACTGCGGTGACGCTCGCTGAGTTGGCGCCCGGGATCACCCCGGAGGAACTCGCCGACCCGGTGGCGCGGCACGTCGCAACGCAGGCGGGTACGGGAGGCCCCCTCGAGGAGACCGAGCTGGCGGAGTTTGGCCGGCGCGATTTCCTGAGGGGCCGAGTCGTTGATCAGCCGTTCCACGGCGTCGCGGAGGGGATCGATCGCACCGGGGCCCTGATCATTCGTGGGACCACTGGCGGCATCCGCATGGCCATGGCCGGCACCGTGGTCCTTGCCTAGCTGCGGCCAATTGCCAACCGTCGATCGAGGCGGCTAGCTTCCATGGTCCCTTGCCTTTCCACTCCGGAGCGACGATGAGCTCGGCGGTTTCCGCGGAATCCCGGTACGACCAGACGGCACTACCCACGGTGCTGCGGCATGGCGCCATCCTCGGCGTCGCGCAGTCGCTCTGTGTGCTGTTGTTCAGCCTCGCCTATCGCTTCCTTGAAGGGCCGGCCGAACTGGCAGTCGGCGCCGTGGTGGTGCTGGTCGGCGTGAGTGCCACGACGACGCTGCCCGGTCTCTGGACCCGGGCCCGCACCATCGAGGGGATCGCGGGCGCCGCCGGGATCGGCCTCATGGCCGCGGTCGTGTATCTCGTGGTCGATGTGGCGGCACTGCAGCCGCTGGGTACCTACACCAACCGCTGGCTCGAGATCGGTGGTGGCAGCAACTGGTGGTACCACCCGATCTGGTGGATGGTCGGGACGTTCCTGCCGTGGATGGGGGCGCAAGTACTCGCCAACCAGGTGGCCAAGGGTGGATCACCATCGGCACCTGGCCTGATGATCATGGCGCTGGGATTGACGGCGGTGGTCGGGGTCCTGGCAATCCTGGCCGGATTTCCTGGAGCGGCCTGGGGTCTGGGCACGTTCAGCGTGGCGTTCCTGCCCGGCGTCATGCTGGCCGCGATCCTGACCTCCATCGGGGTGCGGCGCGGCTGATCGATGCGCGCGCTGCGGTTCGTCCTCCGGATGTTCGGCTGGCTGCTCACGCCATTGGTGGCGTGGGCAGCTTCGTTTCTTGGGGCGGTGCTCGGCGCCGCGCTGGCCGGCAGCCTCGAGGGTGCCCTGAACGGGGTGGCCGTGACGGTGGCCATGGGACTCATCTTTGCCATGCTTGGCACCCACGCCTGGTTGCGCCTGGTGCGACGCAGCCCGGAGATCCGGGCTGCACTGAGTCTCGAGGCAGACGGTACTCCGATCATCAAGGACGAGCCCGCGCCGGAGTCGCCCCAACCAGCCCAGCTGCCAGGCCCCGAGGCATCATGAGGGCGGTTCTACTGGCCGGATGCCTTATCGCCTGTGGACCTGCGGACGATCCACAGCCTCTGGCAGAGGCCGCACCCTTGATGCCGGCAGCGCCGGACGAAGCACTGGCGAGCCAGCCGATGCCGGGAGTCGAGATCTGGTTCATGGCAGGCCGCCATGCCCGCGACAGCAGCGGATTCGAATGCTACGAACGTACCCTGGAAATCCGTGACTCCGCGGGACGACGGCGAGTCCCCCTGCTGTACACGCTGGACGCCCCGACCCGACTGGACGACAGCTCGGTCCAAGCCCAGGTGTTTTCGCAGTGCCAGCCCGGCCAGCGCTACCGAGTCAACCTTCGCACCGGCCTACCCACTCCCCTGCTGCGGTGATGTCACTGAGGATTGCCGCCCTGTTGGCACTCACCGCCACCCAGGGGTGTGCGGTGGCGTCGGTGGGGGCCAGCCGATACCTCGCGGCGGGGGGCGCCGACCTTGTCTCGTATCAGGTGGCAAGGGAAACGCCGCTGGCCGGGGTTCTCGGATACCAAACGCTCGCCGTGTTCCGGCCCGGTGGGAGCCGTGAAGCCGGGTGGATGGCCGGGATCGGGGTGGATCTCTCGGTGCTCGCTGGCCAGTCGGACAGTCCCTACCTGATCGGCGGGGTGCAGGCCGGGATCGGGACGCGCGCCCAGCCGGGGACATGGACATCGTGGTCGCTGGGGCTGGGCTATCAACTGCTCGCTGCGGGCCCGCTGGGGCTCCGGGGGGAGGCCCGTTACCGAAAGCTCACGGCCGAAGGGCGCGAGGGCGTGGAGATCGGCTTCCGGCTCGGCCGGGGATGGGGTGGCGCGGGGACGCGCCCCATGGCAGTTCCGGGCTCGGGCCCCGCGACGTCTGCAACCGTTCCGGTCGGGCGGCTCTCCTCGGGCGGCGCTGAGGCCGGGTCGGTCGGGGTTACCGTGGTGGGCATTGCCACGGCGGCAATGGGAACTCCGTACCGCTGGGGAGGATCCAGCGCGAATGGCTTTGATTGCTCGGGCCTGATCCAGTTCGCCTATGGCGAGGTCGGTATTGCCCTGCCGCGCCGCAGCGTGGACCAGGCGCAGGCGGGCACCGCAGTAGGGAAGGATCCAGTTCTGCTGCAACCTGGCGACATCCTGACCTTTGCCACCGGGACCCCCGGCCAGGTGTCCCACGTGGGCCTCTACCTCGGCGATGGGCGCTTCATCCACAGCGCCACCGGTGGCGTCCAGATCAGCATTCTAAGCGCCACCGATCCGTACGGCCGCTGGTGGTGGCAGCGCTGGCTTGGCGCGAGGCGAGTGGCGCCGTAGGGGCAAGTCAGGGGTCCAGGCGGCCCTGTCCTTGCGCCGCCCCGCCCAGGATCGCCGTCAAGTCAGCCTTGATTCCCGGGATGGCGGGATCGGCCCTCGGCCAGTCCTGCAGCCGGCTCGGGGCAAACAGTCCGATCATGATTCCCATCGCGCCCGAGGGGATCGTGGCCCCGGTGGGGTTGTCGTATTCCGCGATCACCCGGTAGCGGCGACCCTGGCGGAGTCGAATGCCATCCCCGCGCACGCCGAAGATTTTCTGCTCCACCCCCTGGATCGTGCCGTGCTGGTCAAGTGTCGCCTTGAGGCGCACCACTTCCTTCCCCGACTCCACCTCCTCCAATCTCACGGCGATGGCGTAGTCGTGCAGATGACCGCCGGCACCCAGGAGGCGCCCATCGATCGGCATCGTAAACTCGTGGCTCGCCTCCGATCGCCCCGGTGGGAGGTCATAGCTGGCGGATAGGCCAGCGCCCCGGTAATTGACATCCATGTAGAGTGGGAGCACGTCAACCGGCCTCGGGTTGAGTTTGGTGGGGCTCCACCGGTATTCGACCACGAGATACACGTCAGTCACCGCGGTGCCACTCTCGTTGGCCCAGGCGGCCAGGATCCCCATCGGCGTCCCCGCCGACATCGGGAAGCCGACCGTCCGGGGAAGCTCCACGTTGGCGGTCTCGCTGCCGGCCGCCAGAGTGCGTTCGACCGCGTCATACAGCAGGGCGCGCCGCTCCAGATTCATCATGTTGACATGGTGGATCAGGCCGCGGGGCAGGGGACGACCCTGGCCATCGACGAGGGAGATGTCGAAGGCGTAGAGCCAGCCGCTGACCGGCCAGGAGAAGGTCAGGAACGGGGTCTGGCTCCCCGGCGCGTCATGACTCCCGTGGTGGGCATGGGCCCCATCACCGCCCGCGGCAGGGATGGTGAATGGTCCGGCGCGAAGCACCACCTGTCGGCGGCTCGAGTCCACCGTGACAGTCAGGATGGACTCCGTGCCGGTGGGGATCGCAGGCGGATTGGCGGGGTCACTCGCCACGGTCAACAGGAGCGTCATCATTGAGGCAAGCATGGGGTAACCTCTGTCGGTGTCCGGGGATAGAAGCTCGAGCCGTAGGTCGACATAACCACTACGATGGCAATTTTGTTCCCGGGGGTCAAGTGGGAGTCAAGGGGCCGCTGCCACGATGGCAGTCAGGTCGGACAACTGGGCAGTTCTGGCACACTGTGCGCCGGAGTGCCAGTGTCATAATGACCGATATTTCAGGCACTTACGTTGCATTGCTGGGATTGGTGCATGGCTTGACAGCGATGCGAACTGTCGTATGTTACGCCACAGTTCTGGCACTCAGTGGCATGGAGTGCCAAGCCCCATCCGCCCCTTGTGGCGGTCCGTCATTCACGTTGTGGAGGCATCACCAAATGGCCACTGCCAAGCCGAAGAGCAAGTCCAAGATTCATCCCCTCGAGGATCGGGTCGTGATCCGCCCCGCCGATGAAGCGGCCCAGATGCGGGGCGGGCTCTACATCCCCGACACCGCCAAGGAAAAGCCCACCCAGGGTGAAGTCATCGCTGCCGGCCCGGGCCGGACCGAGAAGGGCGTCCGGGTTGCGATGGACCTGGCCGTTGGCGACATCGTGATCTATGGCAAGTACAGCGGCACCCCGTTCACGCTCGACGACGAGGAAGTCATCATCATCAAGGCTTCCGACGTTCTCGCGAAGCTCGGCTGACCGCGACTCATCACTTCAGGAGAGACTGATCCATGGCTGCGAAGGAACTGCTGTTTGATACCGAAGCCCGCGCCAAACTCAAGCGGGGCGTCGACGCCCTCGCTGAGGCGGTCAAGGTTACGCTCGGCCCCAAGGGCCGCAATGTCGTGATCGACAAGAAGTTCGGCTCCCCCACAATCACCAAGGACGGCGTCACCGTCGCCAAGGAGATCGAACTCTCCGATCCAGTGGAGAACATGGGCGCCCAGATGGTGAAGGAAGTGGCCACCAAGACCTCCGACCTGGCCGGCGATGGCACCACGACTGCCACCGTGCTGGCCCAGGCGATCTTCCGCGAGGGGCTCAAGAACGTTACCGCCGGGGCCAACCCGATGGAGCTCAAGCGCGGCATCGACAAGGCGGTCGAGGCCGTGGTCGCGGAACTGGCCCGTCTCTCCGTGCCGACCGCCGGCAAGAAGGAGATTGCCCAGGTCGGGTCGATCTCCGCGAACAACGACAAGGAAATCGGCAACCTCATCGCCGAGGCGATGGAAAAGGTCGGCAAGGACGGCGTCATCACCGTGGAGGAGGCCAAGGGCCTCGAGACGACCCTCGAGACGGTCGAGGGGATGCAGTTCGACCGCGGCTACCTCTCGCCGTATTTCGTGACCGACCCGGAGAAGATGGAAGCGGTGGTCGAGGACGGCCTGATCCTGATCCACGACAAGAAGATCAGCGCCATGAAGGACCTTCTGCCGGTGCTCGAGAAGGTTGCCCAGGCCGGCAAGCCGCTGCTGATCATCGCCGAGGACATCGAGGGCGAAGCGCTTGCCACCCTGGTGGTGAACAAGCTGCGCGGCACCCTGAAGGTCGTCGCCGTCAAGGCGCCGGGCTTCGGCGACCGCCGCAAGGAGATGCTCCGTGACATTGCCATCCTGACCGGTGGCCAGGTCATCAGCGAGGAGCTCGGCTTCAAGCTGGAGAACGCCACCATGGCCGACCTCGGCCGCGCCAAGCGGATCGTGGTCGACAAGGACAACACCACCATCGTCGACGGCAAGGGCAAGAACGCCGACATCCAGGGCCGCATCGGCGAGATTCGGGCTGCCGTGGACAAGAGCACCAGCGACTACGACCGCGAGAAGCTGCAGGAGCGGCTGGCCAAGCTGGCCGGTGGCGTGGCGGTGATCAACGTCGGCGCCGCGACCGAGACCGAGATGAAGGAGAAGAAGGCCCGGGTCGAGGATGCACTCCACGCCACCCGCGCCGCGGTCGAAGAGGGAATCGTCCCCGGCGGTGGCGTCGCGCTCCTGCGGGCGCAGAACGTGCTCGACAAGATCCGCGGTTCCGCTGATGAGAAGGTCGGGGTGGAGATCGTCCGTCGCGCGCTCGAGGAGCCGATCCGGATGATTGTCAAGAACGCCGGGGCCGAGGGCTCCATCGTGGTGGCCAAGATCAAGTCCTCCAAGGACAAGAACTTCGGCTACAACGCGGCCACCGACGAGTACGAGGACCTGGTCAAGGCCGGGGTCATCGACCCGACCAAAGTGACCCGGACGGCGCTGCAGAATGCGGCCTCGATCGCTGGCCTGCTGCTGACCACCGAGTGCGCGGTGGTGGAAAAGCGGGAAGACAAGCCCGCACCGGCTGGCGGCCCCCCGGGCGGCGGCATGGGCGGCATGTACTAGCCCAGGGAGCCACCCCCACCGGGCGGCGGGCATTGCCTGCCGGTGGGGAGTCCTGGAGTGCGGGGAATATGGGGGCGCCTCGGCGCCCCCATCGCCGTTTCAATAGAGTCACCCGGCGTGTCGCGGCTATCTTGGGTGGCCAAGTCTCACCCCAGCTGGGAGTCTCCGCATGCGTTGTCCCCTGGTCCTGGTCCTGGTCCTGTTCGGTGTCGCGTTGCCGGTGGCGGCGCAGCAACTGCCCAACCTTCAGGGCACCTGGGAGGTTTCACTCAAGGACAAGGATCGCAAGGATGTTCCGCGGATCGTCATCGTGCGGGCCGACTCCAGCGCCAGCTGGGGGGAGGAGCACGTCCGCTGGCGGGTGGTCCGCGGGCCCCGGATCATGCTGGCCATCGGCGGCGAGTGGGAGATCTATGACATCCGCCTCCGGGGGAGCCAGCTCACCCTGTCAGGTGGGGACCTTCCGGATCCGGTTACCCTGCGCCGGACCGGAGCCGCGACGCCCCGTCCCGCCAATATTCCGGTGCCGCCTGATCCGGGGCCGCCGCCCAGCCACTAGGACCAGGGCTCAACGCCGACCGTCGCAGCCGCGTACACGATTGCTGGAGTGCTTCTGCTGCAAGCGCTCCCGACCCTGTACCGCGCCTTCTTGCCGCTATCCACTTGATTGGGAGCCACCGCATGCAGCAGATGTTGCTTCGACGCCTCGGTACGCTGGTCTGCCTGCTGGCGCTGGTCTCCAGCAGCGCCATGGCGCAGGGCGCCTCCGTGGAAATGTTCATGGGGCAGTACACCCCGACGCAGGACCTCTTCCAGGTCACCAGAGCCGGGTCCGCCGGCACCTATCGGCTCGAGGGCGGTTCCTCCCGCGGGGGAACCGTGGCGCTGAACTTGAACAGCCGGGTTGGGCTGCGAGTCTCCGGGGGCGAGTTCGAGTCGGCCCTGAAGTTCACGCCGGCCGCCGCAGGCTCCATCACCACCATACCCGCAGACGTGCGGCATGGCAGCGTCCAGGCTACCCTGGGCCTCACCCCGGGCGGGGAATCGGCGCAGCCGTACATCTCGGTCGGGATGAGCTATGCGTCGCGCCGCGGCGAGGCGTTCGTGGGGCAGCCCAATGCGTCAAGCTACGGGATGGCGCTTGGCGCCGGGGTAAAGCTGCGGTTGTCCGCGTTCGCCTTCAGCGTAGGGGCGGAGGTCCTGGACTATTCGGCCAGCTACCTCGTTGCCGGCCGGCCACCCAGGGACTTCATTCAGCGCGATATCCTGCTCCGGGTTGGAGCGGGACTGGCGGTGGGGCGGTAAGTCTTCCGGTCTGGGCCTGACGGCACTTTGCCCGGGCCGGACGGCGACCATTCCGTGGGGGCGACCCGAATCCCCTGACGCCTGATCCCCGCCCCGGATGCCAGCCGGTCTTCGAGGATCCGGGCTCTGGCGCCCCGCGTGCGGCGCGGTATCTTGGGGGACGGTGGCTGCAATTCGGGTTCGGGGTGTCGCATCTGGGTCAGAATCTCGGGACGGACACTCTCCGGATGGATTGCCGACGGGTCATCCTCTCACGCAGGAGTCCTCCATGGGTCGTTCCCTCGGGTTGGTCGCCGCAATCCTCGTTGGCCTGTCTCCAACTGGGGGCAGCCTGGCGGCCCAGAAGTTCACGCTGGCGCCGCAACTGGGCTTCTACATTCCTACTGAGGATCTCTACACCGTGGCCAACGGTGGGGATCCCGCCAAGCTGGAGGCGGGCTTGTCGTTCGGCGCGGCGCTGGGACTCTGGTTTGGCCAGCGCGCGGGCCTGACGGTGACCGGGTCCTACGTGCCCACCACCTTCAAGCTCGACGACGCAGGCGAGGTCCAGTCGCAGGATGCCAAGCTCTTTGCCGGCTCGGCCCAGGTCGTCCTCTATCTGATCCCCCGGACCGCTCCACTCGCGGTGT
>JAWXBA010000137.1:0-3007 GCA_034439775.1 Gemmatimonadota bacterium | reverse complement strand
GGCGCGGTGATCACCGCGCCGATGCGGCTAGGATCGGGCGCTGAACCGTTCCAGGAAGTCGCGTTCACTCGGAGTCAGGCTGCTCATGCCGGTGGCGCCGATCTTGTCGAGCACCCGGTCGAGCTCATCGCGATTCACGGGGTGCAGGTTGTCCCGGGGAATCCTCCGGAATCGTTCCACTGCCGAACTCGCTCCCTCCACGACCCTCGACTTGACCGCGGCCTTCTTCTGCCACTGCTTGGTCGGCGACCGCGCCTCGAGCACCCGCAGGGTGATCCACGCCCCGAGGAACCCACCCAGGTGGGCAAAGTGGGCAATGCCGCCCCCGCCACCGCCCAGCCCGGACCAGAGTGAGATCGCCGTCAAGGCCACCACCATCCAGCGCGCCTCCACCGGAATGATCCCCCAGATCAGGATCTGGTGCCGCGGCCAGAAGGTCGCGTAGCCGAGCATGACCCCGAACACCGCGCCCGACGCGCCGATGATCGGCACGTTGGGCGTGAAGAACAGCGACAGCAGCCCGCCGGTGATGCCGCTGACGAAGTAGAGCCACAGGAACGAACGGGAACCGAGGCGCTCCTCGAGCCGCGGCCCGAAGAAGAACAGCGACAGCATGTTGAAGAAGATGTGGCCGAGGCCGCCATGCAGGAACATGTAGGTCACGAAGGTCCACGGCCGGACGAGACCGAGTGCCGGGACCAGTGCGAACTGGTTCTCCAAGCCCGTCATTGTCATTTGCAGCAGGAACACTGCGGCATTGGCGAACAACAATCGGGTTACCCACGGGGTCATCATCATGTCGGAACGGTAGACCGTTCCCGGCCGAATGTGTAGGGGCCGGACTTGACGGTACCCCGGCCATGCGGTAGTTTGTCGCCATGCGGAATCTCCTGCAGCACCACGTGCACCATCACCACGGCCTGACGGGTCGGGGCGAGGAGCGCGTGCAGGGCTAGCCGGAGATCGGCTTTCCGCAGAGCGACCGAAACGCCACGGCCCGTCCACAATGGACGGGCCGTTTTTGCTTGGTACCCCCAGAGGAAATGTACAGATGCTCAAGATTGCCCTGCCCAACAAGGGCCGGTTGGCCACCGAAACCCGGGAGCTGTTCGAGCAGGCCGGACTCGAAGTCCGGGCGCTCTCGGATCGCGCCCTGACCGCCTCGCTCGGCGGCGAGTTCCAGGCGCTGTTCGTGCGCGCCCAGGATATCCCGGAGTTCGTGGCCGACGGAGCCGCCGACGCCGGCATCACCGGCGCCGACCTGATCGCCGAGTCCGGCCGCACCTTGGCCGAGCGCCTCGACCTGGGGTTCGGTCGCTGCCGGCTCGTGGTGGCCGCCCGGGAGGACAGCGCCATCACCAGCGCCATGGAAGTTCCGGCCGAGACCCGCGTCGCCACCGTCTTCCCCAACATCACCCGCCGGTATTTCGAGCAGCTCGGCCGGCCCATCACCGTGGTCCCGATGTCCGGGGCGGTGGAGATCGCCCCCCACCTCGACATTGCCGATGTCATCGTGGACCTGACCAGCACCGGCAGCACCCTCAAGACCAACGGGCTCCGCGAAGTGGCCACAATCCTGGAATCCACCGCCCGACTGGTCGCCCGGGCCGAAGGGGCTGCAGGGGGCGACCGGGACAAGACCCGCGCGTTGGACGAGCTCGCCACCGCCCTCGAGTCGGTGCTCCGTGCCCGCGGCCAGCGCTACCTGATGGCCAACGTCCCCCGCAGTCGGCTGGCCGACGTCAAGCAGGTCCTGCCCGGCATCAACGGCCCCACCGTCATCGACATCCTGAACGGTGGCACTTTCGTGGCGGTGCACGCCGTGGTGGCGACAGGCGGGTTGTACCGCACCATTGCCCAGCTCAAGGCGCTGGGCGCTGAGGGGATCCTGGTATCGCGGATCGAGAGGCTGGTGGCGTGAGCACCCTGGCCCTTCGGTTCGTCGGCACCATCGGCGACCTCTCCGCCGCAGATCGTGCCGCGCTGCGCGATCGTGGCACCTCCTCCGACCAGGCCGTGCGGGACGCGACCGCCGCGATCCTGGCCCAGGTGCGCCTCGGCGGCGATGCGGCACTGCACGCCCTGGCCGCCCAGTTCGATGGCGCCACCCTGACCCAGCTCGAGGTGCCCCGCGACCAGTGGACGTGTGCACTCGCCAGTCTCGAGCCCGCCCTGCGCGCGGCGCTGGTACGAGCGGCGGTCAATATCCGCACCGTCCACGAGGCGTTCCGGCCCGCCGAAGTCATCGTCGAACCCGAACCCGGCATCCGGGTCGGTCGGCGACCCGATCCCTTGGGCCGGGTGGGGGTGTACGCCCCGGGCGGGCGGGCAGTGTATCCCAGCAGTGTGTTGATGGGGGCCATCCCCGCCAAGGTGGCGGGCGTCGGGGATGTGGTGCTCTGCACCCCGCCAGACGCCTCTGGGCAGCCCACCCCGGTGGTGCTTGCCGCCGCCGCCTTGGCTGGAGTGGACCGTGTCTTTGCGGTCGGAGGAGCAGGAGCCATCGCGGCCATGGCGTACGGCACCAACTCGGTGCCCCGGGTCGATCGCATTGTCGGACCCGGCAACGCCTGGGTGGCCGAAGCCAAGCTCCAGGTCAGTGGCGTGGTGGCGATCGACTCACCGGCCGGTCCCAGCGAACTGCTCGTCATCGTCGACAGCAGCGCCGACCTGGACCTCGTTGCCCGGGAGATGCTGGCCCAGGCCGAGCACGACCCGGCCGCGGCAGTGCTAGCGATCGCACTCGACGACATCGGGCCTGCCCTGGCAGCTCGGCTGCGGGCTGCGGTGGCTCAGGAGCCGCGCGCTGCCATCATCCTGGAAGCCCTGGCGAATCGTGGCGGCATCCTGGCAGCCGCCAGCATCGCCGAAGCAATCGCCTTTGCCAACGAGTGGGCCGCCGAGCACCTCCTGGTGGCCACCAGGACACCTGGAGCCATCCTCCCAGCAGTCCGCAACGCCGGCGCCGTATTCGTTGGCACAAGCAGCTCGGTGGCCTTTGGCGACT
>JAWXBA010000136.1:0-4742 GCA_034439775.1 Gemmatimonadota bacterium | reverse complement strand
CTGGACTGGCTCGGCGACTCGGCCGGGCCGTCGCTTTGGTTTCTCATGACCACTTGTCATGATGTCATGATACACCAGAACACTGAAGACGACAAGAGTAGGAGCCGATCAGCACCCAACCTACCACAAAACCCTATTCCGGCACCCGGTTCCGGAGCTCCTCGAAGAAGTGTTGCACCACCACCAGACGATCGCCTTCTTCCACCCCGCCCCGAATCATGCGCGCCATCAGGAACCGGCCGTCGGGATGCACGTCAAAGGGGTTGAACGGTAACGCGAACATCGTTTCCGGCAGGGTAAAGAGGACCTGCGGATTGCCGGTGGAAAACGTCGGTTCGGTGGTCACCGGAACCGCCACCATGGCCCCAGTTTCAGTCAGGTAGAAGAGTTCCCGGCCATCCCGCGACCAGCGCGGCCACATGCCAATCCCCGAAGAGACCTGCCGGCGGGCCCGCTGGGCATCGGGAAAGGGCCGGACATAGATCTGGGGTGTCCCGCCCTCATTGGATTCGTACGCAAACCAGTCGCCGCCGGGGTGAATGGTCGCACGACGGTCGAGGGCTGAACTTGCCACGAGCACGCGCGGGGTGGAGTCGCCCGAGGTCGGGATCGCGGCAATATCAGCTTCCATTGTCACGATCATCCACTCGCCGTCCGCGGAATACTCGATTCCCTGGAGGTTTCTCAAGGTACGGTACCGCACCTCCGGCAGCCGGCTGCCATCGGCGGGCCCGATGCTGATGTCGGCGCCCAGCACCGTGAAGGCGATGTCGGAGCCGTTCGGGGACCACACCGGGCCTGAGCCGCGATCGGCCAGCTTGCTCGCGACCCCGCGGTCCAGTGCTTTCACCCAGACATCGGAGGCAGACGACCTGAACAGGGCAATGGCGAGGGAATTCCCATCCGGAGACAGCGCGGGGCGGCCACGAAAATCGCCGAGCCAGGTCGAGTCCACACTGCTGATCGCACCGGTCCGGGAAATCCAGACCAGCTCGGACGGCCGGCCCCTGGCGCCACCCGAGGCGTAGATCATCGTGCCGTTATTGGCGATGGCAATATCGGCGCGGCCCAGGCCCCCGACGTAGACGCCCCCGGCCAGGGCGACAGGATCGCCTCGTGTCTCCAGCGTGTCCTGGTCGAACCGGACCGCCATGAGGGTGCCTTCCAGCGTGGCATAGATCAGGTGACCCGAGGGGGCGAACAGCGGTCGCACGCCCTGAACCAGCACGCGATGCACCCCGCTCCTGGTATCCAGCACAGCAATGTCGTAGGTGGCGCCACGCAACCGCGACACCCCGAAGAGTACTCCGCGCCCGGAGGGCAATGCAGCCGGCATCGCATGCCAGGATTCCGTGGGGTCTGCGGGCGTCGTGGCCGGTTCGGGGGAGCCGCCCGCTTCTCGGATTCGAGCCAGGCCATCTCCCTCGAGGCGACCATCGTAATAGATGTAGCCGTCGTACCCCCAGCTGACTCCCCCGCTGTCCACCAGCGAGTCGGTCAGGACCACTGGCGGAGCTCCCGCAAGCGAGACCACCTTGAGGGCCAGGGGGGTACCGCTCACGAACGCGATCCGCTGTCCAGCCGGGTCGAATGCCGGATTCAATGCGCCCTCGGTTCCCGGAATCAACTCGACCGCCAGCTGGTCCAGCCGCCGAAGGTAGAGATACCTGCGACCACCAGTACTGAGACCGGCGTACACCGCCAACCGTCCATCCGGGGACAGCGCCAGTCGATTGCCGTTGAGATTCGTCGTCAGCGGTTGGCTGTCTGGCATCACCAGCTCCAACCTGGAGACAGCAGGGCTCTCCACAGGTCTGGACCAGGCCCAGAGGGCGGCCAGTAGCGCCACCACGCCCGCGGCAGCAGTGGCCGCGAAGACCCGCAGCGAGACAACCCGCCCCCCTGCCATTCCGGCGGCGGCCACCAGCCGCTGGGTGCCCGCCCCGAACGCCGGATTCGCCAGCGCCTCGGCGAACCTGGCCGCCGACTCGAACCGATCGGCGGGGAGCCGCTCCACCGCCTTGGCCACCGCCGCCGCCACATTCGGCGGTACCGATTTCCGCAGTCGAGTCACCGGCTGGGCATCCTCGGTCACGATCTTCATGATGATCGCCTGGGCCGAGTTGCCCATGTGCGGCGGCTCGCCGGTCAGCATCTCGTAGAGGACGCTGCCGAGTGAGTAGATGTCCGACCGGGCGGTGATCTCCCTCTCCGCGGTGGCCTGTTCGGGGCTCATGTAGTGTGGCGTGCCGAGGCTCAGGCCCGTTTCGGTCATCCGGCCGCCAGCCGCCGCGCTCAGCGCCAGGGCGATCCCGAAGTCGGCCACCATCGGGCGGCCCTCGTGGAGCAGGATATTCTCGGGCTTGATGTCACGGTGGATGACGCCATGACGATGGGCGTAGTCCAGGGCATCTGCCACCGCGGTGGTGATCTTGACCGCCTCGTCGACGCCGAGCTGGGTCTCGCGGTCCAGCCGGGATCGCAGGGTCTCGCCGTCGATGAACGGCATGACATAGAAGAGGAAGCCACCGGCGGTACCGCTGTCGAACAAGGGTAGGATATGGGGGTGCTGGAGCGCTGCCGTGGTCTTGATTTCGACCACGAACCGCTCGGCGCCCAATACTGCCGCCAACTCCGGCTTGAGCACCTTGAGCGCGACGTTCCGGTCGTGCTTGAGATCGTGCGCCAGGTAGACCGTGGCCATGCCGCCCTGGCCGAGCTCGCGCTCGATGCGGTAGCGGTCGGACAAAGCGGCGGCGAGGCGATCCGGAGTGCCGGTCACCGGCTCACCTTCGCCTTCAATTCCTCGATCCAGTTCTCCACCACGACAAGCGTACCGGCCCGCGCCAGATCGCCGCCGACCAGCCGAGCCATGAGGAACCGGCCGTCCCTGGCAACAGCCCACGGGGTGTAATACAGCGCTTCCGCGCCGAGCAACTCGTCGCGGACCCGGAACAAGACCTCGGGGGCGCTGACCGCGAGCTCGGCCCCCGGCGCCACCCGCGCGGCCATCATGTTGTTGGTGCCGCTGAGGTAGAACAATTGCCTGCTGTCATGGGACCAGAGCGGGGCGAGCCCACCGCCGCTGGACACCTGGGCCTTGCCGTCATCGGTGTTGGGAAAGGGCCGCACGAACACTTCTGTGCGACCGGTTTCATCGGACTGATACGCCATCCAACGGCCATCGGGAGAGAGCGCCACTGCCATTTCATCGAACTCGGTGGCAAGCAGTGGCACCGGGCCGGCATCGGCACCGATCCGGATGCCGGTGATGTTGCGCCCGCCCGCGACCTGTCCAACCGAGCCCTGGCGCAGGACGATCCAGCGGTTGTCGGGGGAGAGCAGCCCTTCATCGACGATGCCCGGGGCGAGGAGGGAATCGGTGCCGGTAGCGTCGGCGCGGCGCCAATACAGCCCGCTCGGGATGCGGTCCGCGCGGAAGGTGATGAACCGGCTATCGGAGGTCCACTGCGGCCGCGAGTCGGACAGGGGATCGAAGGTCAGCCGATAGGGCGCGCCCCTCGGCAGCGGCTTGACCCAGATATCGTCCCCCGAGCTGGTCGAGAGCCCGATTGCCAACCGCGACCCATCGGGAGAGAGCGCCCAGCCGTGGTTGTTTGCGGTGGCGGTCAACTGAAAGGTCCAGGCGGTGTCCACCGGCGTCTGCCGCCCGGTCTGATCCACCCAGACCATGTCGAACGTGCGTCCGGTCGCAGTGCCTCCGCCGACGACCATGACCAGCGTGCCGACCGCCGAGATGCGGAACAGCTGGTTTCCGGCATTGGCGTCGAGTGGATTGCCCAGCGCGATGGGCGTCCCGGAGACTTCGAGGCGCCCGAGATCGAAGGGGACCGCGTAGAGTCCTCCGTCACCGCTGGCATAGACAAGGTGCCCCGTCGTGACGACGACACCTTCGACTGCGCCCCGCAGCACCAGGTGAGCGCGCTGGGACTCGAGATCAAGCGCCCAGAGTTGTCCCTCGACGCAGCCGGGGGGACACGAACGGAAGATCACCCCGCGGCCGTTGGGAAGCGCGCTGGGGAGCATGGAGATCAGCGAATCCGACCGCCAGGCCGCGGTGGGGGGGCCGCCATCCGCCGACACCCGCATCAGGCCCGCCGCGCCCCGCATTGGGTAGACGACGGTCCCGTCGGCGAGCCAGGCCAAGCCGAACGCCCCCGACACATCGGAGCTGGAGAGCAACACCGCCGCCGTGCCGCCCGCCGTGGGAATCTTGTAGAGCCGGCCATTGACGATGAACGCGACCCATTCGCCGTCCGGTGACACCGTGAAACTCTGGCTCCCGGTGGTACCGGCGATGGGTGTCGCCTCATAGCTGTCGCGGCGCTTGAGCCAGAGTTGATTGCCGCCATTCCCTGGCCCGACATAGACCAGGAACGATCCATCCGGCGACGGAGTCGGCACGATCGACCCGTCCACCGGCGCCTGGGAGAGCGGGAGTGCCAGACCGTAACGGATGACGGGCGGAGCGGATGTCGGGCGCAGCCACCCCCACGCTGCGGCGGCCAAGGCAAGCGCAGCCATCACTCCCAGCGGCACCAGCAGCCGGTTGCTCCGCGCGGCCGCAGCCGCCCTTTGTCCTTGGGCCTGGTCCCGCCCATACCCTGGATCCTTGAGCGCCGCCGCCAGCGCGCTGGCGGTGGCAAACCGATCGGCGGGGAGCTTCTGCAGCGCGGTGTGCACCGTCGCCACGACGTTCGCTGGCACTGTGGACCGCAACT
>JAWXBA010000135.1:0-4830 GCA_034439775.1 Gemmatimonadota bacterium | reverse complement strand
GGTGGGGGCGGGGAATAGGGAATGGGGGCCAGGGTATCAGGTATCAGGTATCAGGGGTCGGCGGCATCGCGGCAGGGGACAGGGAATCTTTGCGTGGGGCAAAGGAGGCCTCGATACCCGATACCTGATCCCCGGCACCCATCACCGTGCCCCCAGCATCAACCGCAGCACATCGGCCCGGCTGACGATGCCGACCACGACCCCCTCGCGCTGGACCAGGGCGGCGGGCGATTCCCGGGTCAGCATCGCGGCAAGACGGTCCGTCGGGAACGCCGCGTCAACGATGGGGAAGGGCGCTTCCATCACCTCGCGGACCGGCCTGTCGAGCAGGGTGGGCTGGTCGAGCGCGCTGGTCATCAGGGAGTGCTCCATCAGGCCACCGAGGCACTGGCCCCCTTCCATGACCGGAATCTGGCTGACATCCCAGCTGGCCATCAGGTGCAGCGCCTGCCGGACAGCGGCGGCGGGGGTCACGCTGACCAGCGGCGGAGAGCCCTTGGCGCGGCGATCCAGCATGTCACCCACGGTGGTGCGGCGGACATCGAGGAGCTGGTTCTCCTGCATCCACTCGTCGTTGAAGACCTTGGAGAGGTAGCGCTCGCCGGTGTCGCACAGGATGGTGACAATGCACGCCTCGGGGTTGTCCACCTCGCGGGCCAGGTCGAGGGCAATGGCGACATTGGTTCCGGCCGAACCACCGACCAGGATCCCCTCCTCGCGGGCCATGCGGCGTGCCATCGCCATCGAGTCGCGGTCGGAGACCTGGCGGAACTCGTCCACGACATCCCACCACAACGCGGTGGGAACCTTGTCGCCCCCGATCCCTTCCACCTTGTACGGCTGCCCCTCGCCGAGGGTCCTGGTGCGGTGATACCCGGTGTAGAGGGAGCCGACCGGGTCGCCGCCGATGATCCGGATGGCGGGGTTCTGCTCCTTCAGGAACCGCCCGACGCCACTCACCGTGCCACCGGTCCCGGCACCAGCCACGAAATGGGTCACCGTGCCGCCGGTCTGCTCCCAGATCTCCGGCCCCGTAGTCCGATAATGGGCTTCGGGATTTTCCTGATTGTAGAACTGGTCGGCCATGACGGCGCCCGGGGTGTCGCGGACGATCTGCTTGGCCTTCATGACGTAATGGTCGGGATGGTCGGGCGGAACGGCGGTGGGGGTAATGACCACCTCGGCGCCGTAGGCCTTGAGGAGCCGGACCTTTTCCTGGCTCATCTTGTCGGGCATGGTAAAGATGCAGTGGTAGCCCTTGATCGCCGCGGCCATGGCCAACCCCACGCCGGTGTTGCCGGAGGTGCCTTCCACGATCGTGCCGCCGGGCAGCAGGGTGCCCGCCCGCTCGGCCGCCTCGATGATGGCCAGCCCGATCCGGTCCTTGACCGAGCCGCCCGGGTTGGCGTACTCGGCCTTGCCGTACACCGGCGACCGGATTCCGGCGCCGACCCGGGCCAACCGGATGAGGGGGGTGTTGCCGACGGTGTCGAGCACCGAGTCATGGCTGGCGTTCTTGCTGCTGGTCACGGGGTAATGCCTCCGCGCCCTGGCGCCCGGAAAATGATCGGCTGGGTAAATGGCGCGGCGACGGGGGCGCCGTCCCGGGTGGCGGGGGCGTACCGAAGCTTGGGCGCCGCGGCCAGGGCGGCAGAATCGAGCGCGGGATACCCGCTCGATTCCTGCACCCGCGTGGATTCCGGGACCACCGCACCAGTCTCGGTGACGAAGAGCCGCAGCACCACCGTGCCGCCAATGGCCTGGTCGAAGAGCGCCGAGGGGTACTCCACCGGGCTCTGGGCATCGAGCGGGACGGGGGCGTCATCCCCTCGGTCCGGGTTGGCTCCCTGTCCGGCGGGGAGGTCCATGGTGCCGTCGGGTGGGGTGGTGCAGGCCGCCAGCAGGAGGGCGGCAAGGATGCCGGATAATTGCATGGTCGGAAACTACCCCTTCATTTGGCCTCAGGCGAGGCGGGTGGAGTCAGCCGCCGGCCTGCTTCTTGAGTTCGGCCAAGCGGTTGAGCGCCTGCAGCGGGGTCAGGGTGTCGAGGTCCAGCCCCCGCAGGGCGGTCACCGCCGGGTCGATGAGGTGTGATTCGGCGAAGAGCGGCAGCTGCCCCGGGTCGATGCGGGGCGGGTCGCCCGGCACCATGCGGTGCTCGCCCTCGAGGGTGACGAGGACGGCCTTGGCCCGTGCCACGACCGGATCGGGCAGGCCGGCCAGCTCCGCCACATGGATGCCGTAGGACCGATCGGTGCCACCCGGCTCGAGCCGGTGCAGAAAGACCACCCGGTCGGCGGTCTCGCGCACGGCGACGTTCAGGTTGCGGGCGTGGGCCAACTGCTCGGGGAGCTGCATCAACTCGTGGTAGTGGGTGGCAAACATCGTCTTGCAGCCGATCACGTCGTGGAGGTGCTCCGTCACCGCCCAGGCAATGGCCACGCCGTCGTAGGTGGAGGTGCCGCGGCCGATTTCATCGAGCAGCACCAGCGAGCGGGCGCTGGCGTTGTGGAGGATGGCGCTGGTCTCGCTCATTTCCACCATGAAGGTGGACTGCCCCCGGGCCAGGTTGTCGCTTGCCCCGACCCGGGTAAAGAGCCGGTCGGCCACACCGACCGAGGCGCGCTCGGCCGGCACGAAGGAGCCGACCTGGGCCATCAGTACCACCAGGCCGATCTGGCGGAGGATGGTGCTCTTGCCGGCCATGTTGGGGCCGGTCACCAGAAGCACCCGGGCCGACTCGTCGAAATGGACATCGTTGGGGATGAACGCCTCGCGGGGCATCAGGCGCTCAATGACCGGGTGCCGCGACGCCACGAGGGTGAGCCGGAAGCCGTCGTGCACTTCCGGCCGGACGTACCGATGGGAGGAGGCCTGCTCCGCCAGCCCGGCCAGGAGGTCCACCCGTGCCAGGCTGCGGGCGGTGGCCTGGACCCGCTCGATGGCGGCCCCAACCCGCCCCCTGAGCTCGGCAAAAAGTTCCGCCTCGCGCGCGCCGAGCCGTTCTTCGGCGCCGAGCACCTTGGCCTCGTACTCCTTGAGCTCGGGGGTGACGTAGCGCTCGGCGCCGGCCAGGGTCTGGCGGCGCTCGTAGTCTTCCGGCACCCGGGCGCTATGGGCCTTGGTGATCTCGAGGTAATACCCGAAGACCTTGTTGTAGCCGATCTTGAGCGAGGCAATCCCGGTCCGGTCGCGCTCGCGCTGCTGGATGGCGGCGATGGTCTGCTTGCCGCCGTCGCGCAGGGCCCGGGTCTCATCGAGTTCAGCATCGTACCCGGGGCGGATGATGCCGCCTTCGGCCAGGGTGGCGGGTGGACGCTCCACCAGGGCGGCGGCCAGGTCGGCGGCCAGATCGGCCAGCGGGTCAATGCCGGCTGTCAGGGCGGTCAATTCCGCGCTGCCGTCGCGGCCGGCAAGTTCGGCCAGCGCCGTCACGACATCGGGGAGGCGGGCAAATGAATCGCGCAGCGCCCCGAGTTCCCGGGGAATGGCCCGTCCAGCGGCTGCCCGCCCGGCCAGGCGCTCGACATCGCGGATGCCGTCGAGCGCCTCGCGCAGGCGGCCACGACCCCGGCTGTCGTTGACCAGGACCTCGACGGCATCGAGACGGGCATTGATCCGGTCGGGAGAGCGGAGCGGTGAGACCAGCCACTGGTGCAGCAGGCGGGCGCCCATCGGCGTCACGGTGGCGTCCAACGTCTCAAGCAAAGTGATTCCCTTGGCGCCGGCCCGGAGCGGCTCGACCAGCTCCAGGTTGCGGCGGGTCATCTCATCGATCCACATGTACTGATCGGATCGGCGTACCGTTGGCCGGGCCAGGTGAGCGAGTCCGCCCGGCTGGAGATCGGTCAGGTAGCGGAACAGTGCGCCGGCGGCGCCGATCGCGGGGGCGTCGTCGGGGCCGAGTCCGAGGCCATCAAGGCTGGCCAAGGCGTAGCGGCGCGCCAGCTCCTCGCGCGCCAGTTCGGGGTCGAACTCCCACGCTTCGCGCCGGGTACGCATGATCTCCGGTTCGAGCGGAAGGTCCCTGGCCCCGGCAGGCAGCACCAGCTCGGCGGGGTGGAGCCGTCCCAGCGATTCGTTCAACCCGTCGGCAGCGGTGGTTTCGAGCACGACCTCGCCGGTGGAGAGATCGATCGCGGCGACGCCGTACGCGCCGGCCCCATTCCCCGACGGCGGCGCGACCGCCACGAGCCAATTGTTGCGGCCGCCCGCCAGCCAACCCTCTTCCAGCTGGGCCCCGGGGGTGACCGTCTCGACGACGGCGCGCTTGACGATCCCCTTGGCGAGCTTGGGATCCTCGACCTGTTCACAGATGGCCACGCGGTGGCCGGCGGCCACCAGTTGGCGGAGGTACTCGGCGGCGGCCTTGACCGGCACACCGGCCAGGGGAACGCCATCGCCGCGGGCGGTAAGGGTAATACCGAGCACGCGGGCGCCGAGCTCGGCGTCGTCGAAGAACATTTCGTAGAAATCGCCCATCCGGAAGAACAGGATGGCGTCCCGATGCCGCGACTTGATGTCGCGGTACTGGATCATGAGCGGGGTGCTGCTGGTTTCGGCCACGAAGCGATCAGGGATCCATGACCACGAAGGGCGCACCGCCAAAGCGGTCGCGGAGCCGCGCCACCTCGGCCTGGGCCAGCGCCCGGGTGGACCAGCGGCCGGCGCGCACCTTCTGGAGCGCGCCGGGTCCCGGCACGACCGTGGCCTCGAAGCCCATTTCCCGGATCGTTGCCACGGCGCGGTCAATCGCGATGCGATCGGAGAGCGCGGCAATCTGCACATGCCACGACGGGCCGGCGGCAGGCCGGGGCGCCGGAGCTGGCG
>JAWXBA010000134.1:0-3022 GCA_034439775.1 Gemmatimonadota bacterium | reverse complement strand
TCACGGTCCTCACCGGCGGTACCTCCGCAGAACGCAATGTCGCCCTCGCCTCGGCCAGCCAGGTCGTCGCGGCCCTGCGAAGCCGCGGTCACGAAGTGGCGGTCGTCGATACTGCCACCGGGGTCCTGACCCCGGCCGAAGAATCGGCCCGCCTCATGCCCGGGGTCGGCGTTGCTCCGCCATCGCTCGTCGAGTTGCAGGCCCTCTACGGTGGACTTCAGGTGGCCGACCTCGGCGCCCTGCCCGCCGTGCGGCAGGCCGCCGTGTTGTTCCTGGCGCTGCATGGTGGCTGGGGCGAGGATGGCACCCTGCAGGCTGTGCTGGAGACGGTGGGGGTACCCTATACCGGCAGCGGACCGCTGGGCAGCGGCCTGGCAATGGACAAGGATATTTCCAAGCGGCTCTTTCGCGAGGCCGGGATCCCCACCGCCGTCTGGCGGATGGCGCCCGTTTCCGTGGAGGAGGTCGACGGGGCGCTGGGGTGGCCGGTGGTCGTCAAGCCGTCCAAGCAGGGGTCTACGGTGGGATTGAGCATTGTGGCGGCACCGCAGGATCTCGCGGCCGCCATCGTGGCGGCCCGCCGGTACGACGACGAGGTGATGATCGAGCAGTTCATCCCGGGGCGGGAACTGACCGTGGGGGTCCTGGATACCGAAGCGCTGGCGGTCGGCGAGATCATTCCCCAGCACGAGATCTTCGACTACGAGTGCAAGTACACCCCCGGCATGTCGGAGGAGATCTTCCCGGCCGACCTCCCCCCCACAGTGGCCGATGCGTGCCGGCGGCTGGCCCTGACCGCCCACCAGGCGCTCAAGCTCCGGGGCTACTCGCGGGTCGATTTTCGCTTGACACCGGACGGGGAAATAGTCTGTTTAGAGGTGAACACCCTCCCGGGAATGACCGCCACCAGCCTGCTGCCCCAGTCCGCAGCCGCCGTGGGGATCGAATTTCCGGCGCTCTGCGAGCAGATCTGCCTCCTGGCGCTCCCCACCGGGGGGTAACCGCAGGCGTGATTCGTGCGGCATGGAACCTCACCCGGCGTCTCCCGTACGGAGAGCCTGACCTCCTGGAGCTTGGCCATGCATGAACGGCACGGCAATCACCTGACCCCCTGGGTTGGCCGCCTGATGGCGATCAACGCGGTGGTGCTGGTGCTGCTCCTGACCGTCTTCACCGCCCCGCGGTTTACGGCCGCCCTCCAGTTCGATCCGGCGGCGCTCTGGGCCCGCCCCTGGACCATCCTGACACATCTGTTCATCCATCTCGGCCCGCTGCACCTCGCGGTGAACCTCCTGGTGCTCTGGGTCTTTGGCCCCGGAGTCGAGAACCGGATCGGGGGGCGCCGATTCCTGCTCCTCTACCTCAGTTGCGGACTGGGAGCAGCGCTCTTTGCCATCGGCCTGACCGGGGTGGCCGGGGTGCCGCCGCTGGTCGGGGCCGGCGGCGCGGTGCTCGGCGTGGCGCTCGCCGCGGCACTCGTTCGTCCGGACGCCCAGCTCGCGATCTTTTCGGTGCCACTCTCGGCCGCCACCGTCGTCGCAGTGCTTGGGGTGCTCGATCTCCTCGCCGCGTTCCGGTTTGCCGATGACGGGCTGGCACATCTGGCGCACGCCGGTGGTGTGATCGCCGCCTATGCCTGGTTCCGGTTTCGGCAGCTGGACGCGACGCCCGCTCCCACCACCAAGCGCGGTCTCATGCGAACCGTCATGGCCGCCCCGGTGCCGCTCCGCCGGTTCGAGGGCGCGACCGTGGTCCCACCGCCGCAGGAACGCCCAGTGTCTCCACTCGCCTCGGCGGAGTTTGAGCGCGCCGAAATGGATCGCGTGCTCGACAAGATCAGCTCGAGTGGATTGAGCAGCCTGACCGCCGCCGAAAAGCGCTTCCTGCACGATGCGTCGGAGCGCCGGACCAAACCACACGACTGACTGAGCGCAACCCCCTTCGCGCTCTCTTGATCTTGCACCGCGTCCTGCGTATTGTGTCGCGTGCTCATCAATCTCATTCCTGAGTTCCTTGACATCCTCGCCTCAGACGATCGCGAGGCGGCCTACCACCGCTATCTGCAGTCCCATCGCGACGTGTTGTCGTCGTACTGGTCCAACTACGTGCTCGACCTCGACAGCCCCACTGCCAGCCAGGTCATTCACGACGCCGTCACCGCCGACCGCAGCGACCTGCGAGCCCTGCTCTCCTCGGTAGACCTGGTGCAGATGGCCGAAGATGCCATCGCCCGCGCCGCCGACGTCCTCCGGATCGACCGCCCGCACGACACCTACCTGATGGTCGGCGTCGGTGGCGCCAACGCCGGCGAGCTGGTCATCAACGGGCGGGGAGTCGCGTTCATCTGTATCGAGCATTTCACCGGCCGCACCAATCCCGAAACGTTTGGCATGGGTTTGCAGCCCGACCTGATTCCCCTCTGGATCGGGCATGAGCTGGCCCATGCGGTGCGCTATACCTCGCCCCAGAGCGGCAGCGAGCTGCGCCGCCTGGTCGACGAGGAGGGGGGCCGCTACGACTACTGGGAAACGGCCCGGCGCGCCTCACTGCGCGAGTTGCTCGTCAATGAGGGTTTGGCGGTGCATGCCTCGCAGGCGGTGGCCCCGGGCTTCGACATGGCCGACTATTTCGGCTATCCCCGTCGGCAATACCAGCGGATGCGGGAGCTGGAAGCATTTCTCCGCCGCGCAGTGGCCAGCGAGCTCGACCGCAGCGGGTTGGGACTTCGGCTGCGCTATCTCTCCGGTGGCATGACGCCTTCCGCTCGCCTGACCCTGGGGCGGGTCATCCCGGAACGGTGCGGCTACTATCTGGGGTATCGGATGGCCGAGGCGATCGTGGCCGAGCGCGGCATCGCCGATGCCCTGCGCGCCTCCGCCAAGGAAGTCATGGTCTCGGAGGAGCTTGCCAGGGGTCGGCAGTCGGCATAGCAAGCGAGAAGTGGGAAGGGAGAAGCAAGCAGTACGATCTCTTCCCGCCCAAGCTTCCGGTGACATTGGCGACGACCTCCTTCTCCCTTCTC
>JAWXBA010000133.1:0-2673 GCA_034439775.1 Gemmatimonadota bacterium | reverse complement strand
CTCAAGATTAACGGCGCCAACCACACCGTGGATGTCCCAGCCGACATGCCACTCCTCTGGGTGCTGCGGGACGTGCTCGACATGAAGGGCACCAAGTTCGGTTGCGGCATGGCCCAATGCGGCGCTTGCACCGTCCATATCAATGGCGCCGCGACCCGCACCTGCGTCCTGCCGGTGTCGGCAGCGGCGGGAGCATCGATCACCACGATCGAGGGACTCTCCCCGGACGGCTCCCACCCGGTGCAGCAGGCATGGCAGGAAATTGACGTCCCCCAGTGCGGTTACTGCCAGGCGGGCCAGATCATGTCGGCCTCGGCGTTGCTGGCCCGCACCCCGAACCCAACCGACGCTCAGATTGACGAGGCGATGAACGGCAACATCTGCCGCTGCGCCACCTACATCCGGATCCGCGAAGCGATTCATGTCGCGGCCGGGAAAGGGGTGGCCAAGTGACCCTCACCCTGGATCGTCGCGACTTCCTGCGCGTCACCGCCGTTGCCGGTGGTGGCATTCTGATCGGCAACTGGATTGGCCCGCGGAATGCCAGCGCGACCGCCGCCGCCGTATTTGAGCCGAACGTCTTCATCCGGATCACCCCCGATGGCGCCATCACCCTGATTTCCAAGAACCCGGAAATCGGGCAGGGGATCAAGACCTCGCTGCCGATGCTGGTGGCCGAGGAACTGGATGTGCCGTGGCAGAGCGTCACCATTGAACAGGCGATGGCCGACCGGAGCAAGTACGGATCCCAGAGCGCCGGTGGCAGTACCGCCACGCCGGGCCACTACGACTCGATGCGGCAGACCGGGGCAGCCGCTCGTCAGGTGCTGGTGGCCGCTGCGGCCGCGACCTGGGGTGTGCCCGCCTCCGAATGCACTACCGGCGGTGGCAGCGTGCACCACCACAGCACTCGCCGGATGCTCGGTTACGGCGCCCTGGTGGACAAGGCCGCCACGATGCCGGTGCCGGAACTCGCCAGTGTGACGGTCAAGGATCCCAAGGACTTCAAGATCGTCGGGACCCGGGTGCCGGGAGTCGACAACGCCGCCATCGTGCGGGGCAAGCCGCTCTTCGGCATCGATGTGACGGTGCCCGGCATGCTCTACGCCGTGTACCACAAGGCGCCGGTGTTCGGGGCCGCGGTGGCGAGCGCCAACCTCGATCAGGTCCGCACCCTGCCCGGAGTGCGCCAGGCGTTCGTGCTCGAGGGGGGCACCTCATTGAGCGGCCTGCTCGGCGGGGTGGCGATCCTGGCCGACACCTGGTGGGCCGCCAACCAGGCCCGGAAACAGCTGCAGGTGCAGTGGACCGATCATTCCACGGGGCAGCAGAGCAGCGGAGGATTCAGCCGGCAGGCCAAGGCGTTCGCTGCGGGCACGCCGCAGCGCAACCTGCGGAGCGACGGCGACTGCGCCGCGGCCATCGCCGGTGCGGCCAAGGTGGTGGAGGCGGAGTACAGCTATCCGTTCCTGGCCCATGCGACGCTGGAGCCGATGAACACCACGGCGCGCTGGGCCAATGGCAAGATGGAGATCTGGGCCCCGTCGCAGAATCCGCAGTCGGGCGGGCAGCTGGTGTCTCGCACCCTGGGTATTCCAGAGGGTGACATCAGCATCCACATGACCCGGACCGGTGGTGGCTTTGGCCGCCGGCTCAACAACGACTATATGGTGGAAGCGGCGGCTATTGCCAAGCAGGCGGGTGGAGCGGTCAAGCTGGTCTGGAGTCGGGAAGACGACACCCAGCACGACTTCTATCGTCCCGCCGGGTTCCACTTCCTCAAGGGTGCCGTCGATGCGCAGGGAAAACTGAGCGCCTGGCAGAATCACTTCGTCTCGTTCGGAGAGGGGCAGGGCTACGTGGCGAGCGCCAGCCTCTCGCCCACCGATTTCCCATCCCTCTTCGTCCCGAACTTCCAGCTCGACAGCTCGGTCATACCGCTCGGCGTGCCGACCGGGTTCCTGCGGGCGCCCGGCAGCAACGCGCTGGCCTTCGTGGCTCAGTCGTTCATTGACGAAATGGCTCATGCTGCGAACAAGGACCCGCTCGAGTTCCGGCTCGACATGTTGGCCGGGCATGGCATGATGCGCGACGGCGAGCGGCAGGTGATCGACGCCGGCCGGATTCGTGCGATTCTCGAGGCGGTCCGCGACGTGTCGGGGTGGGCCAAGACCCGCTTGCCGGCCGGCTCCGGGGAGGGGGTGGCATTCCACTTTTCGCACCGGGGCTATTTCGCCGAGGTGGTTCGGGTGTCCGTGAGTGCTGACAAGAAGGTCACCGTCAACGAGGTCTGGGCAGTCGGGGACATCGGGCGCCAGATCGTGAACCTGAGCAACGCCGAGAACCAGGTCCAGGGGTCGGTGCTGGATGGACTGTCGGAGGCGTTTGGCCAGGAGATTACGATCACAGCGGGGAAGGTGGACCAGAGCAATTTCCACGACTTCCCCCTGATCCGGATGGCCCAGGTCCCGGCCAAGGTCCATGTGGACTTCATCCGGTCGGACAACTCCCCGACCGGGCTTGGCGAACCGGCCCTCCCGCCGGTGGTTCCGGCGCTCTGCAATGCGATTTTTGCGGCCACCGGGACCCGGGTGCGGGCGTTACCGCTTATCAAGCAGGGGTTTAGCGTCTAAGGGGGTATCGGGTATCGGGTATCGGGTATCGGGTATCGGG
>JAWXBA010000132.1:0-3987 GCA_034439775.1 Gemmatimonadota bacterium | reverse complement strand
CGGCGCTACAACGACGATCCGCGGCCCACGAAGTGGCGGTATGACGATCCGACCAAACGCATCCAGGTCGCTTAACGTTCACGTGTTACAGTCCACTAGTCGTTGCGGGGGGAGGTGGGGGGAGGCGAACGTCTCTCACGCTGCGGTAGCAAGTCCGCCGCGATCTGTCAATCCTTCAGGTTTCTCGCGAATTGGTATAGAGGTCAAGCCCGATTCCATGCGCAACTATTTTCAGTCTGTCCCGACTAAGCTTCCAATGGTCGCCGCAAGCGTAAACATGCTTGCGGACTCGAGCGCCGGGCAGGTTCTTGCTGGGATTGGCAAGGGGCCAACGTAGGTATGTCCACGAGTATTATCTCCGGGACTGGAGTCCGATATCAGCCGCGAGGGTGCGGGTTGGGCGAGCCAATCTCCTTGACCCTACACGATCACAGATCGAGAGAGACCAATTGTAATGAGAGTCCTCATCGCGAATCGCGGCGAGATCGCGCTGCGGATCATCCGCGCCTGCCATGAAGAAGGCCTCGAGGCCGTCGCCGTCTATTCCGACGCCGACCGCTCCGCCCCCTTTGTGCGTGCCGCCGATGCTGCTGTACACATCGGCCCTTCCGCCCCGGGCGAGAGCTACCTCCGGATCGACAAGATCATCGCGGCTGCCCGCAGTTCGGGCGCCACCGCCATCCACCCCGGCTACGGCTTCCTGGCCGAGCGGGCGGCATTCGCTGAGGCGGTGGAGGAGGCCGGGCTCATTTTCGTCGGCCCGCCGTCCAGCGCCATCCGCGCCATGGGCGACAAGACCGAAGCCCGTCGCCGGATGAAGGCCGCCGGGGTCCCGATCGTCCCCGGTATGTCCACACCGCTTTCGGATCCCAGTGCCGCCAAGGAGCAGGCCGCCAAGATCGGGTACCCGGTTCTGGTCAAGGCTGCGGCCGGCGGTGGCGGCAAGGGGATGCGGGTCGTCCACTCGGCCGACGAGCTGGCGAGTGCCATCGAGGGCGCCGCCTCCGAGGCCCAGAAGGCGTTTGGCGATTCCAGCGTCTATCTCGAGAAATACATCGTCCAGCCCCGTCACATCGAGATCCAGGTCCTGGCCGATGGTCAGCGCACCATTCATCTCGGCGAGCGCGAGTGCTCCATTCAGCGGCGGCACCAGAAGCTGCTCGAAGAGGCGCCATCTGTGGCAGTGTCACCGGGACTCCGGGAACGGATGGGCGCCGCCGCTGTGGCCGCCGCGATGGCAGTGGACTATCGCGGCGCCGGTACCTGCGAATTCCTGTTGGCCGCCGACGAGTCGTTCTATTTCCTCGAGATGAACACCCGGATTCAGGTGGAGCATCCCGTCACCGAGCTGGTCTACGGGGTGGACTTGGTCCGGGAGCAACTCAAGATTGCGCGCGGACAGCGCATGACGGTGGCCACCGGGCGGCTCTCGCCCCGCGGCTGGTCGATCGAGTGCCGGATTACCAGCGAGGACCCCGCCAACAACTTCATGCCGAGCACCGGACGGATCACTTGGCTCCGGGCGCCATCGGGGCCCGGGGTCCGCTGGGACGCCGGGGTGCAGACCGGCGATGAGGTGACCCTGTTCTACGACTCGATGCTGGCCAAGCTCATTGTCCATGGCCGCGACCGTGCCGATGCAATCGTCCGGATGGAGCGGGCACTCGGTGAACTGGTCGTCACTGGCATCGCCACCAATCATGCGTTCCATCGCCGCCTCCTGGCCGATCCGGGCTTCCGTCGGGGCGACATCGACATCCAGTACCTGGAGCGGAACACCCACCTCATTGCGGGAGAGCCCGACCCAACGATGGAACTTCGGGTGGCGATCGCCGCCGCGCTCGCCGAGCAGCAGAGGCATGAGCAGGCGCGGCCGGCGGTACCGAACGCTGTGGAGAGCCGCAGCGCTTGGCTCCAGGATGCCCGGCGGGAGGGCCTCCGGTGACGGCGCCAGTGCGAATCCGCGAAATCGCCGCTGGCGGCGACGGCGTGGGTACCCTCGAAGATGGCCGCACCGTCTTCGTGCCCCGAAGCGCGCCGGGCGATCTGGTGGAACTCGCAGACCTGCGCCTCCTCAAGCGCTTCGCGCGGGCACGGGTGGGTCGGATCATCGAGCCGGGTCCGCATCGCGAAGCGCCACGCTGCGCCCACTACCTCGACGATGCCTGTGGTGGCTGTCAGCTGCAGCACCTGTCGCCTGAAGGCCAACGCGAGGCCCGCAGTCGGATTGTGGGGGCCGCAATCCGCCGCCTGGCCAAGCGCGAGATTGCCGACCCCGAAGTCGAGGCCGCGCCGAGCGACTGGAGGTACCGCTCGCGGGTGGTGCTGCACGTTCAGGCGGGCGGGCGGCGGATCGGATTCCACCGGCACGATCGGCCCGGCGAAGTCTTTGACTTGCGTTGCTGTGAAATTGCCTCGGCGGAGTTGCAGGAGCTCTGGGTCGCGGTGCGAGAACTTCGGTCGATGCTGCCGCCGGGGCTCAAGAACATCGGGCTGCGGGCAGACCGGGATGGCGGCCTGCACATCGTCCTGGAGCCGAGCGAAACTACCGCGTGGAATGGTGCGCAGCGACTGCATTCCGAACTGGGGAAGAAGGGATTGTCAGCCACCATCTGGTGGGACCCTCCCGGTGGAGCCCCGCGGACCCTGGCCGGTGCGTCGGAGACGTTCCCCGCCACGGTGTTCGAGCAGGTCCATCCTGCCATGGGTGACCGGGTACGCGCCTGGGCGCTGGAGCAGCTTGGCGACCTGATGGGGCAGCATGCCTGGGACCTGTACGCGGGGATCGGCGAGACCACGATTGCGCTGGCGCACGGTGGCGCGACCGTGGAGAGTGTCGAGTCCGACCGACGCGCCGTAGCACTAGCCGAGCGGCGTGGACCGGCCACCGGAATCACTCGGCATGACGGAAAGGTCGAAGCGATGATGCCCCGGCTGCGTTCCCCTGGGATCGTGGTGACGAACCCGCCGCGCGAGGGGATGGACGAGGCGGTGGTGGCGGGGATCGTGGCGGCCGCGCCGAATCGGATTGCCTACATCTCCTGCGATCCGGCAACCCTTTCCCGCGACCTGACTCGGCTGGGCGAGGGATACGCCTTCCGCCAGCTGCGGGCATTCGATCTTTTCCCGCAGACAGCCCATGTCGAAACTGTCACTGTGCTGGAGCGGGTATGAAGTACGTCGTGACGATCGGTGGTCGGAGCCACGAGGTCGTGGTGGATGGCGGCCACGTGGAGGTCGAAGGCAAACGGATCCAGGCGGAGCTGCGGACGATTCCGGGCACCTCGCTGAGGCAGTTGATCCTGCCGGAGAGTTCCACCGTTTTCGTCATGGTGCCGGGTCCGTCGGGCCAGTGGCTGGTGCAGGACCGGGGTGAGCGGTACGAGGTGGAGGCGCTCGATGAGCGGACCCACTACATCCGCGGCCTGGTCGGTGCCGGTAAGTCCCACACCGGCGGCGGGGTGCTCAAGGCGCCGATGCCAGGGCTGGTGGTGCGGCTGATGGTGGAGCCGGGGCAGGCCGTCGTGGCAGGGCAAGGGATTCTGGTGCTCGAAGCGATGAAGATGGAGAACGAGCTCAAGGCGGCGGGTCCAGGCGTCATTGAGCGGATCGACGTGACAGTGGGGCAGGCGGTAGAGAAGGGGCAGCTCCTCATGCTGCTAGGGGCTGGGGACTGGGGATCCGGTCCGAGCACAGGACGGTAGCGGTCGCAATTGTCTTGCCCCTGCTGCTTCTTCCCAGGCTGAGTGTGCGCACTTGCGAGATCGGAGTGATCCTCGTGGATTGCCACAAGAAGCACAAGAGGCACAAGTTGTTGAGGATGGGTGTCCCCCTTGTGCCTTCTGTGCCTCTTGTGGCTATTGGGTCCTTTCTGAAAGGAACCCGCGATTGTTCGTCACGATCCTGACCAGCCCTCGGCACCCGCTCCCATTCCCCATTCCCCATTCCCCATTCCCGATTCCCCGTCTCCTATTTACAATCCATGAT
>JAWXBA010000131.1:0-3560 GCA_034439775.1 Gemmatimonadota bacterium | reverse complement strand
TCGGTCATCCGGCTCAGGCGAAAGTTCTTGACCACTTCCTGCCCCGGCTCCGCTGCGGCCAGGTACCAGTGGTGGCCCAGGAAGAAGAGCCCGTACGATTCCACCGTGCGGGGGCTGCTGGTGTCGGCACTGAAGGAGCGGTAGCTGAAGGTGACTTGCTTGCGGCGCTCGAGCGCGTCGTTGAGCAGGTCGAAAGTGGCGGCGTGGGCGGTGTTGCTGGCGGCCTCGACGTCGGACGGCGGCGGGCCGGCGCCCAGCTTGCGGAGCGCGGAGCGGCCGTCTTCCAGGATCGACGGCACCCCAAGCGTGGGCAGCCGGCGGGCCACATCCTCGATGGCGCGGAGCTCGTCGGGCTCGAACGCCAGGGTGGGCAGCGACTTGTAGCCGTAGCGGTCCACTGGCTTGCTCAGCGGAGTGACGCGTCCATGCTGCAGCACCTGCAGGTACGGCAGGTAGAAATCGGTCCGGCGCAGCTGGTAGCCGAGCTCGTTGTCGCCGTTCTTCTGGGTGATGATGGGGACGCCGAACCGGCGGAGCTCATCCTTGTCGCGTTCGAACATCCGCCGCCGCGTCTCGTCGTTTTGGCCGGCGTTCTGGTAGGCGGGGACGTCGCGGATCAGCTCCTCGAACGAGATCGGATAGTTGCGCCGGAGCAGGGCGGCGAGCAGGTCAATCCAGCGCTGGATCTTGGCGGGCATGGGGGTAATGTATCGCGTGGGGGTGACATGCGTAGGGGCGTGTAGGGGCCGGGCGTGCCCGGCCCGTGGCGGGTCATGCCACGATCCCGTAGGGCCGGGCGTGCCCGGCCCGTGGGCGTCGGTGCAATTGGGGTTCACGCGTCGGGGCGCGGTGTAGGGGCGCTATAGGACGCGCCCCTACGCGCCCGGCCCTGTCCGGTGTGACAACCATCATTCCACCAACCTATCTCTCCACCGCATCCCTACGACCGTGCGTCCGCCCGGAAATACGACAATCATCGCGGATATCCCCATGGTCGCCACAACGCAGAGGCCCACCCGTGAGGGTGGGCCTCCGGCGCATGGCCAAACGGCTGTAGCATCTGGTCCAGGCGTCCACGGGCCGAATGGATTCGGCCCCTACATCACGCCTCCCCGCGCCACCCCCTCCGCCAGTTCCAATACCCGGTCGCGCATCGCCAGACGGTCTATCCACTCCACCGGGATCGCCTCCACCCCGTGGCGAGCCCCGGCGATCTGCCCCGTCACCGCGGCGATCGTGTCGGCCTCACCTCCCAGGTTGGCGGCCAGCAGCACCGCGTCACGAAAGTTGCCGCCACGGGCCACGCACCAGCGGGCGCACCCCAGAGCCTCCACCACATTGCCAGTTGGTGGCTGGGGCGGCGCCTCGCCCCCTGCGCCGTGCATCCGCGCTACCCGGTGCAGTGCTGGCGACCATGCCGTCAGCACCGCTGCCATCGGCAGCGTCACGTTCTCGCCCTGATACGCGCCGAGTATCAATCGCGCCAACAATTCGCAGCCGTCCACTGCATCCGCGGAACGGTGCGTGGTCCGACTCGATTCCCGCGCCAGCTTGAGCGCCAGCGGCACACTCGCCGAGGCCCATGCCACCACCGGTGCCAGCCGGGCGATGCTGCCGCTGCTGGCGCCGTGCGCATCGGGGGAGCCCGCCAGCGGATTGCTGGTCCGCTCAAAGCGCACCAGCGCCTGATGGACCGCGATCCCGATATCGAAGCAGCGCCCGACGCTGCTCAGGTGTCCCTCGCGCCACCAGCGAACGTAGCGCCGCATCTGGTCCTGGGCGTCAAAGCACCCGGCCTCCACCAGCGACTCGGCCAGGCAGAGTGCCATCGAGCCGTCGTCGGTCCAGGCGCCGGCGGGCAGGTTGAACGGTCCGCCGCCGACCATGCCTGTCACCGGCGGAAAACTGCCCATCTGCTGGTACACGGAGGCGGCGCCGATCGCGTCGCCCACAACCAGGCCGAGGATGCTGCCGAGCTTGCGGGAATGGAGGCTGGACGCGCTGGTCATGGCTGGAAATGTCGGGGTGGGGTGTGACATCAGCAGTCTAACTTGACCCTCGAGCGTCAATCGAGCGTCATTGGCCCCTGCCAAGGCCGGAACAGACTCTCTGGCAACGATATGCAAGGCCACAATGGGCCGACGGGACCGCAGTGCGGCGGTTACGAATCGTCGTCAGGCTCTACCACGACAGGGTCGTCGCCCGCTTCCAGCCCCAGGATCTCGCGGGCCTCCATCCCCGGCATATCCTCCACCCCGCGCAACCGCCGCTCCATTGCCCGGCTCCGCCGAGTGGTTTCCTCGATGGTGTTCGATGCACTGTCGAGCTGCTTCTTGACCCGGTCCAGCACCCCGCCAAACTTGCCGAACTCTGCCTTGACCGCGCCGAGCACCGCCCACACCTCGCCGCTTCGCTCCTGGATGGCCAGGGTGCGGAACCCCATCCTGAGCGCCGAGAGATACGCTGCCATCGTGGTCGGCCCGGCGATGGTGACACGGTGCCTTTCCTGCAACTCCTCCACCACACCGCGCTCCCGCAATACTTCGGCGTACAGCCCCTCGGTGGGCAGGAAGATGATCGCGAAATCGGTGGTGGCTGGCACGTGGAGATACTTCGACGCCACCTCCCGGGCGTAGTTCTTGACGGCCCGCACCAGTGCCATCCGAGCGGCCTTCATCGCCTCGGTGTCGGCCTGCTCCCCGGCCTCCACCAGCCGGAGATAGTCTTCCTGCGGGAACTTGCTGTCCACCGGCAGGTGCACACTGGTGCCGGGCCCGTTGGCGCCCGGCAGGACAATCGCAAATTCGACCCGTTCGGTGGTGGCGGGGTTGGCCTGGAAGTTCTCGACGTACTGGCCCGGGGCCAGCATCTGCTCCAGGATGGCACGGAGCTGCAGCTCCCCAAAGGCGCCGCGGGTGGACACATTGCCCAACACTTTTTTCAGGTCGCCCACGCCAGTGGCCAGTTGCTGCATCTCGCCCAGGCCGCGCTGCACCGCCTCCAGCCGTTCGCTGACCAGCGCGAACGATTCGCCCAATCGCTTTTCGAGCGTCCCCTGCAGCTTCTCATCCACCGTGATCCGCATCTCCTCCAGCTTCTTCTCGTTGCCGGCCTGCAGCTCCTTGATCGCCGCCGTCACCCCCTCACGCACCCGCTCCGAACTCTCGGCGATTTCCTGCCGCATCTGTCCCTGCACGCTGAGCGAGCCGTCGGAGAGCGCCCGGAAGCTGGCCTGCAACTCCTCACGCTGCGCCCGGGCCAACTCTCCCGCCTCGGTCCGGGCGGTGCGCAGTTCGGAGCGAAGGCTGTCGATGACCTGGGCGCTGCCGTTGCCCTTGAGTCGGGTTGCCAGGAGCACGAGGACAACAGCCACCAGTGCGGTAAGGACAATCAGCAGGGTCAGGACGGGATCCATGGGGACCTGGGCGGTGAGCGGTGAGGAATGACAATGGTTTCCGGGACGCCCCAACGATACCGCCGGGGTGTGACGCCCGGTACCGCGGCGTACGAGCGCATGCCACGATCCCGTCGGGGCCGGGCGTACCCGGCCCGTAGACATC
>JAWXBA010000130.1:0-2944 GCA_034439775.1 Gemmatimonadota bacterium | reverse complement strand
GGCCATCCCCCAGACTCGAGGAACAGATGAACATCGCAACACGGAGTGCCTGGTCGCTTGCTGCCCTGCTGACCCTGGCCGGCTGCAGCGACTCGACCGGGCCCAAGTCCAATCAGACGCTTGCTTTGTCGTTCAGTGGGCTCGAACCCCTGCTCAACGGATATCACTACGAGGCGTGGGCGCTGGTGGGAGGACAGGCGCTGCCCGCCGGAAAGTTCAATGTCAGTTCCACCGGCTCACTGGTCACGGTGTCCGGGGCTGCAATTCCCAACGGGGAGATCGATACCGGCGTAAACCTGTCGGGGACGACCGCCATCGTGATCACCATTGAGCCGGCGGGTGACACCGACGCCATTCCTGCGGCGACCCATGTCGTGGCTGGCACCGTCAGCGGTGGCACCGCCGCTCTCACCGTCGGTGCGCCGCAAGCCCTGGGCAATGCGTTCACCTCCGCCGCAGGCCAGTACATCCTGGCCACTCCGACCAACGGCAATGGTAACAATGAGCTGAGCGGCATCTGGTTCCTGAGCCTGGCCAGCGGCGCACCGGCCGTGGGGCTGAGCCTGCCGACCCTACCGTCCGGATGGGTGTATGAGGGGTGGGCGGTCATTGGTGGCAAGCCGGTGACGACCGGCCGATTCACTGCGGTGAATGCTGCGGACCAAGCGGCGCCGTTCAGCGGCTCAATGGGTGCCCCGCTGTTCCCGGGTGAGGATTTTCTGGTCAACGCCCCGGCCGGGCTGACCTTCCCCACGACACTGGCCGGTGGCACCGCCGTCATCTCCATCGAGCCCCAGCCGGATGACTCACCGGCGCCGTTTGCGCTCAAGCCGCTGGTCGGCGCCATCCTGGCAACGGCGCTCGATCATGTGACCTATTCCCTGGGGAACAACGCGGCTGGATTCCCGACCGGCACGGCGACCATTCGCTAGCCACCGACCGGCCCCCGGGGAAGCCCGGGGGCCACTGGTCCGCCGGTCAGCGCTTCCGTCCCGGCAGATCCGCCGGCGGCCCCCACTCGTTCCACCAGAGGGGGCCCCGGGAGGTCGGTCGCGGCCAGACTTCGTCGAGGGTCTCGGAGTCGAAGAGCTGGCCGTTGCGCATGACCTGGCGGACCTTCAGGACATTGCGGATTTGCTCGAGCGGATTGGCGTCGAGCACGATCAGGTCGGCGAGCTTGCCGGGTTCGATCGACCCGAGGTCGCGATCGAGCCCGATGGAGACCGCCCCGAAGATCGTCCCGACCCGGAGCACATCGTGCAACGGCATCCCTCCGGCCGACATCAGGATCAGGTCCCACGGGGTGCCGATGCCCTGCACCTCGTGGTGGGCGCCAACCCCGACCTTGCCGCCGGCCGCCACGATCCGCGCCGCCGATTCGGTGACTCCCTTGAAGATGAACTCATCCTCCGGCACCCAGGCCGCAGTACGGGTGCGCCGCGCCAGGTCGGGCTGGAAGGTAAAGCGCTGGAGCCGGGGCTCCTGGTAGGCGCCCTCGCGCGCAATGAGGAAATGCTTGTTTTCCGGCCCGCCATAGGCCACCAGCAGGGTCGGGGTGTAGGTGATCTCGCTCGCCGCCGAAAGCAGGGCGACGTCGCGGTAGAGCGGGAAGATCTCGTAGGCGTGCTCGTGCCCCGGGTAGCCGTCGAGCATCTCGGTAATGCTCATCTTGAAGTCGCCAGCCCCCTCGGTGGTGGGGCTGATCCCCATCTCGCGGGTGGCCATGACCACCAGCTGCCGGGTCCGGCGATTGCCCGCCAGGTACTGCTTGACGGTCTGGGTCCCGAAGAACTCGGCGTACCGGGATACCACCTCCCGGGCCCGCTGGAGAGAATTGACCTGGTCGCCGCTGAAGATTCCCTGGCCGGTGCCAAAGAGGCGGGGGCCAAGGAGGTCGCCGGTGCGGAGCCGGTCGCCGTAGGTCACCACCGCGCTGGTATTGGTCTGCGGATCGCGCATGGTGGTGACACCAAACGCGAGATTGGCGTGGAACGCCGGCACCGCGGTCTTGTGGACCCCGGTGGAGGGCCAGGTGTGGGCATGCACATCCACCCAGCCCGGGATGATCGTCTTGCCGGATACATCGATGACCTGGGCCCCGGCCGGGATGGCTACCGCGCCGGAGGCGCCCACTGCCGTGATCCGGTTGTCGGTGACGACGATGTCGCCCCGCGGGATGACCTCGTCGCCCTTCATGCTGATGATCCGGGCACCCCGGAGCGCCACCACGCCGCTGGGCTTGTACCCGGCCACCGTCACCGCAATGTCGAACCGCCGGGGCTGGTACGCCGGCCGGAGCGGGAGGGTGTCGGCACCGGGCACCGGCAGGGTGTCGCCAGCCAGGCGGCGGGGCCACGCCAGCCGGAGCGAGTCGGCGCGGGCGGTGGCGGCGGCGGCGACATCGTAGAGGAAGAACGAGCGCCCCAGGGCGAAGTAGACGTAGCGACCATCCTGGCTCCACCCCGGAAACTCCCCGCCCACTTCGAGCGCCACCGTCGTGGGGACGGACGCGGTGTCGGTGCGGACGCCGAGCTGGATGGCCCGGCCGATGGCGGGGGTTGGGAAGACGGAGATCCGGTGGGTGGCGGTATTGAGCGCCAGGCCATGGTTGCCGGTGGGTGAGAGCATGATCGGGTCGCCGGTGAATTCCACCCGGCGATCCGAGCCATCCCATCGCACCGACTGCAGGCCATTGCCGGCCGGGAAGAGAATCCGGTCGGGGTCCGGCCCGAAATGGGCAAAGGGGCCGTCGGCAAAGTTCGCCACGGTGCCGACGGTGGTGATCTCGTGGATCTCCCCTCCCTCGGCGGGCATCCAGGCCAGGCTCAGCGGGCCATCGTCCATGGCGCCGCTCAGGCGGTCCACAAAATTGCGGCGCGGCACCCAGGGCCCCATGCCGAAGACCAGGCGGCTGCCGTCCCGGGAAAAGATCGGCCGGACATAG
>JAWXBA010000129.1:0-5928 GCA_034439775.1 Gemmatimonadota bacterium | reverse complement strand
GCGAAGGTGCCGTAGGTCGGCGGACGATAGAAATCGTGCTGGATGTCGTCCTCCCTAGACCACATCACCTTGACCGGCACCCCGGCGGCCTTCGACGCCTCCAGCGCCTCGATCACGAAATCCTGCATGAACCGGCGGCCAAACCCGCCACCCAGATAGGTGGTGTGCACCATGATGGCGGACGCGTCGAGCCCGGTGATCTTCATGGCATAGTCAAGCACCCCTCCACCGAACGCCGCCCCGCTCTGGTACTGGGTCGGTGCCCACACCGTGCAGCGGTCCGCCTCCACATGGGCGGTGGCATTCATCGGCTCCATGCAAGCATGGGCCAGGTACGGCGCCTCATACACCGCTTCCACAGTCCGATCGCCCCGCACGAGGGCTCCGGTTCCTTCCTTCTTGGCCTGAATCCCAGGCCGGCTGGCCAGCCCCGGCATCTGGGCGCGCATCGCGGCGGTGCTGTAACCGCCGGCGGTCCCGTTGTCCCACACCACGTTCAGCGCCGCGACTCCCTTGTGGGCCGCCCAATAGCCGTCGGCCAGGACCGCGATACCACTGGAGAGCTGCACCACCTGGCGGACTCCCGGCACCTGCAACGCTGCAGGCTCGTCCCAGCTCTTTGGCTTGCCCCCGAACACCGGCGCCCGCGCCACCGCGCCGATCAGCATCCCAGGCACCTGCACATCCACCCCGAACCCCGCGGCGCCGCGCACCTTGGCTTCGAGGTCCAGCCGCGGCATCGGAGTGCCGATGTACTTCCAATTGGCTGCGTCCTTGAGCGTCACCGTCTCGGGAACCGGCATCGTAGCGGCCAGTTCGGCAATCTCGCCGTACCGCAGCCGGCGCCGACCGTTCACCACCCGCCCCTCCTCGGTGGTGCACTCGGACGGGTCCACCCCCCACTGCTGGGCTGCGGCGGCAATCAGCATGGCCCGGGCCCGGGCTCCGGCCTCGCGGAGAGGCTTCCAGGCCGCGGCCACACTGGTACTGCCGCCGGTGCCCTGGATCGGGAAGATCGCGTTGTTGTACTCAGCACCGGCCGGGGCCGATTCGGTGCGCACCATGCTCCACGGCACATCGAGTTCCTCGGCCAGGAGCATCGGCAGCGCGGTGTGCACCCCCTGCCCCATCTCGGAGCGATCGACCACCAGCGTCACGCTGTTGTCGGTGGAAATCCGCACCCAGGCGTTCGGCAGGAATGGGGTCGTCACCACCTTGTCCGGACCGGGGGCGCATCCGGGAAGGTGCACCGCCAGCGTCAATCCTGCACCAATGGCGGCGCCGGTCTTCAGGAACTCGCGACGGGTGGGTTGGGAGGTCGTCTCGGCGCTCATGAGGTCACCTGCCCTGCCGCGACATGAATCGCCTTGCGGATCCGCTGGTAGGTGCCGCACCGGCAGATGTTTTCGGACATCGCGATGTCGATGTCCTCGTCGGTGGGATTGGGTGTCGTGGCCAGGAGGTGGGCCGCCCGCATGATCTGGCCCGACTGGCAGTAGCCGCACTGCGGCACCTGCTCCGCAATCCAGGCCCGCTGTACCGCGTGCGAGCCATCGGACGAGAGTCCCTCGATCGTCAGCACCTGCTTCCCCTCCACCGTGGAGGCCGGCAGCTGGCACGACTTCTGGGCCACACCGTCCACATGCACGGTGCAGGCCCCGCACTGGCCAATCCCGCAGCCAAACTTGGTGCCGGTCAGCTGCAGGTTGTCGCGCAGAATCCAGAGCAGGGGTGTGTCGGCAGGGGCGTCGACGGCGACGGATTTCCCGTTGACGGTGAACGCAGCCATGGAGCCTCGATGTGGGGGACCCTTGGAATGTACGGCGCCGTGCGGTGACGAGAAAGCCCGGACCTCTGCGCGGGAGCGGCCGCCGGGTCGAGGGTCAGTAGCTCAGCACCACCCCGAACCCGCCAAAGAACTTGCCTGCATTGGGATTGTTCTGGGCATATCGGGTAGCCAGGCCAAGGCTCGAACCCATCTGGTAGCCGCCCTCCCCGGCCAGGTGCAGCGGCCCGAAGTGAAAGCCCAGGTTGACCGCCGTCACGATCCGCATGCCGGAGAGCTTCGGATCGAGAACCGGACCCACCGTGTCGGTTTCCGGATCACGGAACGCCACTTCGCCACGCCCCGACAACAGGTCGGCCCCCGCGCCCGCCGCAAACTCGAACCACCCCATCCGCTTGCCGGCAAAGAGCCGCACATCGATCGACGAGGCGTCGAAGGTCCAGGCAGTGGTCTGGCCGTCGGTGGTGCCGCCGACCCGAACCGTGGGCGTGGATCGTTTCATGACCGAGAGCGAGACGGTCGGCAGCGTCGGGCTCTCCATTCCCGCCCGGATTCCCCAGTCGAGCGAAAAGGCCGCGTTGCGGATGGTGCGGCTGCCCGGCACCGCAGAGAGCAGGTCGGTCTTGTTGGGCGGGATCAGCATCATGCCGAGGAGGATGTCCACGCCGATCACGCCCATTGGCATCTGCTTCTGGAGCAACCCCATGGCCAGGTCAATCTTGGGCGCGTACAACTGCACCCGCCGACTGACGGGAACGGTGTCGGTCTCGCCGGTCCAGGAAAGGTCTGGCAGGACGACCATCGCGGTCGTGGCCCGAACTCCCAGCGCCACGTGGCCGAACCGCCCAATCACCCTGGCGCTGCCCAGCCGTGGGTTGCCACCGTTCAGCAGCAGCGCCGCCAGCGGGTGCATCATCTGGATCCCGTCCAGCGCTGCACCACAGACCTTGCGCCCGGCCGGTGACAGGCCGCTCGGACAGACCACCGCCGTCGTGTCCGGCTCGGTCGTTCCCTGTCCGGCCAGGGGACGGGGCAGGATGAGCAGGGCTGCGGCAAAGATCCAACGGCTGGCAGGACGCACTGCGGTGTCTCCGGGCGAGGGGCTGGAGTGCAAATCGCAAGAAACACACCGCCAGCGCCAGTACGACAACTCATTGTGTCGCCGTAGCTTACCGCTGATCAATCAAACTGGACTTCCCGGCTATTCTTGCTGTCCCGGCAGGGATTGCCGGGAACCGACGAGGGGGGGTGCGTTCGATGGCATCTCGGCGCTGGCACCGTGAGCGACCGGGTTGGCGGTGCGGGGAACGTCACGGCGCGCGGGAACCCGGAACCGTGCGGCGGAACAGGTCGGGGCGGGAGGTCAATTCCAGGTAGAGTCGATCCGCAATGATCTGGTGGCCCCTGGCGTTCGGGTGATGATCCCACTCCGCGACCACCAGCCGCTCCTCGAGCTCGTCCGCATACACGTCTCGCATGTCCAGCATCGTGTCGAATCCCGCCGCCGTGACCACGGCCAGGTATCGCTTCAGTTGGCCCGGATCCACCGCCGTGTCGGGCGTCGGGATGTACGCAAAGACCGGAACGGCGCCCAGGCCGCGCACCTGGTCGACAATTCCCGCATAGGCCTCGGCGAGGATCGTGGTGCGGTGGGGATCGAGCTGCTGACGAATGGCGTCCAGTTCAAGCCCGGGGGCAAGCTCCATCTCGGCGATCCACCTCGCCAGGCGCGGTGACCACGCCGACGGCTCCCGTCGCGAAAGGTAGGAGTCGAAATAGGCCTCCAGCTGGACCAGTTCGCGGGCGTGTCCAACCGCCAGGACCAGATCGGGCTGCCAGGCCGCCACACGGCCGAGCTCCAGGTCGGCGAGCTGCTGCAGGGCGCCATAGGCGGGGACGGCAAGATTCAGGATCTCGATTGTCAACGGTGGGAGCGCTCCCGACTCTCCGGCGTTGAGGCGATCCTCGAGGAGGTTCTCGAAAGTCTCGTTGTCCCGCACTCCCTCGCCCAGCACATACGACTGCCCCATCACCACCACCCGGAACGTCCCCGCCGGCTTGGCGATCGCGTATTCCCGGTCGCGCAGGCCCCCGGAACTCACCGTCAGTCGGGCACCGTGGAAGTCCGGCAGCACGACTCCGGCCACCAGCTCCACCAGCCGATCGTCCTCGGTGCGCCGGACCGCCGCTGTTTCATCCAGTCGCCCCCACTCCGCGGGGCGCATGGAATAGACTCGCCACAGATCGTTGCTGAAGCGGTGGACCCCGACAATCCGCTCGTAGTACCCGCGTTCCATTCCCTCCGTGTCGCGGCGATTCAGCTGCGACCGCCGCGCCGTGGCGAGTACGTCCGCCACCGGATTCGGCAGGTCGACCGGCACGAAGTGGCCAACCATTGCCACCGCCAGGCAGGCGGAGGCGACGGCGCCCCCTCGTGGGGACAGCTGGGTGCGGCCAAGTGGCACGTGGATGCGGGCCTGCAGCCCATGGGCGATGACCCCAAGCACCAGCCACGTGGCGGCCAGCGTGCCCAGGTCCTTCACGCCGAACGTCGCCTGGCGAAGCATTTCCACGAACCCACTGATGGTCGGGCTTGTCCAGAACGCCCAGAGCAGCGCCATGAAGGTGAACATCGCGACCGTCTGGGCCGCCAGTCGGATGCGGGCCCCTGGACCGGCCGCGGATGCCCCGACCGTGCGCACCCGTCCCTTGCGGGACTCGTACAGCAGGTTGAGCACGAGGCAGCACCCCAGGAGACCCCAGAAGATGGCGTCTGTGGCGCTGAACAGCCACGTGCCGAGCAACCAGAACCATTGGTACGAATGGAGGAACCAGGTGGCCACGAACACCGTGATGGTGGAAACGAGCAGGGCAAAGGTCTCACTCCGGTGCCGACGCAGGCGGAAGAACACCGGTTGGTAGAAGACCTTCTGCATGAAGTCCTTCCAATAGATGTTGATCCGTCGCCAGAGATCGGAAAAGTTCGCGGCAAGGAAGAAGAAGCGATGGGTCTCCGGCAGACGGAACCCGAACAGATGGAGCATCCCGATGATGAGGTGGAACTGCCCGGAGACCCGGAGGTAGAGGCCGTAGTTCGAGATCACGTACCCGATCAGGTCGGTCCCGGTCCGCACATCCGCCGGGGAGGCATGACCATATTCATAGAGGAGACGATAGCCGACCAGGTGCAGCAATCCCCGGAGGATCCAGTGGATCCCCTCCTGGTAGATCCCGGCCGCGGGGCGGTCGTAGTACGTCCGCCGAAAAGTCGAGAAATCCAGGACCGGAAACAGGGGAAAGACGACATTGGGAAGGCAGAAGAAATAGGCCACCCGCTCCTCCCAGGTGGCGCGCTGCTTCAGGTGCGGCAGGTCATAGAGGTAGATGATCAGTCGGAACATCAGCATGGAACCGACAATCGGCCAGATCGCGGTTGCCCACGGCGTCGGCAGCACCTCCGCCCGCATCAGGCCAAGCCCTGTGCCCACCATCAGGATCAGCACGACCCGCAGTGGACGCGGCACCGGGAGGTGGCACAGGAGGATGAAGAGGAGCCCGATGCCGAGGATCCAGGCGCCCTGCGTCATCCCGAAGACCAGGATGAGGCCCAGCACGGAGAGCAGGGCGAAGAACTTCAGCCGGTACCGCATTGGCAACAGGTGATTCACCATCGCACCGAGGATGGCCAGCGGGGCGACCCGAGTATAGAAGGCCTGATTTTCGATCCGCAGCCCCACGATCAACGCCAGCACGAACCCGGCTTGGAGCAGCAGCCAGAGCAGGACTCGAACCTCGGACTTGGCGTCCGTCCCGTCGCCCGCCACCCCAACCCGCGGGACCAGCGGGACCGGCGGCACGATCGCCGTCAACGGGATCCCCAACGTCCGCCAAGCGGCGCCAGGCGCCGCCGCCGGAACTGTTGCGCGAACGCAACACCTTGAACCATTTCGCGGCTCCGCTTGGTGGATCCGGACACCACCGATGAGCCCTCGGCGATGGGCTTCACCCGCTCCAACCTCGGGACAACTGGGCATCGTGACACCGAAATCGACCTCGGACTCAGGGGTAAGTCTTTCGTGGTCATACCGTTGGCGAAAACCGGCGGGCTGAGGATCAGCCACCGTCCCTCAACCCTTGGCGGG
>JAWXBA010000128.1:0-8838 GCA_034439775.1 Gemmatimonadota bacterium | reverse complement strand
GGCAAGGCGGTCGGCTCCGGGCTTGGCTACGGCGCGCTCTGGTGGGTCCTGGGACCGCTGACCTTGATGCCGATGATGATGGGAATGGGCAGCATCGGCTCGATGTGGAACATGACCGCGGCCTCGGCGCAGATGCCCAGCCTGGTGGGTCACCTGATCTTCGGTGCCATCCTTGGATTCACGTTCTTCAAGCTTGGGGGCAGGACCGCCAGGGTCTGATCCCTCCACCTGCGGCAGCTGCCTGGGGCGCCGATTCGCGGCTGAAGCCGCGGCTCGGCCAGGAGCGTCGCTGAAGCGACGGCGCGTCAGCGCCCACCTGCCGAGCCCGGACGTGAGTCCGGGGCAACCAATTATCACGCCCACCACGCCCGCGCTCTGCGCGGGGATTGATTGGGGTCTCGGTGCGCGGTAGGGGCGCCCTGTAGGGCGCCCCTACCACGTGCCCCTCGGCCTGACCCGATGCACAGGTGGGCGCCGACGCCCAGGGCCGGGCCTGCCCGGCCCCGGAGTGATCGTGGATTCTCCAGTCCTACCCGGCTTGTCAGCCTCCCCCAGCCCCCATTCCCCATTCCCTATTCCCCATTCCCCGGCTTCAAAACCTCACACTGACACTCATCAACAGCTGATCGCCGGCGGCGTTGTCCCCGCGCTCCCGCGCCCCGGAGAGCAGCAGGTACACTGCCCGCCCGACGGCCAGGTCGAGATCGCCGCCGATCCAGGTAGTCTGGCGGTGGACCGGATCGAGCGAGGCATTCTCGGCGCGGCGACCGCCGCTGAACTCCACCCCGAGGGTCGGTGTGGGCCGGGCCCCCACGCTGAGCGTGCCGAGCCAGCCGGCCCCTCGAGAGGTGCTGTAACTGGTAAACCGGGAGCGAACCGACAGCTGCCGCGCGGTCAGGCGCTCCAGTGAGAGCGAGCCGGTGGCCGAACGGCTGCGCGCCGTCGAGTCCGCACCGCCCAGGGCGGCGCGCCCATCCACGGTCAGGCGTAGGTGCCCACCGGCCCGGATGCTGGCCCCGCTCCACACTCCCTGCCGGAAACTGTCGTCGAAGAGCAGTTCCGGGCTGGCCCGGTCGCGGTACAAACGGACCCGACGACGGGTGTCCACTCCAGCCTGCAGCGACAGGACCTCGTTTGGCCGGGCGGTCAGGCTCACGAAGCTGCTGGTGAGCGCCAGGGATGGTTCGCCGGCCTCTCGCTTCCAGCCCCGGTTCAGGTCTGCCTCCTGCATGGCGAAGAGGGTGAATCCCGGAGTGGTCACCGAGATCTGGGTAAAGAGGAACTCCCGGTTCACCTCGCCGGCCTGGTACGACCCGACGGCGCCGGTGGCAGCGGTCCAGCGTGACCTTCCGCCAGGCGCCTTGCGGACCTCGAGGAATGCGCCGTAGTCGCGAATCTCCGAGGAATACCCCATGCTGCCCTGATCGGGTTCTGAGCCCGCGAACACTCCGGCGCCGAACCGGCCGCCCTGCGCCTCGACCAGGAGCCCATCGAAGAGGCTGAGCGATGAAACCGGGGCCAGGTATTGGCGGCCGAGCGATGCCCGCCAGGGGTGATTGGGGCTCTTGACCTGCAGGGCGGCCTGGTAGACCGCGGTACGGCTGTTTCGGGTCGTGGTGCCATCGCTTCGGGTGACGTAACTCTGCCGCGCCCGGACATCGATGGTGGCGCCTGTACCAGTGCCGCCGGCCTGGGAGAGGTCCAGGCGCAGGTCGAGGGCCGGCTGGGAGAATCCTCCGTTGCCCTCGACCGGCTTGAGGAGCAGGTACCGCAGCCCGAGCCGACCCCGGAGCCGCACCCCACCGGTGCTGGACTGGCTGGCGCTCCGACTGGTCGAGTTCACAGCAGGTCGGGTGGCGGGAGTGGCGGGAACGAACTCCACCGTGTCTCCGACCATCACCACAGTGGCCGCAGCCGGCGGGATGGTGCAGCTGGCTCGGTGGGAGGCCAGGTCGCGGACGGTCAGTTCGGCCAGGCGCACGCCTCCGCGCACCACCACGACGACCATGCCCACCGTCAGGCCCTCATCGCGTCCGGCATCCAGGTAGGCAACGTCGCCGCTCAGGTAGGTCACGGTGGCGCGTCCTGCCGTTCCCTGGGCAGCCGCTGCGGCGAATGAGACCGCGAGTGCGGTGAGCGCGAGCAGCAGGGTCCGCACTAGTGCGTCCCGCGCGGGTGGCAGGAGTAGCAGGCCGTGCTGGTGTAGGAGTATCCGGCGCGCCCCTGGTGTTTGCTGTCCATCTCTGACTTCCTGTGCTCATGACAGCTCAGGCAGGTAAAGACGGCGTAGTTCTGACTGTTGGTGTGGCAGTCGGCGCAGGTGGACCATTTGTTCCGGTGCGCGCCACTGTAGATGGGAAAGTACTGCGCATCATGGTTGAACTGGGCGCCGATCCAGGTCGCGGTCGAATGGCATGACACACAATCGGTCGGGAACATCGCGGTACTGTGCCGCGGGTTGGTGGTGGCGTTGTAGTCGGGCAAGTGGCAGCCGGCACAGGTGGTAGCCGTACCGCGATACGCGCCACCGATGTGGCAGCTGACACAGGCAGTGGCCACATGCGCGCCGGTGAGCGGGAATCGGGTGGTGGAGTGATTGTAAATCCCACCAGGCCATGCGGCGGTGGTATGGCACTGGGTGCAATCGGCCGGGAACGCGAGCGCCAGGTGCGGCGGCGTGGTCGTGGCGTTGTAGTCGGGCTGGTGACAGGTCATGCACGCCGTCGGCTTGCCCCGGTACACGCCGTCGGCGTGGCAATCCTGGCAGGTGACGGCCAAGTGCGCCCCGGTCAGCGGGAACTGGGTGGTGCTGTGCTGGAAGACGGCACTGGGCCAGCGGGTCGTGGTGTGGCACGCCAGGCAATCAGGGGGGAATCCTGACGCCTGGTGATTGGGGGCGGTGGTGCCGTTGTAGTCCTGCTGGTGACACGACACGCAGCTCGTCGGCTTGCCGCTGTACACCCCGTCGCCGTGGCATTCCAGGCAGGTGGTGGCCAGGTGGGCGCCGGTCAGCGGGAAGTTGGTGGTGGCGTGATTGAAACTGCCGCCGCCCCAGGTGGCCGTGCTGTGGCACTGGATGCAGTCGGTCGGCAGGTTGCTGGCCGCGTGGTTGGGAGCGCGGGTGGCATTGTAGTCGGCCTGGTGACAGCTGGCGCAGGTAGTCGGGGTACCGGCATAGGTGTTGTTGGTGTGGCAGCTGGCGCAGGTGGCCTGGACGTGCGCTCCCGTCAGCGGGAAGCGGGTCGAGGCATGATTGAACAGGGTGTTGCCCCAGGCGCCAGTCGAGTGACACAGGGTGCAATCTGTCGGCAGCGCGGCAGCGCGGTGATCGGGTTGAAGCGTACCGTCGTAATCAGGCTGATGACAGGTAAAGCATGCCGTGCTGCGGCCGCGATAAATCCCATCGGCATGACAGTCCAGGCAGGACACCGCCCCGTGGGATCCGGTCAGTGGGAACTGGGTGGTGGCGTGATCGAAACTCCCACCGGTCCACCCGACTGTGGTATGGCACTGCAGACAGTCGGCGGGGAAGGAGAGCGCCTGGTGGGGCGGTGCCGCGGTGGCCGCAAAATCGGGCTGGTGGCACGAGAGGCAGGCCACCGGCTTGCCGCGATAGACCCCGTCGGCGTGGCAATCCTGGCAGGTGGTGGCCAGGTGTGCCCCGGTCAGGGGGAACTGGGTGGTCCCATGATCAAAGCTGGCGCCCGACCATCCCCCGGTGCTGTGACACTGGGTGCAATCGGTGGGCAGGCTGGTGGCCACGTGGTCCGGGGCCTTGACCGCCTCGTAGTCGGGTTGATGGCAGCTGAAGCACGCCATGCTGCGGCCGCCATAGACGCCATCAGCATGGCAGTCGAGGCAGCTTGCCGCGAGGTGGCCGCCGGTCAGCGGGAACCGGGTAATGCCATGGTCGAACGCCGCCCCCGAGAAGCCAGCGGTTGTATGGCACTGGGTGCAGTCGGTCGGCAGGTTTGCCGCCCGGTGGTTCGGCGCCAGGACCGCATCGTAGTCCGGCTGGTGGCAGCTGAAGCACGCCAACGGCTTGCCCCGATAGACGCCGTCGGCATGACAGTCGGCGCAGGTGGCCTGGCTGTGTCCCAGGGTCAGCGGAAACTGGGTGGCGGCGTGGTTGAAGCTGCCGCCAGCCCAGGCGGTCTGGCTATGGCAGTCGGTGCATACCATCCCGAACGCTGCCGCCCGGTGGTCGGGGCTCCGGGCGTCGTCGAAGTCCACCTGGTGACAGCTGGCGCATGCGGTCGGCCGCCCCACCCAAACACCACCGACATGGCAGTCCTGGCAGGTCACAGCCCGGTGGGCGCCCACCAGCGGGAACCGGCCGGCGTCGTGGTCAAAGGTGGCCCCTGTCCACGCCGTGGTACCAGTGTGGCACATGATGCAGTCGGCTGGGAACTGTGCTGCCTGGTGTGGCGGATCGCTGGTGGCATTGAACGCCGCGACATGGCACGACATGCAGCCCTGATCGCGGCCGCGGAAGACCCCGTCGGCGTGGCAGTCCTGGCAGGTGGCGGTCGCGTGGGCACCGAGCAGCGGGTAGGCAGTGGTACTGTGGTCAAAATGGCCGCCACGCCATTCGTTGCGGCTGTGGCAGTCGGTGCATGTGGTTGGGAATCCCGCCGCCCCGTGGTCCGGATTGGTGGTGCTCTGGAAGGTGGCCCGGTGGCAACTGCCGCAATCGGTCGGCAGGTTGGTGTACTGGAGCAGCCCCTGGCTGGCAGGCTGATGACAGGCGGTACATTCCACCGCCAAGTGGGGTCCGTCGAGCGGGAACCGGCCGACCTGGTGGCGCCGATACATCAGCGCCCGATCAGTAAACCCGCGTGAGGTGTGGCAATCGGCGCAGGTGGCGCCGAGCTGTCCGAGGTGGATGTCCTGGTGACAGGAAGCGCAGGTCGGAGCAGCACCCTGGAAGTCGAGCGAGGTATGGCACGCGGTGCAGGCGGCCGCGGCGTGATTGCCCTCCAGCGCAAAACCGGAGGTGGAGTGATCAAAGCGGCTGGTGAGCCGGGCCGGTTTCCAGCTGTCCGGCGAGTGGCAATCCGCGCAGGGTACCGCCAGGTCGCCATGCGGGCTGGCCGGACTGGCGGTACCGGTCTGGGCCCACAGGGCACCCCCACCCCCGAGCAGCAGGGCGATCAGGACCAAGAGTCGCAGTGTCTGCCTCACGAAGCCCTCCGGGTATGGCAGCTCTCGCAGGTCGTGGCCACCGGCTTGTATCGGGTGCGGGTCCCACCACCCGGCAGCGGCTCAGCGTCGTGGCACTTGGCGCATGCCACCGTGGCATGCGCGCCCTCGAGACTGAACGCCGCATCGCGCTGGTGGTCGAAGTTGGCGGCTGGCTGGAACGCATCCGGAGTGTGGCAGGCGGCACACCCCGTCGTTCCCCGCGCATCGAACTGGTCGCCGTGGGGTGTGTCGTGGCAGCTGGCGCATTCCTGCCGGGCAATCCGCAGATCAAGAGGAGGCGGTGCTGCGGCATTGCGGAGCGCTGCTCCACCGGTGGCCGGCGCCGCCAGAGAGGCGTGGCATTCCACGCAGGGGACGGCGCGATGTGCCCCCTCCAGCGGATACCCCAGGTCGGCGTGTGTCGCGGCCGCCACCGTGGCCGGGCGGAATGCCGTCGCGGTGTGGCAGGCGCTGCACTCCGGCAGCCGGACCCAGTTGCTGTCGGACAGGTGTGGGTCAGCGTGGCAGCTGGCACAAGTGGCGGCCCCAAGCTGGAATCGAATCCTGGCTGCGCCGAAACCGATCGTGTCGGCCGGGGCGGGCGTCACCGCAGGGCTCGTGGCGCCGTGGCATGCCGCGCAGTCGATCGCCGCATGGCGGCCCTCGAGTGGCAGCCCGGCGTCGGCATGACGGGCCGCGGAGAAAGTGCTCCGGTTCCACCCGGCCACCGCATGGCAGCTTTCACAGGTCGGGTCGCCGTCCAGCCCGTTCATCTGGGTGCCGTGCGGGTCGGCGTGACAGCTCGAGCAAGTGCCGAACGCCGGCCGCTCCAGCGCCCCGTCCTGCTGTGGGCGGTGGCAACTGGCGCAGGCCACCTCGGCGTGGCGGCCTTCGAGCGGATACCGAGCCTCGGCGTGTCGCGCCACGGTCAGGATGGCGGGGGCAAAGCCGCGGACATCATGACAGGTGGCGCAGTCCACCGTCTTCCCCGCCAGGGTGGCGGTGCCCTGGTGGCGGTCGGCGTGGCAATCGGTGCAGGTGGCAAAGGTCGGGTTGGTGCGGCGCCCGGTCTGGCCATGGCACGCTGCGCAGGCCACCTGGGCATGCTTCCCATCGAGCGGGTACCGGGTTCGCGCATGGTTGAATCCACCGGGCTTCCGCTCAGCGAATCCTGCCGTGGTGTGGCAGTCGGAACAGGTGGCGCCGAGCCGCCGGGCGTGGGGGTCCTGGTGGCAGCTCGAGCACTGGGCGGCGGCCACCGGCGAGAACACCGGCGGCAGGAGGCTATGCCTCGGCTCGGGGGCGGCGCGTGTGGTGGCGTGGCACTGCTGACAGGTCACCTGCTGGTGCTTGCCGGTCAACGGATAGTCGGTCTTGGCGTGATCAAAGCGCGGGGCGGGCGCCCATCCCTCGCTGCCATGGCAATCGGCGCAGCTGATGCCGAGTGACTGCTGGTGGACATCCTCGTGGCAGCTGGCGCAGGTGGTCTGGAGTCCGGTCCACTGGGGCCGTGTGGCACCGGTGGGGGCCAGCCGTGCGGCCGGTCCGACTTGGAGTGTCGGGGTGTGGCAATCCTCGCAACCTACCTCGCGGTGCTGTCCCTCCAGGGTCCAGCCGGCCCGGCGGTGATCAAACCGCCGGAGCGAGTCCGCGGTCCAGGCGGTCAGGTTGAATTCGGCACCGGCATGATCGGGATGACAACTGGCGCACTTGGGCTGGCTGCCACGGCCGTGGAGGCCGCGCCGCGCGTTGCGAAGGAAGGCAATCTCCTTGTGGCAGTCCAGGCAGGAACCATCCATGGCGTCCTTGCGGGTGCCATGGCAGGACAGGCAGTTGCGGGTGCCGTTCAGCGCCGCGTGCGGCCGGGCCAGCGGCCCGGGAGAGATCTGCGCCGCAATGCGTGACGCGTGGGCCGTCAGCACAACGGCCACCACCAGGACCACACGACGGAGCAGGCGCGCGCCATGCACCTCACCCCGCCCGTTCGGTGTCGGGCGCCAACGGCACGTCCTTCTGGACGATCCGCACCCCCAGGTGCTGCAGGAAGGTGTACGGTGCGTCACCGCCGATCCGGACCACAACATCATCGTTGGGAAGGATGGAAGTTTCGCCGTCGATCTCCAGGACAACCCGGTCTGGACGGATCTCCCGCACCTGGCTCTGCAGCAGCAGGGTCACCTTGCCGGCCGCGACCGCGGCCTCGATGCGGTGGCGGTTCCGCTCCCTGGCCTTGCCGAAGTCCTTGCCTCGATAGCTCAGGTGCACCGTCGTGCCGGCTTGATTGCTCAACCCGAGGGCGCTCTCGATGGCACTGTCCCCACCACCCACCACCAGCACACGGCGACCGGCAAACTCCTCCATCTCAGCCACATCGTACACCACCTTGGCCTGATCCTCGCCGGGCACTCCGAGCGTCCGGGGCGTGCCCCGCCGGCCCATCGCCAGCACGACGCAGCGGGCGTGGCACTCATGGCTGGTGGAAACGATCCGGTAGCGATCGCCGCTCGGCACCACCTGCTCCACCCGCTCGCCGGTGCGGAGGTGGAGGCCGGTCTTGGCCACGATCGTCTCCCAGACGGTGAGCAGGCTCTCCTTGGAGGAGTCGGCCACCCAGAGATCGCCGTAGAGTGGGATCGACAGCGGCTCGGCGAAGAGCAGCTTGTGGCGCGGGTACTTCCGGACGGTGTCCGCCAGGGTGCCCTGCTCCAGCACCTGGTAGCGAAGCCCGCGTCGGTGGGCCTCCAGAGCGGCGCTCAGGCCGGCGGGACCGGAGCCGACAATCACCACGTCGTAGTGCCCAGCCCCGAGGACGGGCCCGGTGGCGTTGGCCCCGGCGCCCTCCGCGATGTGCTCGATCGCCAGCTTGCCTTCGTTGATGGCGTTCTTGATCAGGCCGCGGCCGCCCAACTCTCCCACGATGTACAGCCCGGGAAGATTGGTCTGGAAATCGACGCCGAGGTCGGGCACTTCCACTCGATGGACCGAGGCGCCGGCCGACAACACGATGGCGCCGACCGGGCAGGCTGCGGTGCACTCCTGGTGTCCGGTGCAGAGGGCCGGGTCCACCACTGCCAGCTTGTTCCGCACCGTCAGCGCACCCGGCTCGGGGCAGGCATCGGCACAGGTGGCGCACCCGACGCAGACGTCGGAGCGGACCATGGCGTGGAGACGCCCACCGGTGTCATCACCGCTCACCGCCGGTGCCGTGACCATTTCGTAGAACTGCGGGGATACGCCGCAGGCGGGGCAGGTGGTGGCCTCGACGGGCACCGTTGCGCGGCATCGCGGGCAGGCGCGGCCACCGGCCCCGCCCATGCCAGCTGTGGCAGCCTTGAGGTGGCGACGTGCCACGAAAGCGGTAAGAGCCAGCAGGGCGAGTGTGGTCCAGAGCATGTCCATGGCGGCTACCGGAACCAGGTGGCGCCGAGCGCCACGACCACGGCCACATGCACGACCACGGTGATGAGGGCGGTGACCGCCACTGGCCGGTGGGCCACATGCCAGAACTTGAAGATCCGGTGGGTGGCCTCGAGCATCCGGGCCTGCTGGGTCAGCGCCGCCTCACGCGAGGCCAGGCGGCTCACCTGGTGCAGGGTGGTCCGGTTGAGCGTGACGCCCGAGGTGCCATGGGTGGCGAGGAACTGCCGGAAGCGG
>JAWXBA010000127.1:0-2916 GCA_034439775.1 Gemmatimonadota bacterium | reverse complement strand
TTGGGGCGGCGAGCAGGGTGGGGAGGAGGCCGGGGATGAGGCGCTGCTTGAGGAGGAGGAGGAGGAGGAGGCCGAGGAGCCGGTATTGAGCGCCCGGGAGGAATTGGACCACCGCCTCCAGCAGGCTCGGGCCCGGCGCCGGCGCCGCAACCGGGACGACGTGGAAGAGGAGCCGGTCGCCTGAACCGACCTCCCCGGGATCCGGGGTGGTACCGCTCGCTCGGCGGGTTTGTCCGCCGGGTGCTCCAGGCTGCCGATGAAGCCAACGTCCCCTTTCTGGCCAGCGCCCTGACCTTCGACGCGCTAGTCGCGGCGGTACCGCTGCTGCTGATCCTGCTCGCCGCGCTCGGCGCGCTGCTGGAGGCGACGATCGGCACCACGCAGGTGGACCTGGCCCTCCTCTTCCAGCGGTTCTTCCCCAGTGAGGCCGGCACCCCGGGTCGGGACACCTTCCGCGTCATCCAGGTCCTGCTGGAAAAGATCCGCGACTTCGGCTGGACCTTCCCCTTGGTGCTGGTTCCGGTATTTCTGCTGGCCGGGTCCCGGCTCTTCGGGGGGATCCGGACTTCGCTGAGCTGGGTCTTCGATTCTGCGGTGCGCCCCACGCGAGGGAACTGGATCGGGTCATGGGTGCGAGCCAAGGGGCGCGACCTGGCGATGCTGGTGCTGACCTTCCTCCTGCTGGTGGGGAGCGTGGTCCTGAGCGCCGGCCTGGTGGTGCTGCAGGCCTGGACGGCCGGGGAGGTACCCGCGCTGGCGTTTTTCCTGACCGGCGTTGGGCAGCTGCTGGGCGAGCTGGTGGCGCTCCTGTTCCTGGTCATCTTGTTCTACAACCTGTACCGCTGGGCCTCGCCCCGCCGGACCACCAAGCGGGCGGCGCTGCTGGCGGCGGGATTCTCGACCATCGGGTTCGAGGTGGCCAAGCGCCTGTTCGGCCTCTACGTGGCCTACTTTCTAGGCGAGGCGCGGATGAGCCTCGATGCCAACGTCGGGGCGATCCTGCTGTTCATCCTCTGGATGTACTACACGGCGCTGGTCTTCCTGCTCGGCGGCATCGTGGCGGAGACCTGGGAGCTCCGCGCTTTGCAGCGGGAACAACGCACCAGCATGGGCGGCCGCTAGCTAGGCGCCCGCCCGATCGCTCGCTTACCTTTGGACCACTTTTCCCCCCCAACCCCCGGCCCCCATGCGCACTGCTTCCGTGGTTCTCGTCCTCTCCCTGGTGGCCCACGCCGCCCCGCTCGCGGGGCAGCAGCGCTTTGACTGGTATGACCGCGGGCCCTACGCCGCCGCGGTTCCCCGACCCGACTCGCTGCTCGGCGCACCCCTTGGGGCCCGGCACACGATGTTCCACCAGCAGCGGGCGGTCCTGGACCGGCTGATCGCGGCTGCCCCCGATCGAGTCCGGACCGAGGTGATCGGGCGGACGGTCGAGGGAAAGGAAATGCGGCTGCTGATCATTTCCGCCCCCGAGAACATCCGGCGGCTCGATGAGATCCGTGCCGACCTGGACCGGCTGGCCGATCCGCGGGGCACCAGCGCGGCGCAGGCCGCGGAGATCGCCGCGCGTACCCCGGCGGTGGCCATGCTATCGCACTCGATTCACGGCGCCGAGCCGGCGGGATTCGAGGCGGTGATGCAGACGGCCTTTCAGTTGCTGGCCTCGAACGAGCCGGCCACCCTTGCCATCCTGCGCCAGACAATCGTGATCCTCAATCCAACCATGAATCCTGACGGCCACGAGCGGCTCGCCGCCTGGAACAATTCGGTCGCGGTGTCCACCGACGAGCCTGCCGCGATGGAGCACTCCCCGCCCTGGAGCATCTCGGCCCGGTTCAACCACTATCGGTTCGACATGAATCGCGACGTCCTGGCCCAGTCCCAGGCCGAGACGCAGGCGGTGACCAGCGCGGTCCTCAAGTGGCATCCGCAGGTGTTCGTGGACCTGCACAGCACGACGCCGCAGTTCCATTTTCCGCCCTGGGCGCTGCCGGTGAATTTCAATGTGCCACAGTCCAGCAAGGACGCGGTGGAACAGATTGGCCGGGGCAACGCTGCCGCGTTTGATCGCTACGGCTGGCCCTATTTCGTGCGCGCAAACTTTGACCTGCACTACCCGGGCTACTGGGACAGCTGGCCGTCGCTCAACGGCGCCATCGGCATGACCTTCGAGACCGACGGGGGCCCGGGGATCCGGATCCGCAAGTCCGACGGCACGGTGACCACGTTTGGCGAGGCGATTGCGCGGCACTACGTGGCCTCGATGGCGACGCTGGCCACGCTGGCTGCCGGGAGCGCCGATGCGCTGCAGCGGTTCCACGCCTTCCGTGTCACCGGGATGGCGGAGGCGCGGACCCGCCCGTTCAAGCGAGTGGTGATTGCGCCGACCGGCGATCCGGCACGGCTGGCCAACTTCCTGCGGCTCATGACGCGACAGCGAATCGAGGTGACCCGGGCGACCGAGCCGTTCGCCTCCGCCACCGCCCATGATTATCTGGCGGGCGGTGCGGCCGGGCGGCGGACTTTCGCCGCCGGCAGCTATGTGATCGATCTGGCCCAGCCGCAGGCCCGCCTGGCCACCGCGATTCTGGAGCCCGATCCCGCCCTTGATCCGGAGTTCGTGCGCCGGCAGTACGACATCTTCGAGCGGAACCGCCGGCGCGGCGAGGGCGGCAGCCGGGAGGGGTATGAGTTCTACGATGTCACGGCGTGGTCGTTGCCCCTGACGATGGGTCTGGAGGGCTACTGGACCGAAGACGTCACGCCGGTCGTGGGTGAGCCGGTCACGGGTACGCCTGCGGCTTTGGCTGGCGGGGTGAGTGGCCGGGCCCAGGCCGGATATCTCTTTGCCGGGGGCACCCAGCTCAGTAGCCGCTTTGCCATGGCGCTGATGCAGGATGGCGTGAACGTCGGCGC
>JAWXBA010000126.1:0-3721 GCA_034439775.1 Gemmatimonadota bacterium | reverse complement strand
GCCGCCCGCGCCACGTTGCCGAGCGAGTCGCTGCCGGTATCGCCATAGGCATCGGTGTCCGGGGCGGGACCAATGCCCATTCCGTCGAGTACGATCAGGGCCGCCCGACGCTTCACGTAGTCGGCCCGCCAGTCTGCACAAATCGAAACCGGAGCGCCGTCAGCGCCTCGGTCAGCAGCCGCTGTTCATCGGGATCCAGGTTGCCGGCAGACTTGGTCTCCAGCATGCCGAGGGTATCGATCATCGATTGCGCGATGCGCCGCACCTCGGCAGGAGGTAGCTTCTCCATTCCCGGCGGCAGGTTTCCCTGCAGGGCCGACTCCGCCTGTGCGGCCAGGCCCATGACGAGGGATGCGAAGTGCTGGTTCATGCGGTCCTCCGGTAGAGTCGTGGCAGGCGGGGTCCCATTGCCGTAAGCAGCTCATAGGGAATCGTGCCAGCGCGGGCGGCCTGATCCTCAAGCGAGACCCGACCACCGAACACCGTCGCGACATTGCCGACCTGCACCGGCAAATCGCCAACGTCCACCATGGTCAGGTCCATGGTGACCAGGCCGGCGATCGGGCAGACGGTATCGCGCAGCTCCACCCTGCCGGTGCCGGAGAGCGCGCGGTGGAGCCCGTCGGCATAGCCGATGGCAATCGTCGCGATGGTGGTGGGCAGGGCGGCCTGCCAGGTGGCGCCATAGCTCACCGTGTCGCCGGGCCGCACTCGGCGCACCGCTACGACCCGGGCCTGGAGCTTGACCACCGGTTCGCCCGCTACGCCGGCCACCGGCCCGCCGTAGAGATGAATCCCCGGGCGCACCAGATCCAGCGCCATCGACGGATCGGCGGCACTGTTGGCGATGTGCAGGAACTCGGGTCGCCGCGGCAACGCGTCGATCACCGCTTGGAAGCGGGCCATCTGTACCGCCGACGCATCTGGGTCGTCTCCCGCGCTGTGGAGATGACTGTACATCCCCTCGAAGGCCGGCTGATCGGCCAGCATCGGATGCAGCTGTGCCCAGGCCTCCGCATCGTGCCAGGGCACCCCGCTCCGGCCCATCCCGGTATCGACGGCAAGGTGGAACGCCTTGCCACCCGACTCCAGCCAGAGGCCGAGCATCGCCGGATCGCCGATCGAGGGTCGCAGCCCCCAAGTCAGGCAGGCATGAAGGATCTGGGGATATAGAGGAGTAAAGAGCAGGATCGGGCGGCCGATTCCGGCCCGGCGAAGCGTTGCCGCCTCCTCGACGGTGGCCACCCCATACCCCCAGGGGGACAGCGGCTCGAGCGCGTGAGCCACCGCCTCGGCGCCGAGCCCGTAGCCATCGGCTTTGACCATCGGCAGGAGCGGGCGCTGCATGTGGGCCTGAAAACGCTGCGCATTGCGCGCCAGCGCATCGAGATCGATGTCCACCCAGGCCCGGGTTCGCCCGGCCGCAATTGACTTGGTCACGGCGGGGCGTAGAATACGCGCACAGGGGGGTAAATGCAAGAAAAATCAGCGCTTGCGCGCGCCATGGCGATCGTGACCGATCTCCGGGCTCGCTGCGATTGGGACCGGGTCCAGACCCGGGCCACGCTCAGACCATATCTGGTCGAGGAAGTGCTCGAGCTGGACCAGGCCCTGGGCCAGAACGATCCCGCCGCCATCCGCGAGGAGATCGGCGACATGCTGCTGCACCTGGCCTGGCAGCTGGTGCTGGCGGAGGAGCTGGGCGAGTTCACCGCCGACGACGCCGCCAACGACCTGGTGGCCAAGATGCAGCGGCGTCACCCGCACCTGTTTGACCTCGGGCCCCGAAGCGGGTGGGAGGCGCTCAAGCAGGCGGAGGGCAAGTCCCGCGGAACGTTGGAGGGGCTCCCCCCCACACTGCCCGACCTGCTGATGGCGTTCCGGCTCCAGGAGCGGGCCGCCTCGGTGGGCTTTGACTGGCCCGACTGCGCCGGACCACTGGAAAAGGTTCGGGAGGAGGTGGCGGAGGTGGAGGTAGAGCTGGCCCTCCGAACGCCTGGCCACACCGCGTCGGCAGCTGAGCAGACTCGACTGGCCGACGAAATCGGAGACCTCCTCTTTGCGGTGGTGAACCTGGCCCGAAAGGCCGGGGTAGCGCCCGGACATGCCCTGGATCGAACCAACCGACGATTCCGAACCCGGTTTGCCGCCGTCGAAGCGCTTGCCTCGGCTCGAGGGATCGACCTGCACTCGGCCGGGCTGGCGGTCCTCGATCCACTCTGGGATGAAGCCAAGGCCCAGGAGCGCGCTGCGGGCACCGCAGAATGATCGTGGAGCTGGCGGGACTGCCGGGGAGTGGCAAGAGTACCATTGCCCGGCGACTGGCGCATCATCAAATCTCGGTACACCGGCAGGTGCTGGCACCATCGTGGCTGGGGCTGATCCGTCACCCGGCCCGGGGCGTGTGGGAGTCGGTGAACCCGAACGGCATCGGTCGTGGGTCGGGGTGGCCGGCGTGGCCGATGCTCTGGCTGCGGGCGCTCGGCCAGAGGGCAATCGGGAGTCGGGCCGGCAGGGTGCACCTGCTGGAAGAGGGAATTACCCATTACCTCTGGCGGGCCATGTTCCTGCACCCCAGCCTGACGGAGGCCCCCTGGGCTGCCCTGCTGGTCCAGCCGCACCTGCTCGTGGTACTGGAGGTCGAGCCAGAGATCCGCTTGTCTCGCCTGATTGGCAAGCGCAACAAAGGGAAGGTCAATCGTGCGCTGGCCGCGTCCGGTATTGACGGCGAGGTGTGGCAACGTGGAGACGAGTTGTTCGAACGACTGCTGGCAGAGGCAGAGAAGTCGAGACGAGTGGTTCGGGTATCGACCGGGGGGAACGTCGACGAGGCGATGGAACGGGTCTGGGTGGCCACTGACGAGCTGAGCTGAGTTTTCACGCCGGTATCGACCCGATCTGTTGTTCCCGCCTACCGATCACCGGCTCCAAACCATTCCTGTATCCGTAGCAGTTCCCGCCCACCGATCACCGGTTCCTACCCAGTTCCACATTCGTAGCGGTTCCCCTCTACCGATGCAGCGCCCACGCCCACCGATACGGTTCCCGCTCCCCGACGCACCGGGTCCGGCCAAGTGGTTCGATCCTCGCAAAGCAATCAGCAACGTGTTGTCGGAGGTATCCCTCGAGATAGCCGGTGACGCTGACCTCGTCGTTGTCCACAAAGCCGGGGGGATACTTGCCGTAGCGGATGTTGCGGGAGGCGCCCTCGAAGATCAGGACCTGCCCGGTCCGGCTGGCCAGGGTGCGGAGCATGGTGCCGGCCACATCGGGGCCATGGGCCATGAGCCAATGGTGATGGACGCTCAAGAGCAGCACCACATCAAAGATCGGCAGCTTGCCGATGTCGGCGGGCTCCAATTTCTGATGGATGAAGGTGCAATTGGGAATGTCGCGGTGGCGGCGCCGGGCATCAGCAACCAACTCCAGGGAACTGTCCACACCCACCGACCAGAGCCCGCGCCGGGCACACCAGGCGGTCAGGTCGCCGAGGTTGCAGCCGATGTCCAGGACACTCCCAGCCGACGCCGGTATGGCCGATTGGACTTGGGCGCAACGCTCTTCGAGCGAGCCGGCCAGTTTTTCCTGGTAGGCCCGTCCGCGCTTCAGTCCGAGCATTCTCAGGACTCCGGCCACGTTTCCTCGATCTGTAACGTCGGTCTCCAATCCCCATGGGCCGCGTACACGCGGCCCCAACCGGTTCATTCCCCGTTCCCAATTC
>JAWXBA010000125.1:0-2531 GCA_034439775.1 Gemmatimonadota bacterium | reverse complement strand
TGGTTCATCCTGGCGGATGGGGCCCCGGTGGTGCGCGGGCTCGCCGCCGCCGTCACCGTGCTGATCATTGCCTGCCCCTGCGCCATGGGCCTCGCCGTTCCGACCGCGGTCATGGTCGCAACGGGGCGCGGAGCTACGCTGGGGGTCCTGATCAAGGGCGGGGAAGCGCTGCAGCGAGCCGGCGATGTCTCAACGGTGGTCCTCGACAAGACCGGAACGGTCACCGAGGGTCGGCCGATGGTCACGGACCTGGCCCGGCGACCTGGGCTTGGCGATGACGACCTGCCCGACACGGAACTGCTGCGGCTGGTCGCCTCGCTCGAATCGGCGAGCGAGCATCCTCTGGCTGCTGCGATCGTGGCCCACGCGCAGGGGCAAGGCATCACCTTGGCCGGCGTCGAGGCCTTCGAGTCTCTCACCGGTCGGGGTGCGATGGGTGTCGTCGCAGACCGTGCGGTCGCTGCCGGGAATGCCGCGTTGCTGAGTGACCATGGCATCGACTCTGGGCCGTTGACCAGCGTTGCCGAACGACTGGCCGCCGAGGGCAAGACGGCGATGTACCTGGTGGTCGACGGGGTCCTGGAGGGGGTTCTTGCCGTGGCCGATCCGATCCGCGCCAGTTCAGCCGAGGCGATCGCTGGCCTTCACGCCATGGGGCTCGAGGTCGTCATGCTGACCGGCGATCACGAAAGCACCGCTCAGGCCATTGCCCGGGAGGCCGGGATCGACCGTGTCGTGGCGGGTGTGCTGCCTGAGGGGAAGGTTGCCGAGATTCAGCGACTGCAGGCGCTCGGTCGGGTGGTGGCGATGGTGGGGACGGTATCAACGACGCACCGGCCTTGGCCCAGGCGGATATCGGCATGGCGATGGGAGGCGGAACCGATATTGCCGCGGAGGCTGCGGACGTGGTGCTCATGCGGGGCGATCTCCGCAGCGCCGCCGAGGCGATCCGTCTGTCTCGGCGTACCATGCGGGTCATGAAGCAAAACCTGTTCTGGGCCTTCCTCTACAACTCGATCGGCATCCCCATCGCGGCGGGGGTGCTCTTCCCTGCGTTTGGACTGCTGCTGAGCCCGATCCTGGCCAGTGGTGCCATGGCGTTCAGTTCGGTCAGCGTGGTGGCGAACAGCCTGCGCTTGCGGGGTGCCGGCTAGGGTGGCCCACCGGGCTACTCGACAATGATCACCCCTCGCATCTGGGGATGGGGCTCGCAGTGGTAGGGGTATCGGCCGGGTCGGTCAAAGCGGCGTAGGAAGCTGGCGCCGGGCCGTAGGTTGCCGCTCTCCCAACTGCGGTCATCGGCAGTGATGGTGTGAACCAGTGGATCATGGTTGAGCCAGGCCACCGCCTGACCCGCGGCGATCCGAAGCTCGATCGGGTGCAGTGCAATCTGGCGCACGTCGATGATCGCATCGGCTCCAGCCGGGGCCGCTGGCACGGCGTCGAGATTGCGCCGAAAGATGCTGGCCCATTGCCGGGCCGAGCCGAGCGGGATGGTGAACACGAATCCAATCCGGACCGATCCGAGACCAAGCACCTGGCGATGTGCCGCACCCTGGAGGGTGGTGGCGCCCCCGTTGGTGGCGTGCAGGGAAAAGGTGTGGGGTGATCCAGGAATGATCACATTCACCCCCGCGCTCCATACCGTTTGCCCCCCCTCCGGCACCAGGTGGCCGCCCAGATCGCCCACCAGTTCCAGGCGTGGAGTCAGTGACACCACCCCGCCGGCGGTGAGGGATGCCCCGGCCTCCCCGCTTCCCGCTGCGTCCTGGAATCCCCGCGCCTCGCCGAGCAGGGAGACTGTGCCCAGGCTGAGGACGCCCGTCAGTGCCGCATCGAAGCTCCGGGCCAAGGTATTATACGCGCCCGTAAGGTCCGCGGCTGCGCGGGGCGCACGAAGGGCGTTGAACCCGACGAAGAATTGGGTCTCGTTGCCGCCCAGCCGGTCGGGGACAATCTCGCTGTTGGAGGTGAAGTCGAGTCCGGCGGTGAGTCGACGTCCCATTCCCACCCCGAGGCTCAGGGTCGGGATGTTGAGCAGCTCGTCACCGCCCGCCAGGAACTCGAATCGATGGCCGATGCGCAGGGCGACGGCGCCCGCGCCGAGGGTCCAGGCCGGCCGAGTGTTGGGAGTGCGGCCGGCCACGGTCTGTGCGGAGGGACTGGTTGGCAGGGCAACAATGGCAGCCACCACCCAGCGCCAGCGGCAGCTCATTGCACCACGACCCGGCCGGTCATGTTCCCGTGAACGGTGCAGTGGTAGAGGAACTCACCCGCCACGTTGAAGGGGCGCGCATTGGGCCCGGTGGCGGGAACCGGAATCTCGGCCGGCGCTCCATTGACGGCCGTGAAGGTGACGCTATGCCCGACGCCGGTAGCGTTGGTCCATGTCACGGTGCCGGTGCGCTGGATCGTGACGTCGGTCGGTTGGTAGCTGAACACCGCCGTGCCGTACTGATCTGTCGTGCTGGCCATTGAGACGTTTGCGTTGCTGCCGCCGGGTGGCGGTGGTGGCGGTGGTGGTGGTGGTG
>JAWXBA010000124.1:0-18881 GCA_034439775.1 Gemmatimonadota bacterium | reverse complement strand
CACCGGAATCGGCCAGCGCTCTCCCGACTGCCTCGGCTGAACCGAGACCAACCCACCCCACCTGATCGGTTCGCAACCGCCCCGCCAACGGGTCGCCGGAACCGGTGGCGGCCAACGACCGGATTGCTTCCAGGACCCGCCACGTCTCCTCGGACGCCGTGGCGGGAGGGACCGCGAGGTGCTGGCCTGGTTCCATGATTGCGGAGGCCTCGAAGGACCCGCTCAGGACCGGCTCGACCACCACAAACCCGTGACTGGCAAGGGCAACCGCAACACGCCGGAGCGGCAGCGGGTTCCCGGCCTCGAGATGCGACACCAGGACCACGGGGAATTCACGTTGCTTGGTCAACAATCGCATGGGTGTGAAGGCACGAATCGGTGTTCGCGAGACTCCACGTACGGTCCATCCCCACGGCCGGCCGAACAGCGCACTGGCCAGCGCGGGCTCGATCGCAACCTCTGTGGGTGATGCTCCCACGGCCCGCTGGTCTGCTTGGGGCTCACCAGGAAACCAGATGCGCGCCGTGACCTCGTCGCGCGGGCTATCAGCGTTCACACCGCCGGTGTCCCTCACGGCAAGCATCCGGGTGCCCACCTGGTACGGACCCGATCCGGCGATCGGGGGCACTTGCGGCAGTAGCAGGAGGGGTAGCACGGCGGAGGGAAGCACCAGCACCAGCAGCAACACGCCGTACACGACTTGCGGTGTCCGGGACGTGGAGGGCTGGGGCATATCTCCCACCATGATGCCGACGGCCTGAATCTCCCAGGCGATCAGCAGCACGATGATCGGCGCAAGCGGCCAGCGCGCGGCCCCTGCCAGGAGGACCAGTGTGATCGCCAGCCCCGCGGCAATGACGAACACCGTGGCCACGTCACGGTTCCGGTGCCAACCCACCATCCGGAACAGTGGCCAGAGGATGGCAAGGAGAACCGGAATCGCCTCAACCAGGCGCATGATCAACCGAACAACACGCGCCGCCCGGTCACGGCGCCGAGATACACCCCGCACAGTGCCACCAGGGCCGGCAGGAGCAGCGAGAGGGTAAGCGCAGGCGCCCCGGTTGTTTCGATCAAGACGCGACGGACCTCTCCGACCGGATGTCCGGTCCATGTCAGCCAGACCAGCATCAGCGCACCGGCCAAGGCAATCCCGACGCTGAACCTCAGGGAGATCCAGGGCATCTGTCGGTAGACCACCCCGACCACGAACGCCACCACCGCGAGCGCCCACCAACCCAGCATGGACTGGGCAATCACGCCGGCCGCTACGGCGAGGAGCTGGCCAATCAGCGTGCGATTCATGGCCTCGCCCCCGGAACGAGGGTGATGGTGGACACCAGCGCCTGCCCTTCCAGCGTGGTCGGCGCTTCCGGAAGCAGGGCCTCGGTCAGGTCGCCGACCGCCCAGAGCGGCACCCGGTCGGCATACCAGCGGCTGAAGGGGTTCCCTGATTGTCCGCCTGGAAAGGTGGTGCGAGCAGTGAGGCGAGGCCCCAGCTCCACCACCATTCGCCAGCTGGCGCCATGGGTGCCGCCGCCAGCGGAGGGGCTCAGCGTCCCGGTGCCGCTGGCGGCCGGGATGCCGAGGCGAGACAGCGGCGCGAGGCGAAGGAGGTGGTGGATGTTGGTGGTACGGATCTGCCCCCAGCTCCAGCGTGGATCATCCGGCTCGCCGTAGCGTTCAATGGTGTGCGCCAGCCCGCGCTCGATGGCCCGGGCCAAGACCGCATCGCGGTCTTCCACCGCTGTGGTCCGGCGGTCGTCCCACCAGGGACTGACAGAATCGAGCAGCAGGGCCGCCAACACGTCCTGACCTGGCTGGAGCATCGGCAGGCTGTCACCGGTAGGGATGAGTTCATCCCAGACCTCGCGACCAACGCCGCCAAGGATCTGCTCAAAAAGCACGGCGCGTCGATTCTCCAGGCTGTACCGATGGTCCCATTCACCGAGCAGGCGGCCGGCGCGAGCCAGGGCGGTCCGTCCAGAATCGCGCTGGGTGCCGATCGCCACCGCGTGCTGCAGGTAGGGCATGAAGAGCTCGGCCGCCGCCGATCCGGGATCGGTCTGGAACCGCTGCATCGCCTCGGGCGTGACGCTGGAATCGGCCCGGAGCAGGGTGTTGATCCGGATGGCGCGCCATGGCGTGGGCCAGTCCGTGCCGAGGTAGGCATCGCTGGCGCGCGGGTCGATCGGATCCTGGTTGGCCGATGCCAGGAAGCCCTGCGCCGGCCGACTTGACGCCGGGTACCGTTCCACCGGCAGCCAGCCAGTCCAATCGTTGGCGCTCAGGGAGCCATCGCGTACCACGTCACCACGCCCGTCGCCGGGGCGGAGCGGATAGAACCCGGTCGAACGAATGGCAATGGCGCCGGTGGAGTCGGCCATGATGAAGTTCTGGGCCGGCCCCACAAAGCGCTCGGTGGCGGTGAAGGCGGCGGCAATGTCGGTGGCGCGATTGAGCCGGAGCCAGGCATGGGGATCGGCCACCGACTCCTGCATGACCCATCGCGTCGATCGCCATTCGCTTCCCTGCCGCGCCATCGGGCCCCGATGGGTGTAGGGCACGGTGTCGGTGGCGAGCAGTGTTCCGGCCCCGTCCCGATACTCTTCCTGCCGCAACTCCAGCGGCCGCCACTCACCATCGAGGCGGTACTGGGTCGGGGCCGCGGGGTTGTCCACTGTTTCGCGATAGAGGTCGAGCACGTCGGCCCCGGTATTGGTGACCGACCAGGCCAGGCTCCGGGTAAAGCCAATCAGCACGCCAGGCACGCCGGACATGGTGGCACCCGCCACGTCGAGTACACCGGGGACCACCAGGTGCACCTCGTACCAGATCGAGGGCAGCGTCAGGCCAAGATGGGGGTCGCCCGCCAGCAGGGCGTGGCCGCTCGCGGAGCGCTGGGCCGAGACCGCCCAGTTGTTGCTGCCGATCGCATCCCCGCCCGCTGCGCGATTGCCGCCACGAGAGGACCCGCCGATCGCCACCACCGAGTCGCCCGGGGCAACGACCGGCGGCGGCGGCAAGCGAAGCGGATCAATGCGTGGCGCGAACTGGCCGTTGGGCTGGATCGGTTCCTGGACCGGGCTGTGAATCGGCAGGAGCACGTCGGCGACTGCATCGCCGACCAGCGCAACCAGCCGATCCCTCGGCACCGTGGCATCCTGCGCGGCAAGGACCGTCGCCATCTGCTGAAAGAGGTACATCGTGTGTTTCGGTTCCCAGCGGTCGGGGTGCACCCCAAGGAGCCGGTACTCCAATGGAAGGTCGGCCGCGCCCATCGCCCCGATCCAGGCATTCACCCCCTCGGCGTAGGCCTCAAAGGCCAGCCGCGATGGATCGTCGGCCGCCAGGGCATCCCATTGGCGATCCGCGGTGCGGGCCAGACCGCTTTGGCGACTCCGGCGATCGGCCTCGAGAGCCCGGGCACCGACCCATTCGGTGAGCCGTCCGGCGGTGGCGCGGGTCTGGAGGTTCATCTGGAAGAGGCGGTCACGCGCTACCAGCCACCCTTGGGCACGCCAGGCATCGGCTTCAGAGCTGGCAAAGACGTGCGGCACGCCCCGATGGTCGATTCGAATCTCCACTGGGGCCGAAAGCCCGGGCAGCGATTCGTTCAGCTGGGCCGCCGGCTCCCCGGCACGGGCCAGTTGCCAGGCGCCAACCCAGGGATCCAGCAGCGGACGCAGGGGCGGCAACGGCCCCAGGGAATTCCCCGCAGCATAAGAAAGCAGTCCAATGACAAGGAAGGCGCCGATCAGGCGAAGCTGTTTCACGATCGTCCGAGAGTGGGAGGCAGGAATCCGGGGGAATCTCTGGTTCCGGCTGACGGGACCCCCACCCCGCCGAACAATCCAATCTATCTGTCCTGCAACAGCTTGCCCAGTTCCGGGCTTAGCTCCGCGCTGGAGCAAGCACACACTTGCATGAAAGCAGGCACTTGCTTATCCTGGGACCATGGAAATTCGTGAACGAATCCTCAGGGCCGCGGTCAAGATCTACGGTGAAGTGGGCTTTCGCGGGGCCACCACCCGCCGAATCGCCGAGGAGGCTGAGGTCAACGAGGTGACGCTGTTCCGGCAGTTTGGCTCCAAGTCGGCCCTGCTGCACGAGGCCGTGCACGCGACGGGGCTGTTCAATTACACCCCGCAACTCCCCGAAGTGCCGGTCGATCCCCGTGCCGACTTATTGACCTGGTCGCTGGCTCACTATGACGACCTGGTGGCCAAGCGCCCCTTGATCCGCACCTGCCTCGGCGAGTGTGAGGAGCACCCGGAGATCCTCCCCCCCGCCGAGACCACGGCGCTGAAGTCCAAAGGAACGCTGCAGGCCTACCTCAGCACGCTGCAATCGCTGGGACTGCTGCGAGCGGATGTGGACGTCTCGGTGGCCACCGCCATGCTGACCGGAATCCTCTTTGCCGATGCGATGGGCCGGGACATTCTCCCCGACCTGTTCCAAAGCGACGACCGCACCTCGATCGCCGCCTATCTTGACCTGTTACTTCGCGCCGTGATGGCGCCGGAGTCCCCATGAAACTTGCCCGTGCCTTGGTGCTGCTTGGCCTGACGATTACCGGCCCTCAACTCGCCGGGGGGCAAGCCCCTCCGGTTCGCCGGCTCACCCTGGAGCAGGCGCTGGGCCTGGCTGGCCCCGCCAGCGAAGCGCTGCAGCTGGCCCGCTCCGCGCTCGATCGCGCCAGCGGGGAGGTTCGACGCACCCGCAGCGACATGCTGCCCCAGATTGCCGGATCGGCCAGCTACAACCGGCTGCTCAAATCGCAGTTCGAGGGCTTTGCCAGCGGTGGCGACGACTCCAGCCAACCGGAACCAGCGTCGGAGTCCTGCCGCGGCTTTACCCCGATTCCCGCCGACCCGATTGCGCAGCGCCTCGATTCCCTGGAGCAATCCGTCCGCTGCCTCTCGCGTGCCAACCCGTTCTCCGATCTCGGCAGCCTCCCCTTCGGGCGGGCCAACACCTGGAGTCTTGGCCTCTCGGCCAGCCAGACACTGTTTGCCGGTGGTCGCCTCCGGGCGGGGATGGACGCCGCCAATGCCGGACGCCGCATCGCGGCGATCGGACTGACTTCAGCCGAGGCCCAGCTGACGCTGGACGTGGTGACGGCCTTCTACGATGCGGCGCTCTCCAATCGGATGGTCGCGATTGCCCAGATGGCATTGGACCAGGCCGACTCCACCCTGGCGCAGACCCGGCTTCGGCGTGACGTCGGGACGGCCCCCGAGTTTGACCTGCTCCGCGCCGGGGTGGCACGCGACAACCTGCGCCCCCTCCTGATCCAGGCCACTTCGCAGCGGGACCTCGCCCACCTCCGGCTCCGGCAATTGCTCGAGCTCCCGCCCGCCGACTCGCTGGTGGTGGTGGCCGACCTCGGACCAGACGGCTATGCCCACGGACCGACGATTGCCGCGATGCTGGCCAGGACGCCCGACACCGCCGCCACCCACCGCGCCGCGGTGCGCCAGGCCGATGAGTCGGTTGCGGCCCAGGAGGCACTGCTGGCGGTGGCACGCGGCGAGTCGCTCCCGGCGGTGTCGGTATCGTCGCAATATGGGAAGGTGGCCTACCCGAGTGCCGCGCTGCCCGGCTGGAACGAGTTCCTGACCAACTGGAACCTGACCGTTGGCCTGCAGATCCCGATCTTCACCGGTGGTCGGCTCAGCGCCAGCCGGGAGATTGCCCGGACCAACCTGCGCGATGCCGCGCTGCGGCGAGAGCAGGCCGAGAAGGGCGCCGCGCTCGACGCCCGCGCCGCCACCTCACAGCTCGACGCCGCGTCCTCCACCTGGCAGGTCAGTGCCGGCACGGTGGATCAGGCGAACCGTGCCTACCAGATCGCCGAGGTGCGGTACCGCGAAGGGATTTCCACCCAGACCGAGCTCCTCGACGCGCGGCTGGCGCTGCAGCAGGCCGAGGCGAACCAGGCCACCGCCGCGCGCGACCTGGCAATCGCCCGGGTGCGGCTCGCCCTGCTGGCCGACCTGCCGCTCGGTGGAGCCACCTCGGCCACGACGACGACCTCGATGTCAACTTCACGCCCGGCGGTGCTGCCGGCTCCCACGACTGGACTTGGTGTGCCATGACCCGGACTGACGCGCGCTCCCCTGCCCTGCTCCCGGCCCTTCTCCTGCTGGTCGGCGCAGCTGCGGCGTGCGGCCAGGCCCCGGCCTCCGACGGCGTCCCGGCGGAGTCGGAGCTGAGCATCGCCCCCGAGAATGTGGCGGTGGTGGCATTCCAGGACCTGCACAGCGGCCCTTCCATTTCGGGGACGCTGGAGCCGACCCGACAAGCCAGTCTGCGCGCCGAAATCGGTGGCCCCATCCTCGAGGTTCGAGTCGAAGCGGGGCAACGCGTCAGCGCCGGCGAGCTCCTGCTTCGGCTCGACGACACCGCGCTCCGTGAGGGCGTCCGCTCGGCGGAATCCGCCGTGCGGGTCAACCGTGACCAGGCCGACCTCGGCCGTCGCAACCTGGAGCGGGCGGAGCGACTGGCCGCAGCCGGCGCCATCGCGGACCAGTCGGTGGAGCAGGCCCGAGCCACACGCCTCGGCGCCGACGCGGGGCTGGCCGAAGCCGAGTCCCGGCTGATCGCGGCGCGGAAGCAGCTCGACAAGACCGAGATCCGGGCGCCGTTTGCGGGCATCGTCAGCGTGCGCCCCGCGAATGCCGGCGATGTGGTGCAGCCCGGCACCCCACTGGCGACCGTGATCGATCCCAGCAGCATGCAGCTCAAGGCGGCTATCCCGCTCGAGGCGCTCGATTCCATTCGCGCCGGACTCCGGGTGGACTTCTCAGTGCCAGGGTATGAGAGCCGCCTGTTCACCGGCACGGTCGCCCGGATCAACCCGTCGGTGGACCCGGTCACGCGGCAGTTGCCGGTGACGATCACGATTCCCAATCCTGGCGGTGCGCTGGTGGCCGGGTTGTTTGCCGAGGGGCGTCTGTCGGTCCGGAGCGGACGGTTGCTGGCGGTGCCCTTCGCGGCGCTGGACCTCCGGGGCGCCGCGCCGGTGCTGACCGTATTGCGGGCCGGACGAACCGTGTCGCTTCCCGCCAGCCTCGGGCTGCGGGACGAGGCACTCGAGATGGTGGAAATCACCGCCGGCCTGGTGGAGGGGGACACCGTCCTCCTCGGCTCGGTACGGGGCACCGCTGCGGGGACGCTGGTCCGCGTCGGCCGCGACCGCTAGGAGACCGGCATGTTCATATCCGATTTTTCAATCCGGCGTCCCACGATCACCGTGGTGGCCATGCTGGCGCTGGTGATCTTCGGCAGCTTTGCCCTGATCACCCTCAAGACCGATGAGTACCCGGACGTGGCGCCTCCGTACGTCACGGTCGCGGCGATCTACCCCGGCGGTTCACCGGACATCGTCGAGAAGGAAGTGCTCGACCCGATCGAGGAGGCGCTCGCCGCGATCAGCGGGGTCAAGAAGATGATGGGCCGAGCGGAGGACGGCTACGGCTTCATCCTGATCGAGTTCGAGTTCACCAAGCCGCTCGCGGAGGCCACCCAGGATGTGCGGGACGCCATTTCGGCCATTCGCAACGACCTGCCCCCCGAGATGGAAGAGCCGCTCATCAAGAAGATGAACGACACCGACCTGCCGATCGTGTCGCTGGCCCTCACCTCGCCCACCCGAGGTCGGCGCGAGCTGACCCAGCTGGCGGACCCCGGCATCACCCGGGAGATCCGCTCGATCAACGGGGTGGCGGAGGTGACGGTGACCGGGCAGCAGGAGCGCGAACTGACGGTGGAACTACGTCCCGACGCCATGCAAGCCGCCGGGGTCAGCGTGACCCAGGTGGTCCTGGCGCTGCAGACTCAAAACCTGGCGGCGCCGGTGGGCCGGATCGATGGCGACTTCGAGGAGCGCTCGATCCGGCTCCGCGGCCGTCTGGAAGACCCGACCGAGTTTGCCCGGGTGGTCGTGGCGCAGCGCGGCGGGCGGATGATCCGCCTCGGCGAGGTGGCCACCGTGCGGGACGGCGCCGAGGAGCCCCGATCGCTGGCACTCTACGACGACCGTGAGGCGGTCGGCATCGACATCCGCAAGTCCAAGGGGTACAGCACCACCGACATCGCCACCGAAGTGCTGAGCCGGGTGGAGCGGATCCGGCAGGCCCTGCCGGAGGGGGTGGAGCTGGAGGTGGTCAAGGACGCCGGCAAGCAGGTCGACGCGTCGGTCTGGACGGTCAAGCAGGCCTTGGTGGAGGGGGCGCTGCTGACGGTCCTCGTGGTGTTCCTCTTCCTCAACTCCTGGCGTTCGACCGTGATTACCGGGCTGGCCCTGCCGGTGTCCGTGCTGGCATCGTTCATCGCGGTCTGGGCGTTCGGCTTTACGCTCAACACGATGTCGCTGCTCGGGCTCTCGCTCGCCATCGGCATCCTGATCGATGACGCCATCGTGGTGCGCGAGAACATCGTCCGGCACGTGGAGATGGGAAAGGATCACCTGACGGCGGCCCACGAGGGGACCGACGAGATCGGCCTGGCGGTGACCGCCACAACCTTTTCCATCCTGGCGGTGTTTCTCCCGATCGCATTCATGCCGGGCCTGGGCGGCCAGTGGTTCAAGCCGTTCGCGCTGACGATGGCCTGCGCCGTGTTCGTCTCCCTGCTGGTCTCGTTCTCGCTCGACCCGATGCTCTCCGCCTACTGGCCGGATCCCGAGGTGGCGCCTGAGGACCGGGCCTGGATTACCCGGGTGCTGGACCGCTTCAACGCCTGGTTCAATCGCCGTGCCGACGACTACAAACGGGTGATTGCCTGGGCGCTTGACCACCGGCTGGCGGTCGTGGCCCTGGCGGTCGGCAGCTTCGTGTTTGCCCTGGCCATGGTGCCGCTCCGCCTGGTCGGGGTCGGATTTGTTCCCGAGGATGACCGGGCCGAGATGACCGTGCAGCTGGAGACGCCGCCGGGATCGAACCTGGCCTACACCCGGCTCAAGGCCGAGGAAGCGGTCCGGATCATCCGGGAGAACCCGGAAGTCCAGTACACCTATACCACGCTGGGCGGCGGGACTTCGGGGGCCGTGGACGTGGGCAAGATCTTTGTCCGGCTCAACTCCCGGCACCTGCGCGACCAGAGCGCCGAGGAGATTGCCCGCCGCTTCCGTGATCGAATGCAGGGCGTGTCGGGGGTGACGTTGGCGATCTTCACCTCGCCGATCGGCGGTGGCCGGAAGCAGCTCATGCTGGAGATCCGGGGGGACGACTCCCGCACCCTGAACGAGGTGGCCGAGCAGGTCCGCGGCGTGGTGGCGGCGGTGCCCAATGTCGTGGACCTCTCGATCTCCACCAAGGGCCAGAAGCCCGAGTTGACCGTCGTGCTCGATCGCGGCCTGGCCTCCTCGATGGGGGTGAGCCTGGCGCAGGTGGCGCAGTCGCTCCGGCCGGCCTTTGCCGGCATCGACGTCGGCGACTGGGTGGATCCGGCCGGCGAGACCCGGGACGTGATGGTACGACTGAGCCCCGAGGCGCGCCGGCGGGCCACCGACCTGCGGCAGCTGCCGCTGATGATTCCCGGCCCGGATGGCATTCCCGTCACCATCCCCCTCGGGCAGGTGGCCACGGTCACCGAGGATGTCGGGCCGGCGGTGATCAACCATTTGAACCGGGAAATGGTGGTCAATGTCGAGTGGAACCCGTCGGGCCGGGCCACCGGCGAAATCATGGCCGACGTGATGGTTGGCGTCAACCAGATCGTGCTGCCGGAGGGGGTCCTGATTTCCCAGGGCGGCGACGCCCAGCAGCAGTCCGAGATCTTCGGCAGCATCTTCCTGTCGCTGGCGCTGGCGGCCCTGCTCATGTACCTGGTCCTGGCAATGCAGTTCGGCTCGTTCACCGACCCGATCGCCATCATGCTCTCCCTGCCGCTGTCGCTGATCGGGGTCATGGGCAGCCTGGCCCTGACCGGCAACACCGTCAACATCATGAGCCTGATCGGGGTCATCCTGCTGATGGGCCTCGTGGCCAAGAATGCCATCCTGCTGATCGACTTTGCCAAGTGGTCGCAGGAGCGTGAGGGGATGTCGCTCCGCGACGCGCTCATTCACGCCGGCGCCATCCGGCTCCGCCCGATCCTGATGACCACCTTCGCGCTGATTGCCGGGATGATCCCGGTGGCCCTCGGCAGCGGCGAGGGCGCCCAGTTCCGTGCCCCGCTCGGCGTCGCCGTGATCGGCGGAGTGTTGAGCTCGGCCTTGCTTACGCTGGTGGCCATCCCCACCTTCTACGAGATCCTGGAGGAAGGCCGTGAAGCGCTCACCGCCGGACTCCGTAAACTGACCCGCGCCCGGCCCTCCGTGCCAGCGCCTGCCCCGGGGGAACACTGACCCGATCGCCAGTAGATCGCACCAAGCGGGCGGGGATTCCGGACACCGCCCCTTCGCAGGACAAGAAGCGCTCCAAGCTGACCTTTTCCGTGGCCTGGCGCGAAGCCCGAGAGCTCATCTGGGCCCACCGCAAGCGGCTAGGCATCGGCCTGGTGTTGATGGTCTTCAGTCGGCTGGCGGGGCTCGTCCTCCCCGCCAGTTCCAAGTACCTGATCGACAACGTCATCGGCCAGGGCGACGGCCACCTCCTGGTCCCGATTGCCCTCGCCATTCTCGGCGCGACCGTCATTCAGGCTCTGACCAGCTTCGCCCTCTCCCAGCTGCTCGGTGTTGCCGCCCAGCGCGCGGTGACCGACATGCGCCGCCGGGTCCAGGCCCATGTCCTTCGCCTGCCGATCCGCCGTTTTGACGAGACCCAGACCGGCATCCTGATCTCCAGGATCATGACCGATGCGGAAGGGGTCCGGAACCTGGTCGGCTCCGGGCTGGTCCAGCTGGTGGGCGGCGCGATGACGGCCAGCATCGCGCTGGCGGTCCTGTTCTACCTCAACTGGCAGCTCACCGCCGCCACCCTGTTCTTCCTGGGGATCTTCGCCGGCGGGATGGCCTTTGCCTTCCAGCGGCTCCGGCCGGTTTTCCGCGAGCGCAACAGGATCAACGCCGCGGTCACCGGCCGCCTCAACGAGACGCTGGGCGGGGTGCGGGTGGTCAAGTCGTACGTGGCCGAGCGGCGCGAGGAGCTGGCATTCACCCGCGGCATCCACCTCCTGTTCCGCAACATCGCCAAGTCAATCACTGGAGTCTCGGCCATCGGGGCGCTTTCCACCGTGGTGGTCGGCGCCATCGGCTCGCTGGTGGTCGTGGTCGGGGGACGCGCAATCATCGCCGGGACCATGACCCTGGGCGACTTTGTGATGTACATCTTTTTCATCGGGCTGGTCGCGGCGCCGCTGGTGCAGATCGCTTCGATCGGCACCCAGGTCAGCGAGGCGTTCGCCGGGCTGGACCGGATTCGCGAACTGCTCAGCATGACCACCGAGGCCGACGAGGACCTCGAGCGGCAGCCGGTCGACCAGATCAAGGGCGACGTGGCATTCGAGAACGTGACCTTCGAGTATGTCGACAACGAGCCGGTGCTCAAGGATGTCAGCTTCAGCGCCCCGGCCGGGACGACCACCGCGCTGGTCGGGCCGAGCGGCTCGGGCAAGAGCACCCTGATCAGCCTCGTCATGGCCTTCAACCGGCCGCAGAGTGGCCGGGTGCTGGTGGACAATCGGGATCTCAACGACCTCCGCCTGCGCGACTACCGCGGCCAGCTCGGCATCGTCCTCCAGGACAACTTCCTGTTCGACGGCACCGTGCGGGACAACATCCGCTTCGCACGTCCCGACGCCCCGATGGCCGAGGTGGTGCGGGTGGCCAAGATTGCCCATTGCGATGAGTTCATCGAACGGTTCCCGCAGGGGTACGACACCATCGTGGGTGAGCGCGGCGTCAAGCTCTCGGGCGGCCAGCGGCAGCGGATCGCGATCGCCCGCGCCATCCTTGCCGACCCTGGCATCCTGCTCCTCGACGAGGCCACCTCGAGTCTCGACAGCGAGAGTGAGGCGCTCATTCAAGACGGACTCCGTGCCCTTCAGGAGGGGCGGACCACATTCGTCATTGCCCACCGGCTCAGCACCATTGTCGGGGCCGACCAGATCCTGGTGCTCGATGGCGGCAAGATTGTGGAGCAGGGCACCCATGACGAGCTGCTGGCGCGGGGCGGGCGGTACCGCCAGCTCTACGAGCGGCAGTACGGCCTGCAGGGGAACCGCTTCGTCAATCCCGGCGAGGAGCTCCAGCCGGTCAGCTGAGGCGGATCGGCAGCCGCCGGATCCGCTGGCCGGTCAGGGCAAAGAGGGCGTTGGTCACCGCCGGGGCAATTGGCGGCGTACCCGGCTCCCCCACCCCGCCGGGTGCATCCCCGCTCGGCACCAGCACCACGGAAACGGAGGGCATCTCCGCCATTCGAAGGATCGGGTAGTCGTGGTAGTTGGACTGGGCCACCCTGCCACCTTCGATCCGAATCTCCTCACCCAGCGCCGCACTCAGCCCGAACCCGATTCCGCCCTGCATCTGTGCCACGACGATGTCGGGGTTGACCACCACGCCGCAGTCGATGGCGCAGTGCACGTGGTGCACCCGGACCTTTCCTGACTCGACGGACACCTCCGCCACCGCCGCGAGCACCCGGGCGTGGCGCGGATGCCGCCCGAGCAACCCCGCCCGGAACGCCACCGGATCCAGCCCCGCTGCGGCGGCCAGCTCATCGACGAATGACTCCACCACGAACGCATTGGAAGAGTGACCGACCGACCGCCAGTACCCCACCGGTACCCCAAGGTCGGCCTGTGAGTAAGTGACCGTGATGTTGCCGATGTCATAGGGGAGGTCCACGATTCCCTCCACAGCGGAGGGGTCGATCCCACCTTTCATCGGGCCCGCCAGGTGCGCCAGGAAGTCCGGAACGGCGGCGGGGATGAAGCGACGGATGATCGAGGGAGACACCACGTGGTGACGCCAGGCAGTGGGGCGGCCGGCAACATCCAGCGCCGCGCGGATCCGATGGAAGGACACCGGTCGGTAGAAATCGTGCTGCAGGTCATCTTCGCGGGAGTAGATCACCTTGACCGGCCGTGACACCGCCTTCGATACCTCACACGCCTCGCGGACAAAGTCCTGCTCAGAGCGCCGCCCGAAGCCGCCGCCCAGGAAGGTGGTGATGATCTCCACGTCCTCGATCGGGACCCCCGCCACCGCGGCGGCCACGCCACGCGCTCCACCACCGGCCATGAGCCGCGGGGCGGCCTGGAACTGGGTGGGTGCCCAGACGGTCACCTGATCACCGCGGACATCCGCGGTGCAATTCATCGGCTCCATGCAGAGATGGGCCAGGTAGGGCAGCGAATACTCGGCCTCCACCACGGCGCCGCCCACTGCCAGGGCCGACTCCGCATCCCCGACCCGCAGGGCGCCGACTCCCGATTCCTCGGCGAGTTCGCGGAGGCGGGCCTCAATCGACTCGTTGGTCTGGCTGGCAGCTGGGCCTTCATCCCACTGAATCTTCAGCGCGGCCCGGCCACGGGTGGCGGCCCAGTAACCGTCCGCCACCACCGCCACCCCGGACCCGATCGTCACCACATCCCGGACACCGGGAACCGACCGGGCCGCAACAGCGTCGAACGACACCAGCGTTCCCCCGAACACCCGGCATCGCGCCACCACCGCAACCAGGGCGTCGGATGGGCCAGCGTCGATGCCGAATACCGCCCGGCCGGTCACTTTGTCCCGGGTATCCAGCCGCTTGGTACTCTGGCCAATGAGTCGAAAAGTCGGCGGGTCCTTGAGGGGCACATCCCTGGGTACGGGCAGCCTGCCCGCCGCTGCGGCCAGCGAGGCGTAGCTCCGCCGAGCGCCGGTCGGGGCATGGAGCACCACCCCGGATTCGGTATTCAGCTCGCCGACCGGCACCGCCATCTCGGCGGCTGCCGCGGTGAGCAGCATGGCCCGGGCGGTGGCGCCGGCCTGACGCAGCGGCAACCAGGCGCCGCGGACAGACGTGCTTCCTCCGGTGACCTGGAGCCCCATGGCGGGGTTGTAGTAGGCGGAATTGGCCGGGGCAAATTCGAAATGCACCCGCTCCCATTCGGCGTCCATCTCTTCCGCCACCAGCATGGGGAGAGCGGTGGAGACCCCCTGCCCCATCTCAGAACGCGCCACCATCACGGTAAGCCAGCCATCGGTGCTGAACCGGACCCAGGCATCGGGGGCGAGCGCAGCGTCTCCGGTACTGATCGGCGCTTCGCGCATGCCGCGCCGGATCCAGACCGCCAACGCCAAGCCTCCACCCACCGCCACCGTGGTGGCAATGAACGCCCGTCGCGAGAGTCCGCCCGACTGATTCATGGGATTCACATTGCGAGGAAAACGCCGATCGAAACACGCCGCGGGCAGCCAGGGATACCCCTCTTACCTCTTACCTCTCACCATCTATTTCTCCCTTCTCCCTTCTCACTTCGTAACTCGCACCGAATACCCCGCCGTCGACAGCAGCGCAAAGGTCCCCCGCGCCGCCACCTGTTCCACCACCGCCAGGTACGGCGCCGCATCGTTGATATCCGGCACCCGGATCCTGGCGATCGGCCCCGGCACGATCGTGCCCGCCACCACGATCCGCCACATCCCGCCCGGCACTTCGGCCGCCTCAATCACGTAGCCTCCGAGCCCGGTCACCGATTCGATCTCGCCGGTCACCCGCAGCAGGATGGCGCCGTCCGTCGCCCCGGGGGAAACCAGGTTGAGCGTCAGCTCGCCGGCCACCGGACCGACTGGAGGATCGGAACCGCAGGCCGCCAGCAGGACGACCGACAACCCGATCCGGAGCAGGATGGCACGACTCATGACTGACCTCCGGCATGGACAGATGGCGGCGCACCGACCAGGCCGGCGCGCTGCAGCAGGGCGAGGTAGTCGCCGACGTCGAAGTAGCCGTTCTGGTTGCCCAGCGCATCGAGCTGAAGCCGCTGTTCCGCGGAAAGTGTCGCGGTGCCGAGAAGACCCGCGGCGGCCACCTCGCGCGGCACACTGGCGGTGGAGGTGAAGAGCGCGGTAACGTCGTAGGGACGCCCCATCGGCAGGACCAGGATGGGCGACGCGCTCACCGTGTCGCCGCTCCATCCGCTGAAGAACACCGCCCCCCCCGCCAGCGGTGTGGCGGTCAAGGTCGTGGCCAACCCCTGGGGCAGGAAGATACCAGCCAGGAGGTTGCCTGGACGGTCGGCGGCGACGGTGCCGAGCCCGTCGGTCAGCGCCAGCAGCCGGTGCTCCAGTGCCATGTTGGCGATGACCGTGTCGGGCTTGGTCGCACTGGCCACGATCGAGTGCTCACGCGCCCCGCCGTCGCTCCAGCTCAGGAAGGTGGCCCGGCTCCGCCCGCCGAGCAGTAGCAGCTGCTGGTCCACCGCCAGCGCCAGGATCGTTCCGGGGGCGACGATCTCCTCGAATCGCTGGTAGGGGATCAAGTTCACCCGCACCAGGACATCAGGGTTGCTGGCGGTGATCACGGTGGGGCCACCCCGGGTAAACCGGAACGTCATGACCTGGCCGGCCTGATGGGCGATGTTGTCGATGGCAAAGCCCAGCCCGATGCCCTGATAGGTGCGAGCGACGGGGTTCGTGGTCAAGCCGAACCGCGTGTTCCCGCTGCCGCCGGGATAGGCGTCGCCGGTGTCACCGCGATTGGAACGGTTGCGCAAATGATTCAGCCCATCGGCCTGGAGCAGGGCCACCCCATGGGTGGCACCGACGTTCACCGTGTTGCTCAGGGAATTGAGGGCGATTTTCTGCTCATCGACATACCAGAGCAGGAGACCCGGTGCCTTCTGGCGGCCCAGCACGCCGGGACCCATCTGGGCAGTGTCGCTGCCAGCCGCCTGGCGGTTCTCGAGCAGCAGGTACTGGTGGCTGGTGGCGGGGGTCCGCGCCAGGAAGACGGTATCAGACAGCACCCGCGGCCCGGCGATGATGATCCGGTTGGTGGTCAGCTCGTCGACGGTCGCCCACCCCAGCGTCACCAGCGACCAGGCATCATAGGACGACGGGCTGTGCTGCGTAACCTGGTTCCCGAACGACATCAGGCTCCAGTCGCCGACGCCATAGGTCTGGTTCGAGGTGTCGTAGAGGTCGGGGAGGCCAAAGGCGTGGCCGGTTTCGTGGGCAATGGTGCCGACCGGCAGGATCGCACCACTGGAACAGCCGTTGGCCCCCCCCCGCTGCGATTGAATGGTGTAGTCGTCGAGCAGGAGGAATTGACCGGCGATTGGCTGGCCCTGGGCATTGCGCCGCGGGGTCGCGGTGACATAGGGCGAACCGTTGTTCCAGACACTCAGCCGCCAGCGGTGGGCCCAGATGCCTGAGCTGCCGGAGCACTCGCCGCCCACCTCAGGATGCAGGAACGTGACGAAGTCGATATAACCGTCGTCGTCGCCAGAATTCGGCAACCCGTCCGGCCCGTCATTGTCGAAGGCGTGCCAGACAGTGTCCTGGCCCGGACCCACCGAGACCGCCGCCAGGGCGGCGATCAGCATCTGTCCCATGTGGTTCTGGACCCCGGAGCGGGCACAGGTGGTCCGGCCAGGAATGGTCAGGCCGTTGCAACCGTCGGTAACCCAGGCCGCGTTCTGCTGATGGGCGAACGGCGCAAACACCACGCCCACCATCTCGATCCGGCCCCGGGAAAGCTCCTCGTAATAGGTCTTGAGGGTGTAGGGACGGCTCAACGGAGGAACCACACCAAAAAGCACATCCTGGAAATCCTGGGTGGTGTGCTGGACCGGTACATCGAGATACCCCAGCGGGACCACCGGCAGCACATAGCGGCCCGTCACCGCCGGACCCAGGGCACCGACCGCCTGAACCGCGAACGGGCCCCGAAAGACGACGCCGCTCCCCCGGTTCAGGCTGGCAATATCTCCGGCCCTGAGCAGGGTACGGCGCATCGTCCGGACTTCGTTGGTCCGGCGCCGCCAGGCCCCATCCCGCCGAAAATCCATCCCGGCTGGCTCGATCGGGTCCCGGACCTGGGCCGCCAGGGAATGCGGGGACACCCCGAGTCCGGCACCCGCCACCAGGGCCGAGGCCAAAGCCGACAATACCCATCGAGGGCGGCAGACCGACGGTAGTTTCACGCGGTGGAATCCGTGGCAAAGGAGGAGTGTGGTAGCCCGTCCACAAGATAATGACGGCGCCGCCTTCCGCCCCCATCCCCGCCGGGAACGCGACCCCGAGATCCCTTGAGAATCCGGTCCTGAATCGCTACTTTAAGTGCTTGATGGTCTTGGACTTGAGCCTGTAGTCCCAGTCCTACTTGCGACGAGGCCTCGTGCACACCACCTCCGTGACCAACGACATCGCGTTGTTTGAGAAGTGCCGCCAGTTCACCCGGGTCGAGGAGATCAAGGCGGCCGGCCTGTATCCGTATTTCAAGCCGATCTCCGAGTCCGAAGACACCGTGGTGGTCATTGAAGGCCAGAAGCGCATCATGCTGGGGTCCAACAACTACCTCGGCCTGACCCACCACCCCAAGGTCTTGCAAGCGGCACACCGCGCCCTCGACACCTACGGCTCCGGCTGCACCGGCAGCCGGTTCCTCAATGGAACGCTCGACCTGCACATCCAGCTGGAAGCCGCCCTGGCCGATTTCCTCGGCAAGGAAGACTGCATCGTCTTCTCCACCGGGTACAACGCCAACCTCGGCCTGATCTCCGGCCTGGTCGGCCGCAACGACACCGTCTACCTCGACAAGCTCGACCACGCCTCGATCGTCGATGGCGCCAAGATGAGCTACGGCGAGACCGATCGGTTCAATCACAACGACCTGGCCGGCCTGGAGCGGAAGCTGACCAAGAATGGCAACCCCAGCAGCCTGATCATCGTCGACGGGATCTACTCCATGGAGGGAGACATCGCCGACGTGCCCGGCCTGGTCAAGGTGGCCAGGAAGCATGGCGCCGCGCTCGCCCTCGATGATGCCCACTCCATCGGCGTGCTCGGCCCCAAGGGCGATGGCACCGCAGCCCATTTCGGCATGGTGGACCAGGTCGACATCATTGCCGGCACCTTCTCCAAGTCGCTCGCCTCGATCGGCGGCTTCGTGGCGGCCTCGGCCAAGGTCATCAATTACCTGCGGCACCATGCCCGCCCCCTGATCTTTACCGCCTCGCTGCCGCCGGCCAACACCGCCGGGGTGCTGGCCGCCCTCGAAGTCCTCAGTACAGATGACGAGCGCCGTGCCCGGCTCTGGCACAACACCCGCCGGCTCCAGGACGGGTTCAAGCAGCTGGGCTTTGACATCGGGCCGAGTGAAACGCCGATCGTGCCGATCCTGATCGGCCCGCTCGACCGGACCCTGCTGATGTGGCGCAAGTGTTTCGACGCCGGAGTCTTTACCAACCCCGTCGTGCCCCCCGCCGTGCCGCCTTCGGCGTGCCGGCTCCGCACCAGCCTCATGGCCACCCACACCGACGAGCAGATCGACTTCTGCCTTGAGACGATCGGCAAGATCGGGCGGGAGCTGGGGGTCATCTGACCAGTCCGGTCGCGGTGCGGCCGGTCTCCAGCACACGCGACCGCCGCCGCTTCATCGATCTGCCCTACCGGCTCCACGCCGCCGACACCCTCTGGGTGCCGCCGCTCCGGCGCGATGTCCACGCCCTCCTCGATCGCCAGCGCAATCCCTTTTTTGAGCACGCCAGCGCCGAGTACTTCCTGGCCGAACGAGGTGGCGCAGTGGTCGGCCGAATCGCAGCCATCCAGAATCAGCTCCACAACGAGACTCACCACGACCAGGTCGGATTCTTCGGTTTCTTCGAGTGCATCGACGATCAGTCCGTGGCTGATGCCCTGCTCACGGCCGCAGCAGCCTGGCTCAAGCCTCGGGGCCTGGACACGATGCGGGGACCAGCCTCGTTCAGCACCAACGACGAGT
>JAWXBA010000123.1:0-5485 GCA_034439775.1 Gemmatimonadota bacterium | reverse complement strand
CTTCCCACCCCTTCCCCACCAGTACCGCATCGATCTTGCCTCCGGTGGAATCGCCGGTGAACCCATTGAAGGTCCCCACCACCTGGGCATCGGGGTGGAGGGCGCGAAAGGTGTCGCGCAGCGGGAGCCGGGTGTCGGCCAGCAGGGCCTGAAATGCGGGGTTGGATTCGTCGGCGTTGAAGTCACCGGTCAGGAGGATCCGGTCGCCTTCGGCGGCGCGCATCCGCTCGAGCAGCAGCGCGGCACTGCGCTCCCGGCTCGGCTGCGACTCGTGGTCCCAGTGCACGTTGTAGATGCGAATCGTGTCGCGGGTGGTACGGTCCACCAATCGAGCCCAGCTGCTGATCCGGGTGATTCGATTCCCCCAGTGCATCGAGCCGGGGTCCTCCGGGGTGTCGGAGAACCAGAAGGTCCCCTCGCCGATGATCTCAAAGCGGGTGGTGTCGACCAGGAGCGCCGCATACTCCCCGGCGGTCTTGCCGTCGCTGCGGCCCACCCCGACCTCGCGGTAGCGCGGCAGCGCGGCGCCGATCTCATCCAACTGAAATCGCAGCGCCTCCTGGATGCCGATCAGCTGCGGAGCGTGGTCGCGCAGTACGTCCACCACGAGGTCACGGCGGTTGGGCCAGACATGGTCGCCGTCCTGGGCAGACCCATAGCGGATATTGAAGGAGAGGACGGTGACGGGCCGCTGAGCCCAAGCGCCCGTCATGGGAGCCAGCAGTAGAACCGCCGCCAGCCACCGCAAAGTTTGCGTCTGACGGAGGCAATGTGGAGGTGGGGTCATGAGGAGTAATCAGCCACAAGAGCCACAAGAAGCACAAGAGGGGAAGACCTAGGTGGTGTTGGTGGTTGCAGATGGTGGGGTGAGGCGTGGCCTCTTCCGGGTGGGGTTGGGCACCCCCAACACCACCGAAGGTGTGCCGGCGGAGCGATGGACGCGGCAACCGAACCCTTTGTGCCTCTTGTGCTTCTTGTGCTTCTTGTGGCCAACATGCTTCAGAGCACAAACTTGCGGACCTGCAGTCGTGGACCCCCGAAGTTGATCAACATGGCGTCGCGGAACCCCGAGGCCCGGAGGTACCCGAGCACTTGGGCGGTGTGGTCGTCGGAGAGTGTTTTCCGGGCCTTGAGTTCGACAATCAGGCATCCGGCTACGACCAGGTCGGCGTAGAACTCGCCGAGCAGTGTTCCGTCGTCGTCATAGACCGTGAGCCTGGCCTGCACCTCGACATGCAGGCCGACCCGTCGTAGCCGGTGAGCCAACCCCGCTTCGTAGACCCGTTCCAGATGGCCGTGGCGCAGGTATCCGTGTAAAGACAGCGCCGCCCCGCGAACCTGGTCGCTGAGGGCCCTGATCCGGACCTCGTCCCGCGCTCCTTGCTGTGGCAGCCCTCCGTCGCCCTCAATGTTCATCCAGCTATGCTACCGGCTGCCATCAACCGAGGATCATCCTCGAAGAACCGAGAGCCACAGGAAGAACAAGGTGGCCGGGGACTGGCATGCCCAGCACGGCCGTGCCTCCGACTGACATCGTGATTCTTGGTCTTGCCCTGCCCCCGTTACAGGCTGCGTCCGATCTGCCCGATGCTGCAGGAGAAGGATGACATGATTTGGCGCGACCCTCCGATATTGGCTCCATGGCTCAACTTGACGAGCATGCTAGCAATGCTTACAATGCTAGCATGGCGACAATCCTGGTCCGTAACCTACCCGAGGCGGTCCACGCCGCCCTGAAGATCCGCGCGGCCCGAAACGGCCGCAGCATGGAGGCGGAGGCGCGGGAGATCCTCGCAGGATCCGCAACGCAGGGAACCGGCGTGCTCTCGCCGACGGATGTGCAGGCCCGGGCCGCGGAACGATACCGTCATGTCCCGCCAGGCGTGTCCGCCGTCGATGAGCTCATCGCCGAGCGGCGACGGGAGTTCCTGAACGAAGAGGAAGAGTACTTGCAGCGGAAGCGCCGCCGGTGATCGTTCTCGACGCATCGGCTCTCCTCGCGTTTCTGCGTCGAGAATCTGGGCAGGAACGGGTGGCAGCGGCGCTCCCCGAGGGCCTCATTTCGACAGTGAACCTGGTCGAGGTTCTGAGCAAGGAGGCTCAGGAGGGCATTGACCCGAACCTGTTGCTCGCCGATCTCCTCGAATCTTCGCTGAGCTTGGCCCCGCTGTCCGTTGAAGAAGCGGTGCTCGCGGCAGAGCTCTTTGAATCAACGCGACATCGCGGACTCTCCCTCGGCGACCGTGCCTGCCTGGCCACCGCCATGATCCGCGGCCTGCCGGTGCTCACCGCCGACCGCGCCTGGGAGGGGCTCGATCTGGGGGTGCCGATCGAGGTGATTCGTTGAGCGGGAACAACCCTACCTGCAGTTCCCTCTCACCATGCCGGGCACTCTCCCGCACCCTGATCCGCACAGTTCCCGCCCACCATACACGGAACGACCCCGAACACTGACTCATACCATTCCCAGCTACCGCTCCCACGTCTGACCGCCCGCCATCAACTCTCCCAGGTCGCCGGCACCGCCAGCACTCTCCGCCGCCACCTCGGCCATCAGGTCGGTCTCATAGGTGCGGGCCGGATGGTCGTAGATCACCCCCACCGCTACCGGAAAGACCGGCGCTTCCAGCCGGACCAGCATATTGGCCAGCGAGATGTCCCGCTCGTCGTGCACCAGCACGTCGGCGTCAGTCATTCCGTCTTCGCCCGGGGTAATCACCTCGAGCTGCTGGGTACCCGGCCGCACTCGCAGCCCACGCACCCCGCCCTTGCCGAAGCGCAGCGGCTTGCCGTGCTCCACGTGGACCTGGTTGTCGTCCACCACGTCGCGCGCGGTAAACTCGTGGAAAACTCCATCGTTGAACACCACGCAGTTCTGGAAGATCTCCACCAGCGCCGCACCCCTGTGGTCGTGGGCGCGGCGCATCACGTCCACCAGCAGCGACTGCTGGATATCCACCGCGCGCGCAAAGAACCGCGCCCCTGCGCCCAGCGCAAAGGCGCCGGGAATGAGCGGGGTATCGAGCGAGCCGCGCGGGGTGGACGGCGAGTGGGTGCCGCGCCTGGAGGTCGGCGACGCCTGCCCCTTGGTCAGGCCGTAGATCTCGTTGTTGAACAGCAGCAGCGTCAGGTCCACGTTGCGCCGCAGCACGTGCAGGGTGTGGTTGCCGCCGATGCTCAGTCCGTCACCATCACCCATCACCACCCAGATGTCCAGCTCGGGATTGGCCAGCTTGACCCCGGTGGCAATCGCCGGCGCCCGGCCGTGGATGGTATGGAACCCATAGGTGGACATGTAGTATGGGAACCGCGACGCGCAGCCGATGCCCGACACGAACACCGTATTTTCCTTGACCAGCTGCAGGTCGGCCAGCGTCTTGGTAACCGCCTTGAGGATGGCGTAGTCCCCGCACCCCGGGCACCAGCGCACCTCCTGATTGGAGGCGTAGTCCTTGGCGGCAAGCGTCGGCGTGGTCATGACTGGGCCTCCAGGCGGGCATCGATCGCCGCGGTGATTTCACCGATCTTGAATGGCTTCCCGTTCACCTTGTTGAGCCCTTCGGCGGGCACCAGGAAGGTGCTGCGCAGCATCGTCACCAGCTGGCCGGTGTTCATCTCGGGCACCAGCACCTGGCCAAAGCCGCGCAACAGCTCACCCAGGTTCGAGGGGAACGGATGCAGGTAGCGGATCTGGATGTGGCTCACCGACTGACCGCGATTGCGCGCCCGGCGCACCGCCTGCTGGATCGGTCCCCAGGTGGACCCCCACCCCACCACCGCCAGATCGCCGGTCTCCTCACCGAGCGAAACCTCCTGCCGCGGAATGTCGCGGGCAATGCCGTTGATCTTGGCGGCGCGAAGGTCGGTCATCTTCTGGTGGTTGGCGGGATCGTAGGAGATGTGCCCCGTCTCGGCGCTCTTCTCCAGCCCACCGATCCGGTGCTCCAACCCCGGGGTGCCCGGTACCGCCCACGCCCGCGCCAGCGTCTCCGGATTGCGCAGGAACGGATGAAACCCTTCCGGGTCGGTCCGCTGCGCCACCGGGAACTGCGGCAGTGAGTTCACATCGGGCAGCAGCCACGGCTCGGCCGCGTTCGCCAGGTAGCCGTCGCTCAGCAGGATCACCGGCGTCATGTACTTGGTGGCCAGTCGCACCGCCTCGATCCCCACTTCGAAACAGTCCGACGGTGTGCTGGTCGAAATGACCGGTAGCGGCGAGTCGCCGTTCCGGCCGTACACCGCCTGGAAGAGGTCGCTCTGCTCGGTCTTGGTGGGCAGCCCGGTGGACGGCCCGCCGCGCTGCACATTCACCACCACCAGCGGCAGCTCGGTGCTGATCGCCAGTCCGATCGCCTCGGTCTTGAGTGCAATGCCGGGCCCGGAACTCGAGGTCACGCCGAGCGCGCCGGCGTAACTGGCGCCGATGGCGGAACAGACCGCAGCAATCTCATCCTCGGCCTGGAACGTCACCACCCCGAATTTCCGCAGCTTGGCCAGCACATGCAGCAGTGGCGACGCCGGGGTGATCGGATAGGATCCGAACACCAGCCGCTTGAGCCCGGTGGCCTGCAACCCGGCCACCAGTCCCCACGCCATCGCCTCGGTGCCAGTCACGGTACGGTACAGCCCCGGTGCCAGGTCGGCGCGGGTTACCGTAAAGCCATGGAGGCCGTGGCCCAATTCGGCCGTCTCGCCGTAAGCGTGCCCCGCATCCAGGGCGGCAACATTTGCCTCGGCGATCGGGGCGTTCTTGGCAAACTTCTTCTTGAGCCAGCCACGGGTGGCCTCCCGGCTGCGGCCATACATCCATAGCATCAGTCCGAGCGCCCACATGTTGCGGCAGCGGAGGGCTTCCTTGGATGAAATCCCGGCATCGGCCACCGCCAGTTGGGTCAGCCGGGTAACGTCGAGCGAGAGCAGCTGGTACGGCGCCAGGCTGTTGTCCTCGAGCGGATTGGCTTTGTAGCCGGCCTTTTCCAGGTTGCGCGTCGTGAATGCCGCGCTGTCCACCACGATCAGGCCACCCAGGCGCAAGTCATGCAGGTTGGTAATCAGCGCGGCGGGGTTCATGGCCACGAGCACGTCGAGCTCGTCGCCGGCGGTCATCACATCCACCGACCCGAAATGGATCTGGAACGCCGAGACCCCGAAGGTGGTGCCCACCGGGGCGCGGATCTCGGCGGGGAAGTCGGGAAAGGTGGTCAAGTCGGAGCCGGCCAGCGCCGACTCGGTGGTGAACTGCGAGCCGGTGAGCTGCATGCCGTCGCCGGAGTCGCCGGCAAAACGGACTACAGCGGACTCGCGGGACTCCCGGGCGGTGCCGGCAACCGGGCCTGTCATGGTCATGGGACGACGCCTCTTACGGTCGAGGTCGGCCACTCCGGAGGGGGGCGGTCGGCGCAGGACGTCCGGTAAGGAAGCTAACGGAGAATTGGGAACGGGGAATGGGGAATGGGGAGTCTGAAGGTGCGATGAAGGGCCTGGG